>JADFXL010000060.1 GCA_015233585.1 Alphaproteobacteria bacterium | reverse complement strand
CTGTGGGTTTCTGACTCGGGGGATGAGCCAATGTTGCGATACTGGAGCCACTTGAGCTTGAAAATCCGCTTTATGGTTTTTGCAACCATTGGCGTTCTTGCAATGGCTGGGGGTACCCTCGCCGTTGTCGTTATGTCCCAGGTAAGTCAGATCGAGAACAAACTTATGTTGTTTTCGAACAACGAACTTCAATCTCTCCATGCGCTGGTGCTGAGTACGATGGCCAAGCGGCGCGAGGATCCTGGAAATGTGGCCATCTCCGTTTTCAACGACTGGTTCGTTCGTCGCAACACCGAATATCCAGGCAAGCTCTGGAGCGTATGGGGGCCAAAGGTCACCGCCTACATGGTCGAAAAGTATCCCGACCGCGCCCCGAAAAAGCCCATGGACGCCATCGACGAGGAAGCTCTGCGGACCGGTCAGGTCATCGGCCGCTTTGTCGGCGACACCTACCGCTACAGCATTCCGATTGTCATGGGCAAGACCAGCGGCACTACCGACCGCATGTGCAATACCTGCCATACCCGGTTGATGGACGAAGCCGATGGCGGGGTGATCGCCGTCTTTTCCAGCAGCGTGTCCACGGTGGCTGATTTTGCCGAACTTAGGCGGATGGTGGTGACTCTTTCGATCTCGGCCCTGCTGGCGACGTTGGCTGCTACGGTTGGCGTTTACTGGATCTTCGGGCGGGTTGTCAGCGGGCCGCTGGCGCGGATGACCAGCGTGATGACGGATCTCGCGGGCGGTAATACTGGAGTGATGATACCCGGAGCCGACCGCACTGACGAAATCGGGGCCATTGCGGCATCCGTGGTTGTGTTTCGGGATAGCATGATAAAAAACAACCACATGGCGGAGATTCAGCGTCAGGAACAGAAAAAGAAGGAGGAGCGTCGTCTGTTCGTTGAAAGCCGGTCCCATTCCTTCCGGACTGGTGTCACGACGATCCTTGCCGCTGTGGTGGGAAACGCCAACGAGATGCAGAAGACCGCTGAAACCATGAGCAATACGGCCAAGGAAACCAGCCGCCAGGCCAGTACCGCCGCGTTGGCGTCCAGCAATGCCTCCATGAATGTGCAGACCGTGGCTGCGGCGGGCGAGCAGCTTTCCGCCTCCATCGCCGAGATCGGCCGCCAGGTGGCCCACTCGTCGAACATTGCCAACAATGCGGTTGACGAGGCGCAAAAAGCCAATGAAATGGTGCGGGGGCTGGCGACCGCCGCCAACAAGATCGGCGACGTGGTCAGGCTCATCAACGACATCGCCAGCCAGACCAACCTTCTGGCGCTGAACGCCACCATCGAGGCGGCCCGCGCCGGCGACGCCGGCAAAGGCTTTGCCGTGGTGGCCAACGAAGTCAAGAGCCTGGCCAATCAGACCGCTCGCGCGACCGAGGAGATTTCGCAGCAAATCGGCTCCGTCCAGACCGCGACTCATGAGGCCGTGACGGCCATCGAAGGGATCGGCGATACCATTGGCAGAATTCACGAAGTTACCGCCGCCATTGCTACGGCCGTCGAAGAGCAGGGCATTGCTACCAAGGAGATTGCCAGCAGCGTGGATCAGGCGGCAGAGGGAACCCAGCAGGTTTCCGGCAACGTGTCAGGCCTGAACAAGGCTGCCATGGAGACTGGCGAGTCGGCGCAGTCCGTTTTGTCCGTAGCGGATCATGTGGCGCGGCAAACCATCGACATGAAGGAGCAGGTGGAGAGCTTCCTGAATGATATTGCGTGTAACTGAGGCCCCCGTGTTCCCCATTTATCTTATTAACGGGGAGCACGAGGGACCTCGGCCCCTCGTGTTTTTATCTTCCACTTGACGTACATTCAGGGATATTTTCTGATTTATAGGGTACCTGGGCCGTTGCGATTTGATAACTTTATCCATCACCCATGAGGACATGGGCCTTGTTCTGGCGGCGGCGGAAGCCGCCTATCCCGCCGAGTGTTGTGGGTTGCTGGTGGGGGAGTTTGACCCGATTGCCGGTTTGGCCCATGTCACGAGAGTGGTGCCGAGCCGCAACCTGCTGGCCGGGGAAGCGTCCGACCGCTTTGAGATTGACCCGGCGGTGCGGTTCCGGGTGATGCGGGAACCGGGTTTCCTCATTGGCCACTATCATTCCCATCCGGACGGCCCGGCGCAACCTTCGGCGCGTGACCGGGCCATGGTTTACGAACCGGAACTGGTCTGGCTTATCATCGCCGTGGCCAAGGGCCGCGCCCTCCAGGCCAGTGCCTTCCGGGGCGAGGGACTGGAAGCGATCTTACTCGAATACGGCCAGAATGGCGGCGTTGGTGACGGCATTACGGGTCAGATCGGGCGCCATGGGGAGGGATGGCTGATCGAGCCATGACTCCAGGCGTTTCAACAGATTCGGATGCCTTATGGGCGCGAATTCGCCGCAGATATCGACGCCGAGCAGGCGCCTGGCGGCCCGTATCCGCCGCAACGCCACCAGCAGGGCGGACAACGGCATCCGGCCCTGATCCCAGTTGGTAATGGCGTCCTCGGGCCGCAGCACATCCTTGTCGATACTCACCCACACTGCCTCTGTCGGCAGAGATGCCAGCAACGTATCCAGAAACGGCTCCCAGTCGTCGGCCACACACCGCCACGCCGGAAGGCTGCCCCCTCGCCGTGGTGGGGGGCGCCAAGGAAACAAGTGCAAACGCCCCTGGCGCAGAGCAGCAAGGTTGGCGCCCTTGAAGTACGGGTAGAGCAGATCCCTGCTGCAAGGCCCCAGGGTAACCACCCGTGCTACCAGAGGTAGTTCCAGGGCGCGATTGACCCAGGCGCCGCAATGGGTGCGGGGCGCGAACCGGGTCCAGTCGGGGTGGTTGTCAAAATGCAGCAGGGTTACTGGCTCCAGCAAGGCCGTCAGAAGAAGTGGGCACAGGTGGTGAAAGTCCCCCGACCCCAGAAAGGTGATATTCACGCCGCACCCCGGCGGTGACGGCGCCTGGGCCAGTCTTTCCGCGAAGGCCACCATTGCCTGTCGCGTTCCCCACAGACGTAACGCTGGCCCCAGATCCGGCATCGACAGGCACTGAGCCTCTCCCGTGGCGATCTTCTGGCGGAAGAGCGGTTGACTGGTAACGCTGCCGTCGAGGTCGATAATTCGCAGGTGCATTGTGGCCCACCGCCCTACTTCGTCTTGGCCGTGGCGGCCTTTTTGAACGTGGCCAGGGGCACGGAGATTGTTTTGCGGGGTTCCGGCTGGTCCGCCATCAGCACGGTGCCGTTAATCATCGCAAAGCCGACTTCCACGGCGGCAAGGACTTCCGGGCGCCGGCGCACGCCCCATAAATAGACGGGAGTTGTTCCGGCACCGGCGCGGAACTCTGCCAGGGTGGCGGCGAATTTGGACTCGCTCCGTTCCTGGGCCGGGGTCGTGTCCAGATCCACACCGATGGCGGCGGGGTGGGCTGCGCCCAGGATGTTGAAGCGGGGCCAGGCCAGTGGCGACCGGAGGATCACTTCGCGGCAAAGGCCATTCAGCGTGGCCGCGCCCTGGGCCAGTCGTTCGGCCGAGGTTATCTCGGGGATATCGATGATTTCAAATACCAGGTGGAGCAGACGTATGGCGTCGGCGCATCCGCCAAGGACATCAAGGATCGACGAAAACGTGCGTTTGTGCAGGGTGGCGAAATGGATGGGCACCACCAGCGTGCTTTTGGTGCGCTTGGCTGCCATGTTGGTCAGCCCTGCCATTGCCGCAGCGACGACCATCTGGTCGAAACGCTCCGTCGCTCCACCAATGGCGGCCAGCGCTTTGGTGCTGTCGAGGACGGTTTGGCCCTCGCGGAGAATGGGCAGGCAGCAATGGATGTCGACCGCCTGCGTCTGGGCGTTCCAGGTGGGGCGGTACAGAATGTCGATGACGCGCCTGGAGGCGGGGGCGGCGGGGGCGGCGTAGTCTCGCGGTTCGGTGTGCGAAGTCTCCGGGGTTATGGCCACCCAATCCCCGAGGGGGGCTTTTCGGGGTTGGCCCTCGATCTCCACCATCTGCGGCCCATCCCCCCGGGTGTCCAATCCCACGCCTTCGATGGCCTGCCATGTGGGAGCAGGGCCGGTGCGTTCCGTCGACGGGGTGAAGGCGAGGTCCGTGCTGGCGGGGGTGGACGGATGGTCAATGTCGGTCCAGCCGGGGCGGCCTTTGGCGGATGCCTTGCGTTCCGGGTTCGTCATGCTGGCGATTCCGCCAGGGGTGGAGGCGGGGGGGGCGCCAGGGATCGGTGCTGCCGGGAGTTCGATGGGTTCGATCGCTTCTCCCGCTGCCGCGAGGCGGGACAGGTTTTCGAGGTCAAGCGCGCCGCTCTCGGTCAAAAGTTCCTCGGGGGCGACTTCGGCGATTCGGACTTTGGCAGTCTCCATGCCGGTGAAATTGGCGCCGACAAGGCGGCGGCCCAGTTCATTGGCGATAAGGATGGTCCGCCTTCGGCCTTCCTCCACGGGGACGGTGCGGAAGACGAGGATGAATTTGTCATCGCCGATGGTGTTGCTGAGATTGCCCGGTCCGATATGGCGCTGGATGATGCCATCGGCGATTAGGGCAACCTTGCCGCGAAGCCGCAGCCACTTGTCGCCAAGGGCAATGCGGAAGTCCTCCACCGCGATGATATGAACCTTGCTATTGCGGCGCTGGGCCTCGTCCTTGAGCAGCCCCTCAATGGCGAGAAGGGGAGTCTCGGTGCCGTCGTACCATTTGTTTGCCTCTTCCTCCGCCGGTGGGGCGGCCTCGGCCCCTTTGCGTCCCAGCCGGAACAGCCGTCCGAGCGAAAGATTTTTCGTGTTCTTGAGAAAATTCAGCGCCATGGGATACCGCTTGATTGCTCGATCAACCTGAGTCACCGAAAACTTTGTACCCCAGAATCACGACGGTGAGAACCAGCGTGGCGGCATTGGGGAAGATGACCGGCCATTGCGCGCTCATTATGCCATACAAAAGCCACAGCGACGCCGCCGTCGTGAGCGAGACGAGGGTGACCAGCGACAGATCTCTGGCCGAACGAGTGCGGCACGTGCGCACCACCTGGGGAAGATAGGCGAACGTGCTGATTACGCCAGCAACGTAGCCGACCGTATCCACGGTCGAAAGCGAAAGAACCAGAGCCTTACTCCGGGGTCGGAATTGCGGTCAGATAGGGGCTGATATCAACCTTGTCCACCTGCTCGGGTTTCAGATATTCATCGCCGTACTTGCGGTACACGCCCGACCGAAGGAACAGATCAAACAGATCCGGGTCGATGTGGTTTTCCTTTTTCATGAACCACATGATCTTGACGGCTTCCGAGAGGGTTTTGGCTTTTTTATAGGGGCGGTCACTGGCGGTGAGGGCCTCGAAGATGTCGGCGATGGCCATGATACGGGCCGGGATCGACATCTGATCGCGGGGGAGTCCCTGGGGATAGCCCTTGCCATCCATCCGTTCGTGGTGTCCGCCGGCATATTCGGGCACATTGCGCATGTGCGCGGGGAAGGGCAACCGGTTCAGCATGTCGAGGGTGACGGTGACGTGGCTGTTGATGATGTTCCGCTCTTCTTTGGTCAGCGTCCCACGGTCAATGGACAGGTTGTAGATCTCCCCCTTGTTGAACCCCGATCCCGCGTGCTCGGCGCGGTCGGCCAGAAGCGGCTCAATTGCTGGGGGGTTCGGCACATTCTGGCCGAGCCTGGCCGTTTCCAGCCAGGATACCCCGAGGGTGTTATCGAAGTGACGAACCCAGGTTTGACTCGCGATGGTCTTGATCCGTTCGACCCTGTCGGCGCTCATGAACTCACCGCCGAGATTGCATTCGGCGACGAAAGCGAAGTCCTGTTCCAGTTCGTGGCAACGCCGGTCGAAGGCCGCCTTCATCTCCGGCTCGGCGCCACCTTCCAGACGGCCCTTGAGGTATTCAATCTCGGCATCGCGCCGCAACACCTCGAACCGCATTCGGACTTCGTGGATGCGATCGTGGATGGTTTCGAGCTTGGTGGATTTGTCCACCACGTATTCGGGCGTAGTGACCTTGCCGCAATCGTGGAGCCATGAGGCGAGGTGAAGTTCGTACCGCTGGTCGACGGAAAGACCGAACCCGGCCAGCGGTCCGCTTCGAACCTGCTCGGCCTCGGTCGCCAGCATCTTGGCCAGCACGGGCACGCGGGTGCAGTGGCCCCCGGTGTAGGGAGATTTGGCGTCAATGGCGTGGGCGATGACCTGAATGAAGGATTCCAGCAGCTTGCGTTGACTCTCAAGCAGACGCTGATTGTCGAGGGCCACCGCCGCCTGGGACGCCAGCGCCTCGACCAGGGGCACGACTCCGGGGGGGAAGCGGATCGCTCTGCCGTTGGAATCGCGGGCGTTGATAAGTTGCAGGACGCCGATCACTTCGCGATGATAGTTCCGCAGCGGCACGGTGAGAAAGGATTGCGAATGATACCCCGTGCCGGCGTCGAATTTTTTGGTGCCGGAGAAGTCGTAGGCATCCGTGTTATAGGCATCGGGGATTTCCACGACCTCGCCGGTCAGGGCGGCGTAGGTGGAGATGTTGTAGTGGTTGGGCATCCCGGTAATGGGATCGTAAAGCTTGAGGGGTGGGAAAGGAACCGGCTTGCCGGTGGTCCCGCCTATGGCAATGCCCAGGCTGTCGTTGTGGACGATTTCGAATACAAGTTCATTCTTGTCGTTTGACAAGTACAGTGTGCCACCGTCGGCATTGGTGAGATTCTTGGCTTCAAGCAGAATCCGTTCCAGCAGATACTCGTGATTGTGTTCCGCCGACAGGGCGATACCCAAATCGATCAGACGCCGCAGTTGATCCTGATGATCCGGCTCGATTTTTTTATCGGCAAGGCTGGCCATGGTTTCGATCATGGGCACGATTTGGGGGGAAAATCGGATGGCGGCGCCATCCGGTCCCCGCGCGTTGACGAGCTGGAGGGCGCCAACCACCTCGCGCTGGTGGTTGCACAGCGGCACCGTGAGAAGCGAACGCGAACGATAGCCCGTGTCTGCATCGGACTTTCGGATGCCGGAAAAGTCATAGGGGCTTGGATCGTAGACATCGGTGACGTTTATGACGTTCCCCGTGAGGGCGGCGAGGCTGGCTACATTGCGATGGTTGGCTTCGCCGGTTTCGGGATCGTGGAGCCGGATGGGGGGAAAGTGGATCTCCTTGCCTGAGGTTCCTCCCAGGATGATTCCGAGTCTGCCGTTACGCAGGAGCGTGAGTACGAGTTCGTCCTGATCATTCAACAAATACAGTGTCGCGCCGTCGGCGTTGGCGAAATTCTTCGCTTCGAGCACCATCCGCTCCAGTTGGCGCGTATAATCGGGTTCGCACGACAAGGCGACCCCCAGATCGACAAGCCGATGCAACCAGTCCCGTTGCGTAAGCGCGAAAGAATGAGCCGACGACGTCATGGTGCTTGTTTCCCGCTCCAGAATAACTTCAATACTAAATTGTATCAGTAGCCGGACGCGGGAGCACCTCTTAAATTTCCTGATGCGGGCTTGACGAGGCACCGGGCACGGTCTTTAGTGTGCGTGATTGCAACCCCAGCCCAGGATGTTGATGTCGCCATGCCCTATGGTTCCTTGAGAGATTTTATGGATCGGCTCGAACGCGAGGGACGGCTGGTGCGCGTCCGCACGCCGGTCTCTCCCCATCTGGAAATGACGGAAATTCAGACCCGGCTTTTGGCCGAGGGGGGGCCTGCCGTGTTGTTCGAGTATGTCGTTGCCGCTGACGGTTCGCGCTACGACATGCCGGTGCTGGTCAATTTGTTCGGCACCGTGGAGCGCGTGGCCTGGGGGATGGATCGGGAACCCCACCAGCTCCGCGCGGTTGGCGAGACCCTGGCGTTTCTCAAGCAACCCGAGCCGCCGGGCGGCTGGCGCGAGGCCCTTGATCTGATGCCGTTGTTGAAGACGGTCATGGCCATGAAACCCAAGACGGTGGGTTCGGCGCCCTGTCAGGAAGTCGTGATCCAGGGCAGCGACATTGATCTGGGCCGTCTGCCCATCCAGACCTGCTGGCCGGGGGAGCCGGCGCCGCTCATCACTTGGCCGCTGGTGGTGACCCAGGGCCCTGATCCCGCCGGACACCGGGCCGACGGCTTCAATCTGGGGATTTACCGCCTCCAGGTCACCGGCCGTGACTCGACCTTGATGCGCTGGCTCCGTCATCGGGGCGGGGCGCAGCAGTTTCAGCGCTGGAAGGCGACGCGACGCGAGCCTTTCCCCGTGGCAGTGGTGATCGGCGCCGATCCCGGCACCATCCTGGCGGCGGTGACGCCGGTGCCCGAGACTTTGTCCGAGTACCAGTTCGCCGGGCTGTTGCGCGGCCGCAAGGTGGAACTGGTGGCCTGCAAGACGGTGCCGCTCAAGGTGCCCGCACAGGCCGAGATCGTGCTGGAGGGCCACGTCATGCTGGACGAGCAGGGCGACGAGGGGCCTTACGGCGACCACACCGGTTATTACAATGCCGTGGAGCCATTCCCGGTGTTCCGCATCTCGGCCATCACCCGGCGGCGCCAGCCCATTTATCTGTCAACCTTCACCGGCCGTCCGCCCGATGAACCCAGCATCCTGGGTCAGGCTCTCAACGAGGTGTTCATTCCCCTCCTGACCCAGCAGTTCCCTGAAATCGTTGATTTTTGGCTCCCGCCGGAGGGATGCAGCTATCGCGTCGCCGTTGTCAGTATGCGCAAGGCCTATCCTGGTCACGCCAAGCGGGTGATGATGGGGGTGTGGTCGTTTCTGCGTCAGTTCATGTACACGAAGTTCGTCATCGTCGTTGACGACGACATCAACGCCCGCGACTGGAAGGACGTGGTGTGGGCCATCGCCACTCGCATGGACCCGGTGCGGGATATCACGCTGGTGGAGCGTACCCCCATTGATTATCTGGACTTTGCCTCCCCTGAGTCGGGCCTGGGCGGCAAGATCGGCCTTGACGCCACGAACAAACTGCCGCCGGAAACGCACCGCGACTGGGGCGTGAAACTGCGTATGGCCGAGGCCGTTGTGGAGGAGGTCACGCGCAAATGGGGGGATTATGGTTTGCCGGGGACGGGGAAGCCGATCTGGCGGTGAGGGAAGGGGGCACGGGCCAAAGGCACACCTGCAGCGTGGAAGCTCCACCCCGGAGGTAGTGTCGTTGGCATTTGAAAATATACCTCGTTGGGTGTTCGTCCAGCAAACACTGAATGCGGCCACCGGATATTATCGCGCAGTTTGGTTCCCCTAAAGCGCCAACCATCTCGTCCGTCGTGTTCATCGTGATTTTCGTGTTGAATCAGAGGTCTTCTATCGATTTTGAACTTTTACGCGATATAAATAACAGTTTCACCCGATGTTGGATAACAGCATAGTTGTTGACTTTCATCTTTGGTACGAGTACGATTCCCGGTTTGGTTGGTGTTAGTTGTGTTTCGGTTCGTTGAATTGCCTGCGTTTGGAGGCGCGTCTCTGTGATGGTGGGGAAAAATGGAAACGGTGGGTGAAAATACTGTGGCAATTCCTGTGCGGAAGGCCCATTAGCGTGAACCTTTCAAGTTATAACCCTGTTTTATTGAAATAGATTGTTTTTTGCGATTCGCTATCGTCATTCTCCACACGACGGAAGCGGTCCCGCCTACTGGAGGAAAGCGTGTTGTCTTATGTCAAAAGATCGCCCCGATCTTCACAGCTAACGGTACTGGGAACCTGCGCCGTAGCATCGTTGTGCTTCTCGGTCCCGGCCATGGCACAGCGTGTTCCCAGTTCGGTTGAACCGGGCCGCATCGAGAAACGGTTCGAAAAACCGGCGGTGCCGCAATCGACCCTCGAAACGGTTGTGCCGGAAACGCCGGGACAGACCGCGCCGCCCAACGCGGCCCAGATCCGCTTCTTGCTGACCGAGGTGCAGGTCGAGGACAGTACCGTGTTCAAGGAACCGGACTTCCACCCGATCTACCAGAATCTGCTGGGCAAGGAAATATCGTTGGACGACATCTACAAGGTGGCCGAGAAAATCACCGCCCGGTATGGCCAAGCTGGCTATGCCCTGTCACGGGCCGTGGTTCCGGCGCAAAAGATCCACAATGGCATCGTCCACCTGAAGATCATCGAGGGCTATATCGACAAGGTTCAGGTGGAAGGCGACACGGGTCCCCTCACCGATCGCGTGAAAAAGCTGGCCAACAAAATCACTCAGTCCCGCCCGTTGCGTTCCGACGTGATCGAACGCTACCTGCTGCTGGCCAACGATCTGCCGGGGATTACCGTCACCTCGGTCATGAAGCCGTCGGAGGGAAGCGGAGGCGGAGCCACCCTGGTTCTGGTCAGCGAGTACAAGCCCGTCGCCGCCAACGCCACCCTGGACAATCGCGGCGCCCGCACCACTGGCCCGATGGAGGAGACCGTCGGCCTGACGGAGAACACATGGGCGGGCCTGGGCGAGCGCACCGACCTGCGCTACATTCGCGGCGGCGACAATGAATTGCGCTACATAGACATTACCCATCAGGAAGCCATCGGCAATGAGGGTACCAAACTCGACCTCAAGGCCAACCAGAGCCATTCCAATCCTGGCTCCACCCTTAAATATCTTCACATGGACAACATCAGTCAGACGACTGGCTTTGATGTTACCCATCCCTTCATCCGTTCCTTTGCCGCGAGCCTGACCGGCAAGGCCGGGTTCGATTACAAGGATTCCTCCTCGAAGGTGCTTGGCAATACCTCTTCCCAGGATCGCATCCGTAGTCTGAACTTCGGCGGCTCCTATGACTTCGCCGACGCGCTCGGGGGTAAGAACCTGGCGAATGTGACTCTCACCAAGGGCATCGACTTCATGGGCGCCACCGAGCCTGGCCGGGCGAACCTGTCCCGCGCGCTCGGAAGTAGCGACTTTTTCAAGATGAACGCCGATGTCGTGCGCAACCAGTCCCTGACGCGCGAAGTCAGTCTCCAGTTGGGGATGAGCGGTCAGTGGTCGGCCAATGACCTGCTGTCCTCCGAGCAGTTCGGTTTCGGTGGCAATCAGTACGGCCGCGCCTATGATTCCTCGGAAATCACCGGCGACAACGGCGTATCCGGAAAGATTGAATTGCAGTACAACGTCAATTATCCAGAGCTGTCCGTTAAATATTTGCAGCCGTTCGCATTCTACGACATCGGCGAAGTCTGGCAGAGAACCCCGCTGGTGTCGCAAAAGCCGAACGATGCCGCCGCGTCTACCGGTATTGGCGTCCGCGTGGGCATTACCGACTGGGTAACCAGTTCGCTGGAGCTGGACAAGCCGCTGACCCATGACGTGGCGGCTTATGCTCCCGGCGCGGCGCGCGATCCCAGGCTGTTTTTTAACCTTGGGATTCAGTATTGATGTAGGACGAAGAAAAATAGCGGGCTGCCGTCCACAGCCGTCTGGAGGTACTCGAATATGAGCGCGCCAAACCCCATTTCTCTTTTTGAACTTATATAAATTAGGGGTTTGATGCCCCAGGCGGGGTTTGGGGCGTCAGCCCCAAGAGTTCCGGGTTTGGGGCGTCAGCCCCAAGAGTTGATGAGTCAACGTTCAGTTCGAAGGGAAGCCGGAAGGGCAAGAACGGATGGAATGGTCATTTCGCAGCATGTTGCTGGCGTCAACTGCCCTGAGCCGTCCGGTGGCCGTTGGCCTGTCGCTGCTGGCTATCGGCGCGGGTCCGGCTGCGGCGTTGCCGCAGAACGGCACGGTGGCCGGTGGTGTTGCCGCCATCGTTCAGACGGCGCCCAAGACACTGACCATCAATCAAAGCACCAGCAACGCCATCATCAACTGGCAAAGCTTCAACATCGCTCCCGGCGAGACGACGCGCTTCAACCAGCCCTCGGCGTCGGCGCTTACCCTGAACCGCGTCACCGGAGGGGATCCCGCCCGGATTCTGGGCACCTTGAGCGCCAACGGCGGGGTCATGATCGTCGACCCCAACGGAGTGATCTTCGGCCCGGGTAGTCGGGTCGATGTCAACCGCATCGTTGCCGCCACCGCCGACATCAAGAACGCGGATTTCATGGCCGGGAAGTACAACTTCACCACGCCCGGCAATACCAACGCCATAATCGTCAACCAGGGCACCATTACCGTCGCCGACATGGGGCTGGCGGCTTTTGTCGCGCCGGGGGTGCAGAACTCCGGGGTTATCATCGCCCGGCTGGGCAAGGTGCAACTGGCGTCGGCCAACACCTTTACCCTTGATCTGTACGGCAACCGTATGATCAACGTGGCGGTGAGCGACAAGGTTCTGCAACAGGTCACCGGCCTGGATGGCAAGCCGGTCACGGCCAATGTCGAGAACTCCGGCCAGATTCTGGCCGACGGCGGCGAGGTTGTGCTCACCGCCAACGTGGCGCGGGAAGCGGTCAACGAGGTGATCGGCTCCAGCGGCGTGATCCAGGCGCGCTCCGCTTCGGTCCAGGGCGGGGATATCGTGCTGGACGGCGGTGAGGCGGGTACGGTCTCGGTCACGGGCACTCTGGACGCCACCGGCAAGGGCGCCGGGCAAACCGGCGGGGCGGTGGTGGTCACCGGCCAGACGGTGGTGGTGGGCGGGACGGCGGTTATCGACGCCTCGGGCAGTGCTGGCGGCGGATCCATCAAGGTGGGCGGCGGGTCCAGGGGCCAGGATCCCACGGTACGCAATGCCAACGTCACCATCATCGCCAGTGGCGCACAGATCCACGCCGACGCACTGACGAACGGGGGCGGCGGCACGGTGACGGTGTGGAGCAACACCAAAACCACTGTTGCCGGTTCTCTCTCCGCCAAGGGCGGGGCTTCGGGCGGCGACGGCGGCACGGTGGAGACTTCCGGCCATACCCTCGACATCAGCGGCGCCACGGTCAGCACGGCGGCGCCGAAGGGCAAGGGCGGTCACTGGCTGCTGGACCCCTATGACTTGACGGTGGATGCCGCAGCGGCCAACACCATCGACCTTGCCCTGGCAGGGGGCGGCGTCACCCTGCAAACCACAGCCAGCGGCGTCAGCGAGACCGGCGTGTCGAACGCAGGCACGCAGAACGCCAGCGGCAGCGGCGACATTACCATCGCTTCGGCCCTGTCATGGAGCAGCGCCAATCCGCTGGTGTTGAGCGCCTATCGCAACATCAACGTGAATGCCAGCATTACCAACCCAGGCGCTGCGGTCACCCTGACGGCCAACAACGCCGGCGCCACCTCCGGTACGGTGGTCTTTTCTTCCGGGGCGCCGCTGTCGACGGGCAAGCTGACGGTCTCCGGGGCCGGGGCCATGGCGTTGCCCGCGACCCTGGTCAGCGGCAACCTTGCTGTCTCCACTACCGGGGCCATCACCCAGACGGGCACCCTCAGTGTCACCGGCACCTCTTTGTTCTCGGCCGGGTCCAACCCCATTACGCTGACCACGGCCAACAACGCCTTTACCGGCGGCGTGAGTCTGTCCAACAGCGGCAGCTATGACGTTTCCATCACCAACAGCCGCACCCTTACGCTGGTTTCCATTGGGGTTGGCGGCAAGTTGTGGGTTTCTGCCACCACCATTTCGCTGAACACCCCTGGTGGCACCCTTTCCTCCGGCGGCTCGCAGACCTATGTCGGGCCGGTGACGCTGGCGTCCAGCGCCTTCCTGACGACGACCAGCGCGGCGGTTTCGTTCAGCGGGACGGTGAATGCCGCCAGCAGCGGGGGGCAGTCGCTGTCCGTCAATACCGGCAGCGGCGGCAGCGTTTCGTTCGGCGGCGCCGTTGGCGGCACCACGCCGCTCAGTCATCTCTACGTCTCTACCTCTGGGGCGGTGTCTGTTCCTGCCACCACGGTTACTGACTATCTTACCGTCGTTACCAACAACGCCGTGACGCTGGCCACCGCATCGATCGGCGGCGACCTTTCCGTCACCACCACCGGGGCCATCAGCCAGACGGGCGCCCTCAACATCAGCGGTGCCTCGACGT
>JADFXL010000005.1 GCA_015233585.1 Alphaproteobacteria bacterium | reverse complement strand
CCTCGCCTATATCGATGGTCACACTGACGGCAAACGTTCGGAGAACGAAACCAACATCTCTTTAGAGTAACTTCCCGGCTTCCAGCCTAGACTCAAACCTACCAGCTTCCAGCTGGTAGTGGTTTAGACTTGGTCGCCGTCATGGATTGGGCGAGCCGGCGGGTGTTGGCGTGGCGGCTCTCCAACACCATGGACGCCGATTTCTGCGTCGAGGCCCTGGAGGAAGCACTGGCCCGCTACGGCCGCCCAGAGATTTTCAACACCGATCAGGGCAGCCAGTTCACCGGCCGCGACTTCACCGGCGTGCTGAAACGCGAGAACATCGCCATCAGCATGGACGGCAAGGGCCGCTTCATGGACAACATCTTCATTGAGCGCCTGTGGCGCAGCCTGAAGTACGAGGAGGTGTTCATCAAGGCCTACGCCACGGTGGCCGAGGCGCGGGCCGGAATCGGCGGCTACTTGGCGCTCTACAACGACGACCGCCCGCACCAGGCGCTGGGTTATCGGACGCCGCGCGAGGCGTACGAGGCCGGCCTGTGGATATGTGGACGATCGGCTTCGCCGACCGGCTGCGCTTCCCCCGCTTGTCCGGCTGACGCCGGAAAAGCGGGGAAATGCTCACCTTCGCCCACATACCCACAGGCCCCACAACAGCAACCAAAAGTTTATATACATGGCATAGAGAAGGTGCTACAGTTCTCCGTGGCGCCACTCGCCTTGCGGGTGGACGCCTAGATGACCCCGGCGGGACCCTCTCTTAACTCCGCCTCTCCGCTGTCCAAGCGATGGGGTCCACCTCAATGAATGGGGCACATTAGGCTTATACGGATTTGGGTATCTGTTCCTAGAATGCCAGCGGTCGAGGATCCCGCGTGTATTTCTGATATAAATCGTAATCGGCCTTATCCACCGTTACCAATGGTTTGTCGACGATTTTGGCGGTCAGGAAAATGACCAGTTCGGTCACCTCGCTGCTTTCATTCTTGCCCTTGAACAGATTTCCGACCCCGGGGATGTCCGATACTCCGGGGACGGACATTTCGGTATTTATCCCTTGCTCCTCCATCATGCCCCCCATCACCACCACGCCACCGGAGTGGGTGCGGATAACCGAATCCATCTCGCGCACCTCGACCACCGGCACGTTGGAGGTGATGGCCCCTCCGAATTGCAGGGCTTGAAGCGCGACCGCCGGGTCTGCGGCCTCGCCGACCACGCGGCTCACCGTCGGCCGCAGCGTGAGAATGATTTCGTCGGTATCGGGATTGATGTACGGCTGTACGGTCATTACCAGCCCGATTGGCACGGTGTTCATCGTGCTGGTCGTCAAGTAGGTTGCCGGCGTCGTGGTGGTGGCCGGAGTCGAAGACACGGCAACCCGGAAATAAACACTGTTTTTGGCCACCTTGAGCATCGCGGTCTGGTTGTTCAGAACCGTGAGACGCGGACTTGACAGGGTCCGCTGAGTCCCGAACTGATTAAGCAGGTTGACGGCTGCGTTCAAATCCCTGCCGATGTTCAGGCTGGCGGCAAAGACATTGCCCAAGGTCGAACCTACGTCGGTCGTGACAGCCGCATTCGTGCCGTTGACGAGGGTGGTGGAAATCATGCTCTTATTATTTCCGCCAACGGCTGTTTTGGGACCAAACGCGGCCGTCCAGTCGATGCCGGCGCGGAAATCGTTGTTTAGCGACACCTCGACAATGCGGGCTTCGATCAGCACCTGACTGGCCAGGGAGGCCATCACCTGTTTCAGGTAGGCGGCGATCTTGTCCTGGGTACGGCTGTCGGCATAGACGGTCGCAATGCCTGCCTGCTTGTTGATGCTGTAGTAGTCGCCATCTCCCTTGGCGGAAATGGTGACGCTGCCGGACACCCCACCTGTTAGGGTTCGCTCAAGCTCCGTTGTTGCGGTCGTAGGCGTCTTGCCCACCCTGGAGGCGAGGTCCGTAAGCGGCATTTCCTGTTGCAGCGACGCCGCTTTTGCATTGTTCAGTGCCGCTTTGGTCAGTTCCTCGACCGTCTTGGCGTTGACGCTCTGTTGCTGCTGGGCGGGAAGCAGGGGCGGCGCCTGGCCGGGAACCATCTGGCCCCGGCCCAGCGATTCTTCGGACCCCGAGCCGGACATCCTGGCTTTGGCCTTTTCCAGTCCAGCCTTGGTCATCTGGTTTGCCTTGATGATCTGGTCCAGCCCCTTTTCTACTTCGCCCCACAGATCGCCGCTGGAGTTCGAGCGGAGCGACGCGGTCGATCCGTTGTTGCCACCGTTGCCACCGCTGCCGCTGACCGCGCTGAATACGTCGGTCGAGGCGCTCATGGTCTCGGTCGCGGTGCGCACCACGTTCAAGCCGTCGACTCGGTAGTTGACGATATAGGGATCGTCCTTTTCCACCCGCAATACCCCGTTCTTGAAGGTGTAGCGCAGTCCGGCCAGATCGGTGATGCGCGCGATCACCTCCTGGAATGGCCGGTCATAGGCGGAGAAAATCACGTTACTGTCGATGTGCGGATCAAGTTCCAGATCGACCTTGGCCTTGCGCGCCAGTTCGATCAGGATGTCCTTGACGGATACGCTTTCATTGAAAGAGACAGTGACGATTTTTTGCAACTCGGTCGCACCTTCGCGTGGCGTCGCTACCACCGGCTGGAATTCGGGAATCGCTGGTTCCGTGCTGGCCCCGGTTTTTGGGCGGCGATCTCGCAGGGACTCGTAGTCATTCCTGGTGAGGTTGGCGGAAGGATCGTGAATGGCCTCCCCTCCGCCAGCACACGCCCCCGCCATCGTCACCAGAGCTGCAGCGCAAGCAACGGACCATCTCCAGCGTTTCACTGGCCGGGCGTATCCACGTCTCTCCCCCCACCGGACCATCCGTCAATCCCAGCCGTCAGCAATAACCTGATCTCGATCTTATCGGGCAACTATCAATTAGAGCAATTAATGATTGATAGCGCCTCCGGTTTGAGAACAACCGACCAGCAAAATTGCCATTCTTTGTTTCAGGTGTCAATTGTATTAGGGATTGATTTCTCCATGACGTATGGAATGCCCTCATGGAGGAAAAATTACGCGGATCACTACCAAAAATAACATAATGGTTGTGCTTGTAACTTTTTGAGTTTGGCTGGACAGCTCAACGACCGGCGGGGTGTGTCTGCCGATTCATCTGCGGTATCGTCACGATTCGGGAAAGGCTTCCAGAGCCTTGCGCATTTCGGTGCCAAGGTCAGGATGGACCAGCATTTTAACGACTTGCTCTCTGGTGTATTTGATCTGCCAGACACGCGACTCGGTGCCGATGATGTCCTCGCAGTCGAATACCGCCGAGTACCATGGGCCATCGAAGCCCTTTTCAATCCGCAAAAACGTCATCTTCATGCGTCGGGTCTCCTCAGTGCGCGTCCGCCCAGTTGCTCGCCATTCCTATATCGACTACCAGTGGTACTGACAGCACCGCCGCTCCCTCCATCACCTCGCGAATCACGGTGGTTGCGGTTTCGGTTTCGGTTTCGGGGACTTCAAACACCAGTTCGTCGTGGACCTGAAGCAGCATCCGGGTGGTGAGGCCCCGATCGGCCAGCGCCGATGGCATACGGATCATGGCGCGCTTGATAATGTCGGCGGCGCCTCCCTGGATGGGAGCATTGATGGCGGCCCGTTCGGCAAAGCCGCGCATACCCGCATTTTTGTCCTTGATGCCCGTCGTGTAACACTTGCGGCCAAACGGTGTGAAGACGAAACCATGGGTGCGGGCCAGTTCCTTGGTCCGCTCCATATAGGCCAGGATTTCGGGATAACGGGCAAAATAGGCGTCGATATAGGCCTTGGCCTCGCTCTGGGGGATGCCGAGCTGGGCCGCCAGACCGAAGGGGGAAATGCCGTAGATGATGCCAAAATTGATCGCCTTGGCGCGTCGGCGCAGGGCAGGGTCGATCCCCTCCAGCGGGACACCGAAAACCTGGCTCGCGGTGATGGCGTGGATATCGGCGCCGTGGTGAAAGGCTTCCTTCAGCGCGGCGATACCGGCAACGTGAGCGACCAGCCGCAGCTCAATCTGTGAATAATCCGCCGACAGCAGGACATGGCCGGGGGCGGCGATAAAAGCGCGGCGAATTTTGCGGCCTTCCTCGGTGCGGATGGGGATGTTCTGAAGATTTGGTTCGTTGGACGACAGCCGGCCGGTTGAGGTCACCGTCTGGGAAAACGAAGTGTGGACCCGCCCGCTGCGCCGGTCGATTTGAGCCATGAGGGCGTCGGTATAGGTGCTTTTCAGCTTGGCCAACTGGCGCCAATCCAGCACGCGCGCCGGCAGATCATGTCCGGCGGCGGCCAGTTGTTCCAGCACGGCGGCATCGGTGGTGTAGGCTCCGGATTTGGCGCTTTTCCTGGCTCCGGTCAGGCTCATTTCCTCGAACAGGATTTCGCCGAGTTGCTTGGGCGACGCGACGTTGAAGGTGCGGCCCGCCAGCCGGTGGATTTCCCGCTCCAGCGTCGCCATGCGGCCCGCGAAATCCGTCGACAGCCGCCTCAATTCCGCCTCATCGACTCGGATGCCGGCCTGCTCCATGGCTGCCAGCACGGGAACCAAAGGCCGCTCCAGCGTCTCATGCACCGTCAACAGACGCTCGGCCAGCAACCGTTTCTTGAACAGGAGATGCAGGCGCAAGGTCACGTCGGCATCCTCGGCGGCATAGTCGCACGCTTTGTCAAGGGGCACCCGGTCGAAGGTGATCTGATTCTTGCCGGTGCCGCAGACCTCGCTGAACGTGACGGTTTTCAGCCCCAGATGCCGCTGGGCCAGTTCGTCCATGCCATGGCCACGGCTGCCGCTGTCAAGTACATAGGACATCAGCATGGTGCAATCCAGCGGGGTCACGGTACAACCCGCCGTGTGCAGGACGTGCAGGTCGAATTTGATGTTATGCCCGACCTTGAGCACGCCAGCATCTTCCAGCAGCGGCCGCAGGTGGGCCAATGCCTGGTCGATGGGAATTTGTACGGGCGTCGCATCCCCGCCAGCGGTGGACGTTCCCTCGCCAAAATCCAGCGTTCCCTGGGCTTGGCCGGCGCGGTGGCGTAGCGGGATATAACAGGCCCGCCCCGGCGCCACCGCCAGCGACACCCCCACCAGATTGGCGTTGAGGCTGTCGAGCGAATCGGTCTCGGTATCCACCGCCACGACTCCGGCGTCTCGCGCATCGGCGATCCAGCGGTCCAGGGCCTCCAGCGTTTGCAGCAGTTCATAACGCAAGACCGGGGGACGCGGCGCGTCCCCCAGACCCCCTGCATCATCTGAAAAATCGAGGGGGATCGGGGGAGGCGAGCCTCCCCCGCCTTTCTTCTCCAGACGAGCCACGATCTGGCGGAACGTCTGAGCCTTCAAAAACGAAATCAGAACCGGCAACACCATCGGTCGTTTGGCCATGGCCGACAAAGGCTCGGGCACGGGCACGTCGTCGCGCAGGCGCACCAACTCGCGGGACAGCCGGGCGTCGTCGGCATGGTCCAGCAGAACCTGGCGGCGTCTGGCCTGAGGAACTTCGCCCGCCCGTGCCAGCACCGTATCCAGGTCGCCAAACTGCTGGATCAGGGCGGCTGCGGTTTTCACGCCGATGCCGGGCACCCCCGGCACGTTGTCCGTGGAGTCGCCGGCCAGGGCCTGAACATCGATCACCCGCTCCGGGCCGACTCCGAATTTCTCGATCACGTCCGCCCGGCCCATGGTGCGTCCCTTCAGAGGATCGAACAGAGCCACATCGTCGGAAACCAGTTGCATCAGATCCTTGTCGCCGGAAACGATGGTGACGCGGGCGCCTGCCGCTACGGCCTGGCGGGCATAGGTGGCGATCAGATCGTCGGCCTCGAATCCCTCCATCTCGATGCACGCCACGTTCGCGGCTCGGGTGGCGTCGCGGATCAGCGCGAACTGCGGCACCAGATCCGGCGGCGTCTCGGCCCGATTCGCTTTGTAGGCCGGGTAGATATCGTTGCGAAAGGTGCGCCGGGCGGCGTCGAAGATAACGCCGATATGGTCGGCATCCGTTTCCTCGATCAGCTTCAGCAGCATGGCGACGAAGCCATGAACCGCGCCCACCGGCGTTCCATCGGACCTGGTCAGCGGCGGCAAAGCGTGAAAAGCACGGAAGATGAATCCAGAACCATCCACCAGATACACATGGCGGGGCAGGGGCGGGAAGCTATCAGGCGAGTTATCCAGGGTCATGGCGCGAATGTCGCTGAACCCGGCGTCAGGGTCAAGGTCAGGGAATGAGACGCGGCCTTCCGGCGGCACCGCCAAAGACACCACCTCAGTCACTCAATGCAACCTAATATCGTGCATGGACGGCAACGTCAGGCGAGAATCGACACACCCTGCCTCGTGCCCCCCTGCGTCGTGCCTTGCTGGGGCAACGGGGAAGTAGCTGCTGCGGACTGGGCCGCACCTGATTGTTGCGGCTGACCAATGCCCGTCCCAGTCCCAGTCCCAGCACCGGGGACGTGCTCACCCACGGTTCCTGGAGAAGCTGCCTTTGGCAAACCGGGAACCTGGCCTGAGGCCCCACTCCCAGTGTGCGGCTGAGGTTGCGGCCGCTGTTGCTGGCTAGCTGTCTTGGCGCTCCGCTCATAAACTGCGGCGGCCACGGGAGGCGAGATCGTCTGATGAATTTTGCCGGTTACCGCATCACGCATGACGAGATAAGCCACCCCGTCGTTGGGTTCGACCTTGATAACTGGCGCGGCATATTGGAGGTAGTTTACCATCGGTGCCGGCGTACCATCGGCCACACCCGCACTCACGCGGCTCACAGGCTGCGTGGCGGTCATGTACGTGCTCACCGAATTCAACGTGGACGCGATTTCCATCGCCATCCTCCTAACAGTCCTGGAGGGCATTATGGTCAACTTAACACGAGAAGTCAAGTTTGCTGAAGGCAGGGTTTTGCGGCTTCTCCTCGCCAGCCATGAGCGGGCAGGGTGATACGGAGATACGCAACAAGGCGGCCGAATCTTCTCATTACCTTCTCATTCCATAGCTTTCGGGCCAGACTATGTCAGGAGTTTGCGGTTTTCGGCCTCCGGTCGACGGCCGTCCAGGTTGGAGGGGTTGATAGCCAGGCAACCCCCGATCATGACGTCAAGTGCGGCCAAATTCCCGATTTTCTTGCATCATCGGGGTGTCAAGGTGTATCATAACATTTGAGATGTATTGGATGCATTTGGCGGTGGGAGCGTATTGGTGCGCCGATGACTATCTCCGGTATCACAGGGCTGGGCTCCGGTATCACAGGGCTGGGAGCATCATACGGAGTGTCGGCAACGTCGACGAAGGCGTCTTCGGCTGGCCTTGCGTCGTCCACATCGACGGCTACGTCTCCAACAACATCCTCGTCCAAGTCATCGTCCACGTCCACCTCCGCGTCCACATCCACATCCACATCCACATCCACATCCACATCCACATCCACGGCTTCATCTAACAGCGCCTACTACTCCAGTCCCATTCTGACCGTGGATGCCGCTACGGGGGCGCCGATTGAGGAGTGGCGGGATACCACGACGGGTGCCGAACTTTACCAGTCGCCGGCGCGGATAGCGCTTCTTTACGGCAAGACACAGGCGCTGGGGGCGGCCCAGCCTTCCACTTCGGTCCAGCGGCCCTCTTTTGCCGCCACATCTTCGTCGCCCATTAGTACGGCGTCGAGCCAGCCACAGCACAATGTGTCGTTGACCGCTTGATGGGCGGCTGGCTGTCCACGTGGTTCACTCCGACCACTGGGCACAGCGTTTCGGATCAGGTTGGGTGCGGGCTTGGTCTGACGGCATTGGGCCGTGTGGTACTCGCCACCGGAGTGAGGCTTTGTGGGGATATTCAGGTTTTCGGTTCGGACTTCACAGACGTTGATGCTCGTTTCGGTAGCTTTGTACGCAGTTATTCAATTTACAATCCTGCCGCCAACGCCGATTTTGCAACCGGACTCCGCTTCCTATCTTGACTTCTCGGCGATTCGAACGGCGGGCTATCCGCTATTTCTCGGATTTTTTGGCACCAATGGCGCTATGTATGCGCAAACCTTGAGCTACGCTGCGGCGCTGGCCATGCTTGGGTGTGAGGTCGTGCGTGCGAGGGGCACTTTTGTCCTGGCGCTCGGGTTGGTGGTTGCGATTATGGTAAATCCCTACCTGAACCTGTATCACGCCATGATTCTGACGGAGTCGCTGTTTACGAGTCTGCTGCTTTTCTTCCTTGCCGCGTTGATCCGTTTTTCGTGTACCCGCCATTGGCGTTGGGCGATGGTGGCCGCGGTCGCCGCCGGACTCGCCGCCACGGTACGGCCCACGGGCTATGCCTTCCTTCCGGTGCTGGTGCTGATGGTGCTTATGAACCGCCGTCACCGGTTCACGGGGCGATCCCTGGCCGTGGTTATGGCGGCGGCCATCGTGCCGATGCTGCTTCTTGTCGGGAGCGAGCGCGCTTATACGCGCATCCATCATGGCGCGGCCGCAACTTCCCTTGCCGGCCGTCATTTTTTCGCCAAGGCCGCCATGGTCGAGGCGCCAGCCCGGAGCCAGACCGAAACGGATCCGATGCGGCAGCGTTTGTTTGCAGCGCTTGAGATGGATTTCGCGCCGGTTCGTGCCCTGGTGCGGGAGGCTCCCACGGACGATATCGAGCGTCTGCTGATGGAAAGCTACGAAACCTGCATCGAGTATTTCTGTTCGGACAAAGTGCGGGCGGAGGTTGGTTTGCCGGAAGCGGCCATGAACAACGTAGCTCTTGGGGTGGGCCTGGAGCGCCTGGCCGGAGCGCCGCTTGGCTATCTGGCCCTGTCCTGGCGGCACTACAAGGACATGTGGGTGCTCTACACGCACCCGGACCAGATTACGGTCATTATCGCATTCATTGCCGCACACCGTCCGTTGCCGTTCGAGCCAATGATGACGGAATTGGCAAAAATTGTCACGCCGGGCGGGAAAGCCATCGTGATTCGGGGCGGCATGTTTGCTCTCGGCTGGATTACCGGCGGGCTGAGTATGTTGTGCCTTGTTGTTTCCTGGAATGGAGGGGCGATTCCCCCCCTGAACGCCGCTGGCCTGCTGGCCGCCGTTACGGTCCACAGCGCGCTGTTGCTGACCGCAGCGCTTGGTGTTGGCATCCCCCGCTATACTTTGGGCATGTGGCCTGCGATGGCATTGGCTCTTGCGGCAGTGGCGCAATTCGTTCTGGAGCGCCGCCTTCCAGGAAAACGCCGTCTCGGCCAAGGGTATTTCGTCCGGGCTCCGGAGTCGCCAGAATCACGGGGCCAATATCACGGGAACAGTGATTCCATCTAACCCTGCGTTATATAGCCCCATTTTTCTGAAAACAGATCCAAAGGGGTGCGTTGGCGTTCACCAATCCCTGAATTCTGGGAAAGCAAGGGGGGCATATTTATATATATAGGGTTATATGCCTAATGCTATCGCTTCCCGAGCGGGATGGTTCAGATTTAGCACTTGCGATAGGGTTACTCTTCGTGCGATACAGGCTGAAGCTTGGTTGGATAATTTGGGGTTGGTAAAGACATGAAAAAAGTTTTGATCGTATCGGCGATTGTGGGTTCACTGTTGGCTGCCCCCGTGCTTGTCCAGGCCCAAACTAGTGTTGGAGCCACTCCCGGATCTCAAGGCGGCGGCGGCGGCGGCGCTGGTGGTGGTGGCGGCGGTGCTGGTGGTGGCGGTGCTGGCGGCGGTGGTGGTGCTGGTGGTGGCGGCGGTGCTGGCGCCGGTGGTAGCAGTGCCGGGAGTGCTAGTAGTGCCGGTGCCAGTAGCGCCGGGAGTGCCAGTAGTGCAGGTGCCAGTAGTGCAGGTGCCAGTAGCGCCGGTGCTGGGAGTGCCGGGGCTGGTGCTGGGAGTGCTGGAGCCGGAGCCGGAGCCGGAGCCGGTGCGGGGGCTGGAGCCGGTGCAGGAGCTGGAGCCGGTGCGGCGGGAGCTGGTGCAGCAGGGGCTGGAGCTGGAGCGGCCGGAGCTGGAGCCGCAGGTGCTGCCGGAGCCGCAGGTGCTGCCGGAGCCGCAGGTGCTGCGGCCGCAGGTGCTGCTGGAGCTGCGGCCGCTGGAGCTGCGGCCGCTGGAGCTGCGGCCGTTGGTGCTGTTACCGCAGGTGCCGTTGCCGCAGGTGTGGCCGCGGCAGCAGCCATTGGCGTTGCCGTCGCTGTGACCACTTCAAACAACAGCAACAATGTTACCACGACCTCTGGTAGTACTGGCTCAGCGGGTGGTACTTCGGGTTCGGCAGGATCGCAATAACCATTGACCTTATGGAATGTCAGCGCTCTATCTGCGCTGGCATGGGGCGGAGGTGAGTTTTCGCCTTTGGTGCGCGGGTGAATGGTTTCTGGTGCGTTGCGCGTAGAGTTTATGGTTCGTTTGGTTTGAGCCGTAAAGTAGTTGTCGGCTTTCTGGTAATGGTTTCGCTGTTTGGCCCGCGTGCAGAAGCGTGTGCGCTTGCGCAAATGCCAGTCCTTTACCAGGACGGGGACATGGGGGTCGGCGTGAATATCGGGCCGTGCGACGCGGTGTCGTCCGGCGGTCGGTCTGTTTGTCCCATGCCGGAAGGGGCCGCGCTGGAGGTGGTGGTAGCTGTCGCTTCACCAGATACCGCCCTGCGTGAGGATGTTCTGGCGCGTGTTGCGGCGGTTTCGCAATATCGTAGTATTCGTTATTGGTCAGATACCCGTGAGCGTTGGCGCGAACTGGTTAGCGAGGCCCATGCCCTGACCGGTTCCGAAGGGGTGGAGCGCGACGATCTGCAAGTGAAAGATTTGTTCGAAGGGGCAGAATTCTATTTTGCCCAGAAGGAAAACACACCTGCCGGTGATGTCGTGTATCGAACCTCCGTCCGTGTTAACCAGCCGGACAGACTGGTGCTTGATGTGTCCAACGCCTTGCCGGTTCGCGTTCTTGGCCTTACTTTTTTTGCGCCAGGAGACTACGTATTTCATCATGACTTCCGCCGCATGGCTAATTCAACATGGTCATACGACG
Source organism: Alphaproteobacteria bacterium (assembly GCA_015233585.1). Taxonomy (GTDB): domain Bacteria; phylum Pseudomonadota; class Alphaproteobacteria; order Rhodospirillales; family Rhodospirillaceae; genus JADFXL01. Next base: position 33,847 of record JADFXL010000005.1, on the reverse strand, counting down.
GAACTCTGTCTATTCGCGGCTGCGGTAATTTTTATCTACGGAACAAAGCGATCTCGTTTGCATCCCGCATGGCGGCGCTTGCATCCTATTTGCTGGGGCGTTCGCCGGTAACGCCGCCGGTACGAATTCATTGACCGGAGGCCCTGACTAAAAATTTGTCTATGCCGGCGTCATTGACAGCCTTCGCTGTTTCCGCCTTCCCCGAAAATGTCGCCATCCCTCAATGACTTGCCTTTTCCACGTCGCGATCCGCGTATGGTGAATGCCATGCTTGGCTGCCAACTCCGCAACGGTCTGTACGCCCTTGATTTCTTCCAAGGTTACCTTTGCCTTGAAGTTCGCAGAATACCTCTTCCGTGTAACGTTGCCCATCTCTCCCATACTTGCTTAGGTCTTTGTCCAGTTTTCCGGATCACCCCAGTGCCTCCAAAGAGAGCGACCGCCCCCCTCGCGGCGCGTTGACGATCTGGGGTGCTGGCGCGCATACTCCGGCCAAATGGTGCCAATATCAGGAGGGCATTTCCACTGAACACAACAACCATAGAGCCTGCAACATCAGCGCCGGCGCCGGGAACCGCCGTCGCGGACGTTCTCTCGGCACGCCGGGTGCTTGACATCGAGGCGGAGGCTTTGCGTGCCCTGGGGGCAAGCCTGGGGGACGAACTGGTGCGTGCGCTCGACACGCTGGGGGCCGTCCGGGGGCGGGTGGTCGTCACGGGGATGGGTAAAAGCGGACATGTGGCGCGCAAGATCGCTGCAACCCTGGCCTCCACCGGGTCGCTGGCGTTCTTTGTCCATCCGGCCGAGGCCAGCCATGGCGATCTGGGCATGATCGCACGGGGCGATGCGGTTATCGCCTTGTCAAATTCCGGGGAAACCGTCGAACTTTCGGACATCGTGGCCTATACGCGCCGGTTCGCTATCCCTCTTATCGCCATCACCGGCCGCGCGGGCAGCAGTCTGGCCCAGGCGGCCGATATCGTTCTGCTTTTGCCCAAGCAATCGGAGGCCTGCCCGCTCGGCTTGGCACCAACGACTTCCACCACCATGATGCTGGCTCTGGGGGACGCCCTTGCCGTCGCGCTGTTTGAACGTCGGGGTTTTTCCGTCGCCGACTTTCGCCTGTTTCATCCGGGGGGGCGACTCGGGAATGCCTTGCTGAAGGTGGCCGATCTCATGCACGGCGGGGATGCCATGCCTGTGGTGAGCACCGGGGTGGTCATGGCGGAGGCGATTCTGGTCATGACAGAAAAGCGACTGGGCTGTGTCGGCGTCGTCGGCAACCCGGACGGCCGCTTGCTCGGCATTATCACCGACGGTGATTTGCGCCGTCACTTGCTGGCGCCCGCATTGCTGGGCCAGCGGGCGGGTGACGTGATGACCAGGGCGCCCAAGGTGGTGCATCCCAACAGCCTGGCGGTGGAAGCGTTACGGGTGATGAACGAAAATGCAATCACGACGCTGTTCGTCGTCGAAGATGAGCGTCCGGTCGGCCTTCTTCATGTTCACGATTGTCTGCGGTTTGGCATGGCATGACGTCGTCTAACGACCCCCTTTCGTCCCCCGATGTTTCCGTAACGGCGGTGTTGCGGGAGATGCATTTCAGTGACCGGGAGCCGGCGGCTCGCCGCGCCGCCAGCCTGCATTACAGTCTGTTCGTGACAATGATGAAGGGGCTGCTGGCGGGTATCGCCGTGGTCGTGCTGGTGCTGGTCATGGTCTGGCCGAAACTGTCAGGGCTGGAGGATCACTTTCACTTGTCATTCTCCAATGTGGTGGGCAAGGACGTGGAGTCGCTCAGTATGGTGAACGCCCGGTATTCCGGCGTCAACGACAACGATGAACCCTTCACCGTGACGGCCGATCTGGCCACGGAAACAGGACGAAGGGGCAGCGGCGCGTATGATCTTGAAGCACCCAAGGCCGACATGACGATGGAAAGTGGCGCCGGGGTGGTAATAAACAGCAATACCGGCCACTATGACCGCGACCACGACCGTCTCGATTTGCAAGGAGATGTCAACCTGTACCACGATGACGGCTACGAGATGCATACGGCAAGCGCGCGGATCAACATCAAGGATGGCAGCGCCAACGGCAATGACTGCGTCCACGGTCAGGGTCCCTTTGGCAGAATTGAATCCCAGGGGTTCCAGTTGTGGGACGATGGCCAGCACATACAGTTTGGCGGCAAAGCCAAGCTGGTTCTGGATTCTGGAAGGAAGAGGAAGGCGCCATGAGACGGTGCCCACCCCCGCCCGTTGTAAATGTCCTGCTGCTGATGGCCCTGGTTCTGGCGAACAGTGCCGGGCGTGTCTGGGCAGCCCCAGGCGTTGGCCTTGGCAATCAGAATGACTCGACACCGACGGAAATATACGCCGATCAAGGGATCGAATGGGTTCGGGATACGCAGCAGATCATTGCTCATGTCAACGCCCGCGCCGTGCATGGCACCACCACGGTGTACGCCGATACCCTCACCGCCTATTACCGCCCAAAAGACCCCACCAAAGCCAAAGACACCAAAGATAACAAAGCTACCAGAAGTGGCAAGGTGAAATCCCCATCCGTTCCGGCTGCGGGCCATAATAATGCTCCTGCGACGGACCCAAAAACGGCTTCCAACGATGCCGAGGACGGCGCCGAGAACCCTGGTGGCGGCAATGAAATCTGGCGGCTGGTGGCGACCGGCTCCGTGCGGATCGTCACCCCCGACGACACCGCCTATGGCGATAACGCCGACTATGATATCGACACCACGACGCTGGTTTTGCACGGGCGCCCGCCCCAGTTGGTGACCCCAAGCGAAATCATTACGGCCAAAGACAGTCTGGAGTACAATACGCAAACGCACATCGCCATAGGGCGGGGCGAGGCGCAGGCCGTCAGCGATGATGGGCGTCGGTTACAGGCGGATCTGTTGACGGCCGTGATAACACCGGCCGAAAAGGCGCCGGCCGAAAAAGCACCGGCGAAAAAGAACCCTCCGGGCCGATCCTCCGGCAAACCAGAGAAATCAGGTTCTGGAAAAGAGGGGGGAAGCGAAATCTCGGATGTATATGCCGATGGCCATGTCATTCTCACCACTCCCGACGAAGTGGCTCTGGGCAACAAAGGCGTGTACAACGTTAAAACGGGGATCGCCACTCTGACCGGTGCGGTTAAAATTACCCGGGGCGAAAATCAACTTAATGGGGAATACGGGGTGGTCAACCTCAATACCGGGATCAGCAAGGTTTTCCCCACGGCACCGGGATCCACAACACGGGAGCGTGTGAAACTGCTGCTGGTTCCCGAGAAAAAAGACCAGAGCGGGCAAGCCACCTCAGAGTCGGAAGAGGAATAAGTCCATCCAGGCCGTTGAGAGAACGCAAGACGAAATGGGGCACAGATAGTGAAGTCATTCGATGATATGGCAGTGGATGACGTAGCGGAGCCACGAACAGAAGAAGCCCATGCCACGCCCGATTCTCCGGCCTCTCCCGTGGGCGGCGGCGTGGCCCTGCTTCAGCCCCACCCGGCGTCTGGGCTGAGCGGTCTTCGCACCGACAAGATCGGCAAGCGGTTCAAACGCCGTCCGGTGGTGCGCGAAGTCAGCATAAACGTGCGCCGGGGCGAGGCGGTGGGCTTGCTGGGCCCCAATGGAGCCGGAAAGACCACCTGTTTTTACTGTATCACCGGCCTGATTCGCCCCGACAGCGGCTCGGTGCTGCTGGACGACGTCGACATCACCAAATTGCCCATGTATCGCCGGGCCCGTATGGGGATTGGCTATCTGCCCCAGGAAGCCTCGATTTTTCGCGGCTTGACCGTCGCGCAGAACATTATGGCCATCCTTGAAGTGGTCGAGGCCGATCGCGACCAGCGGGATGCGACGCTCGATTCGCTGCTGGCCGAGTTCTCCATCTCCCATTTGCGTCAGGCGCCCGCGCTGGCGCTGTCGGGAGGCGAGCGGCGGCGAGTGGAAATTGCCCGCGCCCTGGCGGCTCACCCCGGCTTCATTCTGCTGGACGAACCCCTGGCGGGCATCGACCCCATTGCGGTGGCGGAAATCCGCGATCTGGTGGCTCATCTGAAGTTCCGTGGGATCGGCGTGCTTATTACCGACCATAATGTGCGCGAAACGCTTGAGATCATCGACAGAGCCTATATCCTTCATGAAGGCTCGGTGCTGATGGAGGGTACGCCTTCGGAAATCGTCGGCAACGAGGAAGTTCGCCGGGTTTATCTTGGCGAGCATTTCAGCCTCTGAGGTAAGCCGCCATGGCCTTGACCGCACGCCTCGACCTGCGCCAGTCCCAATCTCTCGTCATGACGCCGCAGCTTCAGCAGGCGATCAAGCTGCTGCAACTTACCAATCTGGAACTTTCGGCGTATGTGGATGCGGAATTGGAGCGCAATCCGTTGCTGGAGCGGGACGATCGCCGCGAGGATGGAATCGGGGATGCCGAAGAGACGCTAGGGGAAGAGCGCCGGGACCGGGACGAGCCGGTTCTGGACAAGATCGCCGGTCAGGATGAAACCCCGCTGGACATCGACTACGATAATTCCTGGTCCAGCGATACGCCGGGCGACGCTCCCGAGTTCAGCGACATGTCGCTTGCCAACTGGAGCGGACAGGGCGGCCGTTCCGATTTCGAGGACCCCAATTCGGATTATGAACAGGTGCGGGAAGCGGCACCCTCATTGCGCGAGCATATGGTGGCCCAGCTCAACGTCGATATCCATGATCCTGGCGACCGGATCATTGGCCTTTATCTGATTGATCTGGTCGATGATGCCGGCTGGATCACCGAAAGTCTGGCCGAAGTGGCGCGGGTGCTCAACTGCGAGGTATCGCGCGTGGAGTCGGTGCTGCGGCTGCTCCAGGCGTTTGATCCGCCCGGCATTTGCGCCCGCACCCTCAGGGAATGCCTGGCTCTCCAGCTTAAGGACCGCAACCGGCTGGATCCGGCCATGCAAGCGCTGCTCGGCCGTCTGGACCTGCTGGCCAAACGGGATATGAAGTCGTTGATGCAGATATGCGGGGTCGATGCCGAAGATCTGGCCGACATGGTGCATGAAATCCGCGCGCTCAATCCCAAACCAGCTCTGGCCTTCGATCATGCTATCGCGACTCCCATCACGCCCGACGTTCTGATGCGCACCAGTTCCGATGGGGGCTGGATCATTGAACTCAATTCGGAAACGTTGCCGAGGCTGCTGATTGACACCAGATACTTCACCAAGATCAGCAAGGCGACCCAGTCCAAGGAGGATCGGAACTATCTGGCCGAGAACCTCCAGTCGGCCAACTGGCTGGTCAAGTCCCTGCACCAGCGTGCCACCACGATTCTCAAGGTCGCGAGTGAAATCGTGCGCCAGCAGGATGCTTTTTTCGCTCGTGGCGTGTCCCACCTGCGGCCGCTGGTGTTGCGCGACATCGCCTCGGCGATCGAAATGCATGAAAGTACCGTCAGCCGTGTCACCTCCAACAAGTACATGGCGACACCCAGGGGCATCTATGAGCTGAAGTATTTCTTCACCCAGGCTATTGCTGCAACGGATGGCGCCGACGCCCACTCGGCGGAAGCGGTTCGCCACCGCATCAAGGAGCTGGTTGACCAGGAGCGTCCCTCGGACATTCTCAGCGATGAGACGATCGTGAAGTTGCTTAAAGCTGGTGGAATCGAAATTGCGCGGCGAACAGTGGCAAAATATCGAGAAGCGATGAGAATTCCCTCGTCGGCACAGCGAAGACAAGAAAAATCCATGCGCACGCCCAAAAATTGATCCGTGTTAAGGGATTTAACTTGACGGCGGTGGTAGCGGAAGGCAAAATGGCTGCTGTAATATTTGGAAATTTTTGTCAGAATGACAACTTGGCACCTTCAATGAGCATGTCGGTACGGATACTAATAGCCGAAGATCAGCGGTTGATCCGCGCTGGACTGCGCGCGTTGCTGGCTTCTGAGCCAGATGTAGAGGTTGTCGGCGAAGCGGAGGACGGGGTCGAAACGATACGCATGGTGGCCTCCCTGCTGCCAGATATCGTTCTCATGGATTTGTCCATGCCCAGGATGAGCGGCGTCGACGCCACCCGTGAAATCAAGCAGCGCTGGCCGCAAGTCCGCATTCTGGTTCTGACCGTATCGGACTCCGAACAGAAAATTGCAGAAGCGATGCGCGCCGGAGCCGACGGCTATACCCTGAAACAGATTGACCGCGTCGGCCTTCTCCTGGCCATCCGCACCGTTCTGGCGGGTGGGCGTTACTTTTCGGAGGGCATCTCCGAGGCGGATGTCAACCGTTATATCGGAGATTCCGAAGATCGAGAGACCGCAGGCAATACCTTGACCGCGCGGGAACGTCAAATCATCAAGCTGGTGGCCGAAGGCTTTCGCAATCGGCAAATCAGCGAACAGCTTTTCATCAGCGTCAAGACCGTCGAGAACCACCGCGCCAACCTCATGCGCAAGCTCGATCTTCACAACGCCGCCGAGCTGACTTCCTACGCCATCAAAAGCAACCTGATCGAAAGCTGATTGGCTTCGGTCTCCTCGTCATGGACCAAGCCGGGTGGCATGGCGCCAAGAACCTTCTCTGTCCCCGATAATACCGGCCAACGAGTCCAATCATCGGTTGGCCGGTATTCGTCATCCACCGGAATCCGCCAAGGCTATTGCGGCCCCCTCTTCAGCCGACACGCGGCTCCAGGCCAATGCGCTCCAGGGATGGCCGGGTGACGTTGGTAAAGAAGTCAGGATTGCCGGTATCGACGGAGAACGGAAACATCCCTTCATGATGCCATGAGTCGACGCAGTCAATGTTATCAAGTGGAGTCAGCCTGATCTTGAGAATGGCTTCCTCCTCGGTTTGCGCCTCTATGCGGCGAGATTCCCGCTGATACTCATTGCCATCTCCATAAGGCACCGGCCGACTATGGCGTATTTGAACATTGTATGTCATAACACTCCTCCTGCGAATTATTCTTATTACAAAGATGGGAATGATTCTCATTCATGCAAGAGGGGGAGGGACAATTGATTACGTCAGGCCCGGACACAAACGATCAATCTTGGCGGCCATGATGAAATCATTCTCGTGGAGTCCCTTGAGTTCGTGCGTAGAAAGGGCCACGGTGGCATGGCACCAGCCAAAACAGATATCGGGGTGGTGTCCTTCCTGCTCGGCCATCGCCCCTGCCGCAGCAACAAACGTCAGAATCTGGGCATAGGTCTCGAACCGGAAATCGCGAACGAGCCGCAAGCCGCCGCCGCTCACTTGCCATTGAGGCACATACGGCACAAACATCGCTATTTCTTCGGGGCCAAGGGACCGCTCGCCGCGCTTACAGGGGGTGCAGCTTTTATCATGAAGTTCCATGTACGCCTCCATCACACAACACCGAACAAATAATGTGTGCAACAAACCATGGCTATCTGGTTGGAACTATCGTATTCATACGTGCTGTTGTTGTTCTACGACCTCCATTTTTGAGAAATATGGGGTGATGTCAAAGTCATCAATCTGTTCCGGGAGCAGGAACTTCGTTGCGTATTCCTTGAAAACGCCATCGCGAAGAAATAAATCGAACAAGTCTGGATCGATATGCTGGCTCTTGTTCATGTTTGACATGATTTTGATCGATTCCGACAGAGTCTTCGGTTTCTTGTAGGGACGATCGGCGGCGGTCAGGGCTTCAAAAATATCTGCGATGGCCATCGCCCGGGCCGGAACCGACATCTCCGCCCGCTTCAGACCCCGCGGATAGCCGGTTCCATCCATCTTTTCATGGTGGGCCCCGGCGATTTCCGGTAGCGACCGCAGATGCTTGGGTAACGGCAGCTTGTTCAGCATATCGATTGTAACAACGATGTGATCGTTGATGATCCGCCGTTCCTCCGCAGTCAGAGTGCCACGACCAATCGACAGGTTATAGAGTTCCCCAAGATTGAAACGATCGGTAATCTGGTCGGGACGATCCTCCAGCAGGCGCTCCGTTGCGGGTGGCGGTGGCACGTCCTTGCATCTTGTGCTCTCCGTCCAGGCCAAGCCGGTGGTGCGGTCGAAATAGCGGGTCCAGGTCTGGGCCCCGATTTCCTTCAGACGAGCCACCTTGTCGGGACCGAAAAATTCGCTGCCCAGATTGCTTTCGGCAACGAAGGCGTATTGCTCCTGCAGTTCCCGGCAACGGGCATCAAAGCGGGCTTGCAATTCCGATACGTCGCCCCCTGCCTGACAGTCTCGCAGAAACGCGATTTCAGCATCTCGCCGCAGTACCTCGAACCGAGTGCGGATCTCGTGAATTCGGTCATAGATGGTTTCCAGCTTGGTGGATTTGTCCACGACGTATTCGGGCGTGGTGACCTTGCCGCAGTCGTGCAACCATGCCGCCAGATGCAGTTCGTAAAACTGATCCTCGCTCAGGTGGAAATCGGCGAAGGCCGGGTCCCTGCTGTCGTGAGCCGCCTTGACCAGCATCTCGGTGATTACCGGCACGCGGACGCAGTGCCCCCCGGTGTAGGGCGATTTGGCGTCAATCGCGTGGGCGATGACCTGAATGAAGGATTCCAGGAGCTTTTTCTGGGCTTCAATCAAGCGCTGGTTGTCAATGGCTATCGCCGCCTGGCTGGCCAGGGCGGTAATCAGAGGCACGATCTCGTCGGTGAAGACGCTTACCGCCCCCTCGTCATCGCGGGCGTTGATCAGTTGCAGCACGCCAATCACGTCACCGTGGTAGTTCCGCAGGGGCACGGTCAGGAACGATTTCGACCGGTAGCCGGTACTGGCGTCGAATTTCTTGGTGCCGGAGAAATCGAAGTCCTTGGCGTTGTAGGCGTCCTCGATGGTGATAACGGAGTTGCTCAACGCCGCATGAGTAGCAACGTTGTGATGGTTCGGCTGGCCGGTCTCGGGATCGTAGAGCCGCAGCGGCGGGAACGGGACCGGCCGTCCCGTGGTACCGCCCATGGCTATCGCGAGCTTGTCGTTGTGGACGATTTCAAAGCACAGGCCGCCGCTCTCGTCCATCAGATAGAGGGTTCCGCCATCGGCGTTGGTCAAGGATTTGGCTTCCAGTAAAATCTGTTCCAGCAAGCGGTCATGGTTGCGCTCTGCCGAAAGGGCAATGCCAAGGTCAATCAGTCGGCGCAGACGGTCATGCTCGAAGGAGTCAACCGAAGATGTCCGGCCGGGATTCCGACGACGATTCTGGTTGGCATGGTTCATGGCACGCTCCTGATAATCGTTATTATTTCAAGGTGTGTTGGCCTCAACCGTTGTGCAATGGGCTCCCTGTTCTTGTTGATAATTCCTGACCGTTTGTCATAGTCAGCAGTTCTTCGAGATCTTTTTTTGCCGATGCGAAATCCAGCCCCTCGAATGCGTTCACAAGACGGCTCGTCACTTCGGGTGGAAAGAAGGAAGACAGATGGGGGCGGACGGCCTCGAACGCATCCAGAGCCTGGAAGTCCCGTTCGGCGGCAAGGTCGCGGAGCTTCCCAAGTCGGGTAAGGATATCGGACAAAGACAGTGACAACGTCTCCGGATTCACCATCCGCACCCGTTCGGTCAGGGCGGCAATCGTTCCAATGACGTTACTCAGGGACGTTTCAAGCGCGGCCAGAGCAGAGCCGCTCTCGCGTCTTCCATCCCGGATTACGGCTTCGGCGGAGGTGGCCAGACGGGAGATTCCGTCCATGCCGAGATTGGCGGCTACCCCCCGCAGATGGTGCAGTCGCGCGGCGGCGTCTCCGGTATTGTTTTCTGCCATAAGCCGCCGCACATCCGGCCCGCAATCCCTGAACACAGATACGAACCTGTCGAGCAGAGCCAGGAACAGTCGCTGATTGCCGCCTAGTCTCAGAAGCGCGGTTCGCTGATCAATACCCGGCAGATCCGCAAACGGCGTTGGGTCCGGCTCTGATTCTGGCGATGAGGCGCGGCCAGTCTCTGCCTGGCGATTCGCCGGCAGATAGGCTGCCAACAGGGATAGCAGTGCGTCCACGTCGATCGGCTTGGGGATATGGGCTTGCATCCCGGCAAGGCGGGACTTTTCGCGATCGTCCGTAGTCGCATTGGCGGTCATCGCCAGAATGGGCAAGTCGGTACGCTTCAGACGCTGGCGCGCCAGCCGGGTGGTATCATACCCGTTCATCCCCGGCATCTGCACATCCATCAGCACCACGTCGACACGATCCTCGCCGCCCTGTTCGAGAAAGGATAGCGCGGCGATGCCGTTTCTGGCTTTGTGAACGGTGGCGCCCGCCTGTCGGAGAAGCTCTCCCGCCACTTCCTGATTGATGTCGCAATCTTCAACCAGCAGGATTCGCAGACCGATCAGAGAACCACGCAACGAGCTTTTCCTGTCATCAATACGAGTAACCGCGTCTGGGCAATTTGCACACATCCGAGTCACGGTCTCAATCAGGGCCGATTCCATGACGGGCTTGGTGAGAATGGCATGGATGACCGGCAGATCGGCCGCACTGGTGATGTCGGGGGCGCCGAAAGCATCGGTCATCAGGAGGATCGGCGGCAACGCAATCGTCGGGTCGGCCTTGGCCTGGCGCAGCATCGCCAGACCATTCATTTCCGGCATTCGCCAGTCAACCAGCACGAAGCAGAGCTGGCGACCAATGGCCGTGGCGGAACGGAGCGCCGCCAGCCCTTCTGGTCCCGATGCTGCCGTATCGACGTTCCAGCTGAGCGAACGGCAGATCTGTTCCAGAGCGTGGCGGGCCGAGTCATTGTCGTCCACCACCAGGATCGACAATCCACAGGCCCGGGCGCACATTTTTCCGCGTATCGCTGGCGCGGCCTCGGACTGTGGCGCCACCCGGCCGAAGACGGCCGTGAAGCGGAAGTCGCTTCCCTCCCCGGGTTCACTGGTAAAGCCGATCGTTCCTTTCATCAGGGCGACGATGCGGCTACAGATAGCAAGGCCCAGGCCGGTGCCGCCGTAATGGCGTGTGGTTGAATTGTCGGCCTGCGAGAAGGCATGAAACAGACGCTCGTGATGTCCGGGATCAATGCCGATACCGGTATCGCGAACCGAAAATTCGAGGGTCACGTTGTTTTCATCTTCCTTGGCTTCGTCTTCCGCCGCCAGGGTTACGCGCAACACGATCTCACCGGCTGTCGTGAACTTGACGGCATTGACCGCGAGGTTGAGCAGCACCTGTTCCAGACGCACAGAATCCCCCAGCAGATGCAGGGGAACCTGCGGGTCGATATCGACGATGGTCTCGATCCCTTTGCGCGCGGCCTCGGTCGCGACGATGGCGGTCACGCCCTCCATGACCTTGTCGAGTTGAAAGGAGACACACTCAAGTTCCATGCGTCCCGCTTCGATTTTTGAAAAATCAAGAATGTCGTTAAGGATGCCAAGCAGCGCGCGCGCGGAGGATTTCATCCGGACGAGGTAGCGACGCGCCTCCTGGTCAAGTGCCGTCTCCTCAACCAGCCGCACGAGACCGAGAATGGCGTTCATGGGCGTGCGAATCTCATGGCTCATGTTGGCCAAGAACGCGCTCTTGCTTTCGCTTGCCGCTTCGGCAGCCTGCTTGGCGGCCTGCAAGTCCAGTTGGGCGCAATTCCAGGGGGTCATGTCCTGAAGGATCAATAGCAAATGAGGCTGATCGCCACGACGGATCGGTACGAAATTGCATTCCGCCCAGATTTCCCGGCCAAAGCTGGTGGTAATATTGATGCTTCTCTGCTGACGTTCCCCGGAGGCAAGCGTCAGAAGCGCGGCGTCGAGCAGGCCGCTGGTCCGCCACGATGTCAGATGAAGAAAATCGGTTGTCAGCACCTGTCCAATCGTGGCGCCGATAGTGGCGGCGGCGGCTTCGTTGGCGAGGACGCACGGGCCTTCGCTGGAATAAACGATGATGCCGACCGGACATTCGGAGATGATCTTGCTGTTGAAATCGTGCAACTCGGCAATCTGGCGTTCTGTCCTCCGCCGCTCCGAGATGTCCCGGACCACGGACAGAAAAAACATCCGGTTGCTGCTGACGAAGACCCGTGCGGCAACTTCGACCGGAACCAGCCGGCCGTCCTTGGTTCGATGCACCCGTTCGAACAGGGCCATACCATTTTGCGTCATGTTCTCGCGGACATCGGGGGTAAACCCGATGATCCCGTGATTGAGATCGAGCGGACTCATGGCCAGGAGTTCGTCGCGATCATAGCCCCAGATTTCGCTGGCCCGGTCGTTCACTTCGACGAACCGGCCGGGCGAACGGTCTTCCTTCATTTCGATCACGGCGATAATATCGCTGGTGGCATTGAATATCTGGTGGAACCATTCGCGGGATTCACTCAGTGCCGCCTCGGCGGTCGTGAGTTTCCCCTCCACAATCCGCATCGCCAGGCGGGTTTCCTCCTCGTGCTTCAGCCGAGCCAATACGAGGCTGACCAACAGCCCACCAAGCCCAAGGCATGTCGTCGCTCCCACCACCAGGACTATTATGGTTTGCCGGATTGATTTTCTTCCATTGTCAATGATCTGATACGTGAAGGCCGCCGCCTTGTCGCGGGCGAATCCATTGACGTAGACCAGCCGGGCCAGCAACTGATTATACGTCTGTGTCCCGGTATTGAGGACCACACCGCGCGCCTCTTCGAACCGGCCCGCCTCGGCAAGGTTCAGGATCCGGTTGCGGATCGGGGTCCATTCGAAGGCCAGTGCCCGCGCCTCCGCCACCTTGCTCAAGTCGCCAAGAAACCATTGGTCCACAATGTCGATTTGATCGTGCAGCCGCCGGTCGGCTGCGGCAACCTTGCCGATGGTCTGGGAAACCTCCCCGGTATCACGGGACATCACCGCGTAAAGCATGTGATCGCGAATCGTGCTGGCGGCGAGTTGCGCTTCCAGCGCCGCGTTGCTGACCGTGAAAGGGTGAAGGTACACATCGTTCGCCACAAAGATCGTCTCGCGGAAGGCGCCGATTATCAGCATGGTGGTTCCTGTCATGCCGGCCACCACAGTCACATACCCGGCCATCAGCAATATGCCCAGCTTCCATCGCCCCCCATGCCTCATCACCGTCGTCTCCCGAAGCGCTCTCGAACGCAGGATTCTCACCTGAAGTCAGCCATCGGTTCCGTCACACAGACAGCACAATTACGGCCCATTTTCTTGGCCTGGTACAGGGCTTGATCCGCCGAATTCACCAAGCGGCTGGCCCCGGCCCGGGCCGCTTCGGCCGCCTGAGGGTAAGCGGTTCCGTCACAGGAAAGCGCCAGACAGGCCATGCCGATACTGATGGTGGCCACGCCCGAGGTGGGACTGGCCGCATGAGGAATGGCAAGATCCGAAATGCTGGCCCGCATCCGCTCGGCCAGTTCGGCCATATTGTCGGTGGAACACCCGGGTAGGATTGCGGAAAACTCCTCCCCGCCATAACGGGCGACCACATCGCTGCCCCGGCTCGCCTGATCTTTCAGGGCCACCGCAACCATACGTAAGCATTCATCCCCGGCCTGATGACCATAACAGTCATTGTACAGCTTGAAATGGTCGATGTCGATCATGGCGATCACCAGAGGCGCCCTGACCCGCCAGGCCCGCTGCCATTCCATGGCCAAGGCGTTGTCGAAAGCCCGGCGGTTGGCAATGCCGGTCAGGCTGTCGACCGAGACCAGGCGGACCAGTTCGTCATTGCGATCCTTCAAGGCGAGATGGACCTTTACCCTGGCCCGCACCACCGGCGGACTGAGCGGCTTGCTGATGAAATCAACCGCTCCGTCCGCCAGTGCTTTTGTTTCGTTCTCGATATCGGCGCTGGAGGTTACGAAGATGATCGGCACATGGTTGAACTCCGGTTTCTCCTTGAGATGACGGTAAACGGTAAAACCGTCCATAACCGGCATCATGATATCCAGCAGAACCAGATCCGGTATGGTCGCCTCGACCGTGCGCAGGGCTTCAAGGCCGGTCGGCGCAACGAGAATCCGATAGTCAGCCTTTAGAATCTCGCCCAAAGCCCGTATGTTTGAGGGTTCGTCATCCACGATAAGAATCGTGTGGCGGCGTGGAGCAAGTTCGATCAGCTCCGTCTGAGTTGCCCAACTATCCATGTTAACCCTCCTGTCCTTTTCAAAGGCGACCGTTTGGGCGTCTCCTTTGCACGTCAGGGTACAGACAATTTGTGTATGGATGATGTAATAATTGTATTCAGATTGTAATTACGATTCGCGTTCTCGAAAATAAAGGGGTTCGGGGGGTATCCCCCGATCCGGGGTTCGGGAATCGGCGCCCTATTTCACGAAACCCAGCCAACCCCTGTAATAATCGTTCCGTTCCCTGCTTACGCTTCCAGCCTGCTTACGCTTCCAGATTGACCTGCCATCCCCGATCCGGGTCGTTCGGACGTGGTGCCCCCCTGGAATCAGCAGATTGCAGGCTATATTCGCTGCGCCGGTCCATTCCGCCAAACCGGCCGCGCCGATCGAGCAAGGAGCGACTTTGAACAATTTCCCGTCCATTTTCTAGGGTTATTTCGATCAGCCAGGATTGGCCGAATCGTTTCCGGCGCTCTCTCGGGCTGCGCCGCTCGCCCATCATACGACGATCCTGATTGTCGAGCCGTTCGACGGAAACACAGTACGGCTGTTCCATCACACGATCCTCCTCGCCAATGATCTTGTTGTCAGGCCGAATTGTATACTAAATTTGTCGGATATTAAAGTGATATCGACCGATTTCCGCCTTGGGCCGCCCTGCCAGGATAGATAGAAGGCCGACCCTTGCCCGCTTCGTTGTACGTTGTACAATGCGCCGTCATTCAGGGAAGCCTCCAAGGAGTGAAATCATGCAATCCCTCCGCCATTTCAATACGATCGCCGGAATGGTGCGGAGCGTCGTATTGTATGGCGCTCCCGCCCTTTTTCTTCTGGCGGGGGGGCTGGCCCTGCGCCACGGATTTTCGGGCTGGCTCTGGGAGTATCCGCCGCTTCATGCCATTGTGGAGAGCCTGGGAGCGTTTACCGCCATCACCCTTGCCACCGTGATCGTCACGCTGCGAAGCTATGACCGGTTATCGCCGAAATACGATCATGTCGCGGTAGCGCTTGTCGCCATGGGCGCCCTGGAGCTTTTTCATGCCGCGGTACCGCCCGGTCCGACATCGCAGTTTCTGGGCGATAGCAACCGGCTGGTGGGCGGGGTGCTTCTTGCCGCGACGGGACTGCCAAGAATCGGAAAGACACGCCGCTCGGCACTGATTTTGGCAATCGCCATGACATTGCTGATTGCCGGCGGGCTGTTTGTCATCCTGATGTCCGGGCACAAACTGGCGCATGTCGGCGCCGTGGGGCGTGTCATGAATCTGGTCGCCTGTCTCGGTTATCTCGTGGCGGCAGGCTATTTCATGGGCATGTGGCGCCGTGCGGCGGATCATGGCGACCTCGCACTTTATTATTTCTGTAGCATCATGGCCGTTTCCTGCTTCAGGTTCCTGTTTGCCTTGTGGTGGGGGCCGACGTGGTGGTTCTGGCATATCGCAACCATGCTGGCGTATCTGGTTGTGCTGGCCTATTTCGTTACTCTCTTCCGGCAAAGCGAAAATCGGCTGCGTCAGCTTCATATTCAGCTTGAACAACGATTCGAGGAACGAACCCTTCAGCTTCGTGCCGAAATCGAAGAGCGCAAACGCTCCGAACAGGCCCGGCTCGACAGTGAGATGCGGCTGCGCGACATGGCCGAAGCCATGTCGGACTGGCTGTGGGAATGCGGCCCCGATCTTTGGTTCACTTATGTGTCGGAGGGGAGGGAAACCTTTGGCAAAATCATCGCCGATGTTCTGGCCAAAACAAACCTGAACGAAATTTTGCGTCAAGCCACATCCGCAAAGGATCGCGAGCGCTTTTTTGCCGACCTTACCGGCCATCGTCCGTTCCGTGATGTCCCGTTCCTGATCCACCTCGCCGACGGGGCCGAAATTCATGTGGCCATCGGTGGAAAGCCCGTATTTGATGGAAGCGGCGGCTTTTTGGGCTATCGGGGCATCATGAGCGATATCACCGAGGCCAAACTGGCCAAGGACAAGATCGAAAGTCTTGCGGTATTCCCGCAACTCAACCCCAATCCGGTTTTCCGTATTACCATGGATGGCACCCTTGTTTACGCCAACCGGGCTGGCCAGCCTCTGCTGGATTTCTGGGCCTGCCGGGTCGGCGGCATCGTGCCGGAAGATATCCGGCGCCTCGTCTACCGAGTCCATAATCTGGGGGGTACCCACGATATCGAATATTCCATCGCGGATAAAATTTTCTGGCTGAATGTCAGCGCCATCGCGCCCGAGAACAGCGTTCACATCTACGCCAGCGACATCACCGAGCGCAAGCGTCAGGCCGAAGCCCTGGAACGGGCCAAATTCCTGCTACGGGACGCCATTGAGAGCATCCAGGGCGGCCTCGCCCTGTGGGATGTCAACGATCGTCTGGTTCTGTGCAATAATCAGTATTGCGAGCCGTATGGAGACCGGAGCGACACCATCATCGGAACCTGTTTCGAAGATGCGTTGCGAATACGGATGAGCCAGAACCACTATCAGGTCGACGGCGACCCGGAAGCCTGGATCGCCGCCCGAATCGACAGCCACCACCGGGCCGAAGGTTCCTTTGAACAGCACCTCACCGACGGACGGGTCATGCTGATCAACGAACGCCGTACCCGTGACGGCGGCATCGTCTCCATCCGCACCGACATCACCTCAATCAAAAAGGCGGAAGCGGCCTTGCGGCGGAGCGAGAAGTTGATGCGTATCATCCTCGACAACAGCCCGGCGGTCATCTTCCTTAAGGATCGGGAGGGGAAATACCTGCTGATCAATCGCAAGTATGAAACCCTGTTCCATGTGTCCATGGACGAAATCGTCGGCAAGACCGACTACGATCTGTTCCCGAAAGAATTGGCGGATCATTTCCGCGCCGACGACCGTTCCGTGCTTGATGACAACCGTTCCCTGCAAACCGACGAGATCGTGCCCATGGACAACGGCTCCCATATCACCTTTATGACCATCAAATTTCCCTTCCATGACGAAACCGGGCAGCCGCAGGCGGTAGCTGGTATCGCCACCGATATCACCGAACGTAAAAAGACGGAAGCCGAGTTGCTGCGTGCCAGCAGGATGGAGGCCATCGGCCAGTTGGCCAGCGGCGTTGCCCATGATTTCAACAATCTTCTTACCGTCATCAAGGGGAATCTCGAACTCCTCGACGACTTCACCAACAACGAGAACGAGTCGGAAATCAACGACATCCTTGGGGATGCGATGTTGGCGGTGGGACAGGGCGTCCACCTGACCCGGGGTCTCCTGGCCTTTGCCCGCCAGGAGCCGCTGCCCTCACAGCCGATTGACGTCAACAGCCAGATCCTGCGCATGAGTACCCTGGTGCAGCGCGCGCTGCGGGAATCCATCTACCTCAGTCTTGATCTGCAAGTGAATCTGCCGCACGCTCAATGCGACGACGCTCATTTCGGAACCTCGATTCTCAATCTGGCGCTCAATGCGCGCGACGCGATGGTTACCGGCGGCACCCTGACCATACGCACCCGCGAAATAACGATCCCGCCAGAACAAGGGGTAACGGAAGAAGGGGTAACGGACCTGGCCCCCGGCCACTATGTCGCCATCGCCGTTGAAGATACCGGCTGTGGCATTGCGCCGGAAATCCGGGACCGGGTCTTCGATCCCCTGTTCACCACCAAACGCAAGGGCACCGGGCTTGGCCTGCGGATGGTGAGCCAGTTCACCAGCCGGTCGGGCGGCGCAACCCGTCTTTCAAGCGAAGTTGACCACGGCACCACGGTTACGCTCCTCCTGCCCGTCGCCACCCAGGCGGCGGCGCCAAGCGAGATCGCCATTGCGCTGCAAACCGGCCACCGTGAGATCGTGTTGCTGGTGGAGGACGACATGAGGGTACGCAAGTTTGCCCGCCGCTGCCTTGAAGGACTCGGTTATTCGGTGATCGAGGCGGAGGGCGCCGATGCCGCCCTTGATATCCTTCGGGGCCGCGACACCGTTGCCATCCTGTTTAGCGATATCATGATGCCGGGTGGGCGCACGGGCATCGATCTGGCCCGGCAGGTCAAGAGCCAATGGCCTCACCTGGGTATTTTGCTATGCACAGGTTCGTCGTCCATGATCCTGGCCGCCCGCGAGATTCTTGGCGCCGAGATAACGGTATTGCTGAAACCCTACTCGAAGGGAGATCTGGCCCGGGAGATTCGCAAGATCCTCGACACGGCATAGCGGCAGAGTGTGCTCGGCCGCCGCCAGTCTGGCCTGGGCTTCGACGATGACCTTCATCACATCCTCAAGGCTAAGAAGGTCGCGCCGCATGACCATATGAACGATCGGGTCCGATAGGACATCCTCAAGATCCGGCTCGGTCCCGCACCCTGACCACGGCTGGTGATTCACCCGGTTTTTGAGACGACCCGTATCGCCGGACAGTCCTTGTGGTTTTTGCATGTCCTGCTACCTCCTTTTCCTTGGCGGCTTCAGGGACATCATGACGGAGTTCTGTAAGCCGAATATGACCCTCATTGTAAAGTTATATTATTTTTGATACGCTGGAGCCCTGGTGCGAGGGAAGAAGGGCCATCACATGGCGGATCTCGCCTCTTCAAATTGCGTCTGGGACGCGGCAACAATCCTGCGGCGTTCCTTGCCCTTGAAAATAACGTTACGGCTCCGCCTTCGGTCCGGGCCGAAGTAGTTGGGCACACGAATGAAGGTTCTCGGGGTGTCGATGATCGAGCGGATACGGGTAAACAACCTCTTCACCGAGACGGGCTTGGCCAGAAATTCATGAACGCCGGCTTCGCGAGCTTCGACCACGCGGGAAAATTCGGTATGGCCTGTCAGCATGATGATGGGGACAAACGGGTTGGTGGTATCCTTCCCGGTTCGCACTAGGCGTGTGAAATCAAGGCCATCCAGGGGCGACATGTTCCAGTCACAGATAACGATATCGGCTGGAAAATTGCGCAATTCCCTGAGGGCGTCGGCGCCGTCGTTCGCCTCGATCACGTTTCTTGTCCCGAGCGAATGCAAAATGGTCTTTACCAACGCCCGCATGTGCTTGTTATCGTCAACGATCAGGAAATTCAGCCGTTCAATGTTATAGCCCACCATCGTGATGATCTCTCAAATCTGAAATTCACCCAGCATGATGATGCATTCTTGTCTCTGAAATATGATCGCTATTGTAAAGTTTTGTAATTATATGGGAAAAGGAGCGCATTCAAATTGGGAGCGGGTTTATGGAACGTATTCTGATTGTAGATGACGATCCTGAAATCTGCCGGCTGATGGATCGTTTCCTGACGATGGAGGGCTACGCCGTGCTTACGGCCGGAAGCGGTGCCGAAATGAGCCAGATCCTGGCCAGGGAGTCGGTCGATCTGGTGATCCTTGACCTGCTCTTGCCCGATGGGGATGGCTTCAGTCTGGCGCGGAATTTACGTTCCACGTCCCTGGTGCCGTTGATTATTCTGACCGGCAAGAGTGATACGGTGGATAAGGTCGTCGGCCTCGAACTCGGGGCCGACGACTACATCACCAAGCCCTTTGACCGCCGCGAACTCCTGGCCCGGATCCGCACCAACCTGCGCCGGAGCCGGAATAGCCCAACACCGGTAAAGGAACCCGCCGAACCCGGCTCCATCGCCCGCTTCCTGGGCTGGGATCTGCATTTTGGACGTCGGGAACTGACCTCTCCCACCGGTGAGCGTGTGTATCTGACCCACCAGGAATTCGAGCTTCTGTCCGTGCTGGTCCAAAGGCCGCAGCGTGCGATTTCGCGCGATCAGATTCTTGACTATATCGCCAGTGGCGATCGCGAACCGTTTGATCGCACCATCGACGTAACGATTGGGAAAATTCGCCGCAAACTGAATGACAACGCCAAAGATCCGATGATTATCAAGACGCTACGCAGCGTCGGCTACCTGTTCATTCCCAACGTGGAGCGAATTTGAAGGGAGTTGCCACCGCTTCAGTTCTGGCGGGTCAGCCCGGCACTGATGGCGGCAACGGCAGCTTGCGCGCGGTTCTTTACGCCAAGTTTGCGGAACAGGCGCGTGAAATAGAATTTTATGGTAACCTCTTCCAACCCCAGGTGGCGAGCGATCTCCTTGTTGGTGGCTCCGCCGACCAGCAGTTCGAGCATGGTGGTTTCCCGCAGGCTAAGGTCCACAATAGCACCGGCACCCGGAACTGTTTCAGGGCAAAGGAGTTCCGCCGTGGAAAAACGCTGGTCCGTCATGATCTCGATCGGGACATAGGTTCCGCCGTTTACCACTACGGATACGGCAGCCATGAATACGGCCCCCTCCAGCGCCTTGGGCAAGAAGCCCTGAGCCCCCGCTTTGAGGCAGTCGAGGACATCCTCCGCCGAAGCAACCCCCGACATCACGACGACGGGAGCCCCGGCCGCCGCCGCCACGACACGCCGCACGCCCCCGGCTTTGACACATCCCGGCATGGAATAGTCGAGGAGCACCAGGTCGGCCATCCCCGCATTCAGATGATCAAGGACCCCAGGGAATGTTACGGAGCGCAAGATTTCGGCATTGGGAAAAAATCTCGAAAGCTGTTCCGATACCGCATCCAGGTAAAGAGGGTGGTCATCTCCAACAACAATTCGCAACGCTCTTCCCCTTCGGTCAGGATGTCATATAATCACTGGTATCAAATAAGTAAAAATCGAACATGCGTCAAAATTGCATTCAACGCGTGTTTGTGAAGTGAATGCACATGCCACTGGCCGTTTTTCCTGGCCACCTGGGATCGTACCGGTTTTCTACCAAAGGCCAAAGGCTAAAGAGAAATGAGTGACCATGAACCACAAAATTTTCTGGGCGTTGCCACGAGAAGGACGGCGCGGGTCGAGCCGTTGTCTGGGAGCTGGCGCTGATGGTGGGGGTGATTGCCAACGGCATGGCCTTCGCCTTGCTGCTCGTGCTTGTGGCTATTTCCCAACGGTCCTGGCGCCAGCGAATCCGGAAGGCACTTGCTGGTCCGCTTGCCATGGCCGAGCGCCACACGGCGGCGATCCTGTCGTCAATCGACAGCTATATGGTCGTGGACCAGACGGGCCGGATCGTCGATGGCAACGCCGCCCTGGGCCGGATGACCGGCTATAGTGAGGCCGAATTAAAGACCTTGAGCCTGTCCGAGCTTGAGGCGATGGAAACACCCGCCGATATCGCCGCTCGCATTGCCCGCATCATGGCCTCCGGGAGCGAACGCTTTGCGACTCGCTGGAGGCGAAAGGACGGCGGGATTATCGACGTTGAGGCCAGCGTATCCTTCACCAGAGATCATTTCTTCGTCTTTATGCGGGATATTTCCGAAAAGGTATCCGCCGTAAAGGCGCTGCGGGAAAGCGAAGAAAGATTCCGTCAGGTTATCAACGAAGCTCCGTTTCCGATGATTATTCATGTCGAGGACGGGGAAATCATTCTCGTCAATCAGGCCTGGACGGAGATAACCGGCTACAGCCACGCCGACATACCTTCCATTGGCGCCTGGGTGCAACGCGCTTATGGGATAGAAGTATGCGATCACATGGACGAACTCTACAGCCTGAGCCGGCGCCGCTGCGAAGGCGAATATGTCATTACCACGAGCACCGGGGATAAGCGGGTATGGGAAATGAGCGACGGGCCGCTCAATCCCTTGCCCGATGGACGCCGTCTGGCCCTGAGCATGGCCAATGACGTGACCGATCGCAAGGCACACGAGGTCAGGCTCAAGAGCCTTAACCGTGTGCTGCGAATGACAACCATGGTCGGTGATGCGCTGATACGGGCGGCCAACGAGGCCGACCGGTGCCTCACGGAGACGGAACTGTTCGCCGAGGTATGCCGATTGGTGGTCGAAGTGGGCGATTTCCGCATGGCTTGGGTCGGCTTGGCCGAACACGATGAGGCCAGAACCGTCCGCCCCGTCGCCCATGCCGGCGTCGAGGACGGTTATCTGTCGCAGGTGCGCATAAGCTGGCGGGACGACACCCCCGAAGGACGGGGGCCGGGAGGGATGGCGATACGGACCGGCACCCTTCAGGTCAACCACGACACGGCTGCCAACGCTGCGATGTCACCCTGGCGCGTTGCGGCGCTGGCGCGCGAATACCGCTCCTGCATCGTTCTGCCGCTCAAGAACAGGGGCGGCGTGTTCGGCGAACTGTGCGTATATGCCTCGGAGGTGAACGCATTCTCCGACGAGGAGATCGCCCTGTTCATGGATCTGACCAACGATATCGCCCTTGGATTTTCTGCCCTGCGCGAACGCCGCCGCCGTCAGGAAATAGAAGCAAGCCTCAATCAGATACGCAAACTGGAAGCCCTGGGCTATGTGGCGGGCGGGGTTGCCCACGATTTCAACAACCTATTGGGCGCGATCATGGGGTTTGCGCAATTTATCGCCGAAGACACGGCGCCGGGCCATCCATCCGCCGCCAATGCCAGACGTATCCTGCTGGCGGGCCGTCGTGGCAAGTCGCTGATCGATCAGATCCTGACCTTTGCCCACCGCACCAGGGCCAATCGCATCGGCTTCCGACTGGCCGATCTTGTCCGGGAGACCGAATCACTGTTGCTGGTGAGTATCCCGCCCACGACGCATATTCTGGTGGAGATCGAGGATCCCGATGCCTCGGTTGAGGCCGATCATGACCAGTTGGGGCAGGTTCTCATGAACTTGTGCATCAACGCCCACCATGCCCTGGAAGAAAATCCGGGCACCGTCACCATTGCCGTGACGACGACGGGGCATGACCGTGAAATTTACGCGATGTTGAAAGCTCGCCACGGCAACGGCAACGTTGACGGGGTGACGAACTGGAGCGATGCCGAGGGTACCGCGTGGGCTATTATCGGCAGTCTCGACCCGGCAGATCCTCCCGTTGCTCTTGTTGTCACCGACACGGGCATCGGCATGGACGCCGCCACGATGGAACATGCCTTCGTTCCCTTTTTCACCACCCATGGAACCGGGCGCGGCACGGGACTTGGTTTGGCGATCACCCACAAGATCGTGCTGGCCCATGATGGAGCCATGGTGATGCGCAGCCGGCCAGGGGAGGGCACCCGCTGTGAGGTTGTGCTCTCCCGCGCCGCCCTGGCGCCATCCCTCGCTTCCGCCGAACCTCCGTCCGCCGAAGCCGGGATGACGGGAAGGGTGCTGCTGGTCGATGATGACCCGGATTTCGGAGACATGCTGCTTACCGCCCTGGAGCGTTGCGGGCTGGAAGTCGCGTCCACCGCAAGCCCGCTGGAAGCTCTTGAGGCCGTCCGTGAAAACCCTGGCATCTGGGATCTCGTGGTGAGCGATCAGATCATGCCGGAGATGCGTGGCACCGACCTGATACGGGCGATCAAGGTCATTCTGCCCGATGTGCCCTGTATCTTGTGCTCCGGCTATGGCGCAGATTTGACCGATGCGATGGCACAGGAGGCCGGCGCGTTCGCCTTTCTGCACAAGCCCTTTGACATCAAGGGGTTGATGTTCACGATGCGGCGCGCGCTCTCGGCGCGGACCCAACTGCCGCCTGGATGATCCTGTCGGCGATAATAGCGGCAAACCTATTCCCCGCTTTCCGACTTGTGCCCCCGCCGCAGACGCCGTAGCCCGATCATGACGATCCCCACTACCACCGGCAAGGCGACCGCCATGGCGACCTCCGGTGTGACGGGCAGCAGCGCCGCCGCCTTGGCGCCCTTGAACGCATAGCCGAGCAGGCTCAGGGCATAGTAACTGATGGCGACTACCGACAATCCTTCCACCGTTTCCTGAAGCCGGAGCTGTATTCTGGCGCGCTGGTCCATGGAGCGCAGAAGATCGCGGTTGTTTTCCTCCATCTCGATATCGACCCGCGTTCGCAACAGATCGCCAGCCCGTGCGATTCGCCGCGACAGGGCTTCCTGGCGTTCGGCCGTGGAGGTGCAGGTCAACATGGCGGGCGACAGCCGCCGTTCCATGAACTCGGCTACCGTCTGAACCCCTGGGAGACGTACTTCCCGCAGGGCATCAATGCGGCGATAGATAATGTCATAATAGGCACGGGCAGCGGCAAAGCGATAGCCGGTGGCGTTGGCCAGATGCTCGGCCTCGGCCGCCAGTTCGCTCAGACGCCCCAGACGGGCGCGGTCGTCGCGATCGCCGGTTCTGGCCAGTTCGGCAATCACTTCGGCCACGCCGGTCTCGATACGGGTCAACGCCGGTGCCGTCTCGCGGGCCAGCGGCAGGGCCAGCAACGCCATCATGCGGTACGTGTCGATTTCCAGAAAACGTTGCACCAGCCGTCCGGTCTGTCCTGGCGTCAGTGAGAAATTGTGAAGCAGAACGCGGCCAAAGCCGTCGCCATGAATCTGGAAATCGGTCCAGGCGTTGCCGGCTCCGCCGCTGACGCCGCAGCCAACCAGGGGACCGCCGGGGGTGAGGTGAGCCTCGCAATCGAACCGCGAGGCATGAGCATCGCCACCCAGCCATCGCCGCTCCACCGCCATATGAACGGCGGTCAGCACCTGGCCGGGGACGTTGGCGAGCCAGGCGGCCGGGACCAGACCGATGGCGGGCTCGGCGAACGGAGACTCGAACGGGTCGAAACGGAACAGGGTATAGGTCGAGAATTCGGTGTGACGCTCCCACCGCAGACGGAATCGTCCGAAATTGGCGGCGAAGAAGTTGGCCGACGAGGGCGGCGGCTCGATCTTGAACTGGTCGCACAGTGCCAACAGGCTGTCGCGTTCGGCGGCAAACGCGTTCTCGCCGGCGTCATGGGCCAAGGCCAGATGGGACACCCGTACCGGCGTGGGCAATTCCTCATGCGGGCGAGCGTGGACCTCGGCGGCCAGGCCGCGTCGCAAGGAATGCTCGGTCAGCACCGCCGTCGCCGCGCCGCCGGGACCGAATCCACGTAGTGCTGTTGTTTCTCCTGGCATCGCCTGTATAATTTCATGCAGTGAATGGTACGGTGGCCACTATGAGGCCGCGCCACCCGATTGCCAAGCCGTGAATGGCCCCAGAATGGGAGTGCCCGATGAGCGTTATCGCCGCAACCGAAGACCTGTTCTTCGCCCGAGCCGGCCTCGACCGCGCCCAAACCGTGGCCACCGTGGCCAAGGCCCTGGAGGGGGCCGATGATGGCGAGCTATACCTGGAATACCGCCAATCGGAGAGCCTCGGTTTCGACGATGGCTGCCTCAAGAGCGCTTCTTTCGACACCGCCCACGGGTTTGGCCTGCGCGCGATATCGGGCGAGGCCGCCGGCTATGCACACGCCACCGACCTGAGCCAGTCGGCCCTGGAGCGGGCCGCCGCTTCCGTGCAGACCGTGCGAGCCGGGCACGGGGGCACCCTGGCGCTGGGACCCTCGCGTACCAGCCGTTCGCTGTACGGCGATATCAACCCGCTGGCCCTGATGCCGTTCGACACCAAGGTCAAAGTGCTGCACGAAATCGACGCCTACGCCCGCGCCGCCGATCCCCGCGTGGTTCAGGTGATGGCGTCCATCGCGGGCAACTGGCAGGCGGTCTACATCCTGCGGGCCAATGGGCAAGCCAGCGCCGATATCCGCCCCCTGGTCCGCATCAACGTCTCGGTGGTCGTGGCCGACGGCGACCGCCGCGAGACCGGCAGCTATGGCACCGGAGGCCGGGTCGCTTATGACCGTTTCCTTACCCCCGAGTCGTGGCAGCCGGTGGTGGAGGAAGCGTTACGCCAGGCTGTGGTCAATCTGGGGTCGATCCCCGCCCCGGCCGGCGAGATGCCGGTGGTGCTGGGGCCGGGGTGGCCCGGCATTTTGCTGCACGAAGCCATTGGCCACGGGCTGGAGGGGGACTTCAACCGCAAAAAGACCTCCGCTTTCGCCAGCCTGATGGGCCAGCGGGTGGCGGCCAAGGGTGTCACCGTGATCGATGACGGCACCATCGCCGACCGGCGCGGCTCGCTCACCATCGACGACGAAGGCACCCCCACGGGCCGCACGGTGCTGATTGATGACGGCATCCTGGTGGGCTATCTCCATGACCGCCTCAACGCCCGCCTGATGGGTATGGCGCCGACCGGCAATGGCCGGCGCGAGTCGTTTGCCAACCACCCCATGCCGCGCATGACCAACACCTTCATGCTGGCTGGGGACAAGGATCCCCAGGAGATCCTGCGTTCGGTCGGGAAGGGCTTGTATGCCGTCAATTTTGGCGGCGGTCAGGTGGATATTACGTCGGGCAAATTCGTGTTCTCAGCCTCCGAAGCCTATCTGATCGAGGACGGCAAGATCGGCCCCGCCGTCAAAGGCGCTACCCTGATCGGTAATGGCCCCGACGTGCTGACCAAGGTGACCATGATCGGCAACGACCTGAAACTCGATCCCGGCATCGGCACCTGCGGCAAGGACGGCCAGAGCGTTCCTGTTGGCGTGGGTCAGCCGACGTTGCTGGTGAGCAGCCTTACTGTGGGGGGAACCAGCGTATAAGGGGGGGATTGGCTTGATCGGAAAAGGAAAGAACGAGGGCCTGAGGCCTCTCGCATCCTTACTTTCAACCTGTTGGATCAGGATACATCGTGTGATGCGGACAATTCCGTTGATTGCCAAGCCCAGATTCTCTATGCCCGCCCAGCGCGGTTTCACCCTGATCGAGTTGATGGTGGTGGTGACCATCATCGGCATCCTGGCTGCTATCGGCATCCCGAAGCTTCAGAATTTTATCAAAGTTTCCCAGACAGCCGAGCCGGTCAACTTCTCCGGTCACATCGCGTCGGCCGTATCAGGCTACGTCGCACAGCATATCAATGATGCCGGCACAACTCCACTCGCCCAAATTGTTACAAACCTGAATGCCAATCCATATATAGACACCGTAGCAGCCCATTGTAATCAAGCAACGCCCGCTTCGTGTCTCAGCTCCATTATACCAACACTTACCATGCCAACCACAAGCGCATGGGATTACCAGATCGCCGCCTCTGGGACTGACAGTATCGGGCATGTGGAGATTTGCATCCGGGCAACACCCGTTATCGCCGGTGGGAATGGAGAGATTCAAACTAATTATGCCGTGTATTTCGCATCCGTAGCTCCCACCAATCCGGCGTTGACCAAATACTGGGAAGGTAACGCCTTCCGTGGCGATTTTGTCAACCAGACTCAGGTGCAGGGCGTATTTTCCAACGCCGACGCTACGAATGGTTCCTGTGCGTCAAGAAACCCATCGGCGCAGGCGTTCTAGGGCGTGTCGTCAGTTAGTAATTTTGAAATCGCGTAATACGAGTCAATGTTCTTGGCTTGGTCTGAAAACGAGTCTACCAACTTTCTAGGTAATGTGATTCCTTTCTAGGTAATGTGATTCCTTTCTAGGTAATGTGATTCCTTTCTAGGTAATGTGATTCATAGACGGTCGGCTGATTTGGAGCTGACCGATGAAACGTTATGGATTACGCGACGATCAATGGGATCGGATCAAAGATTTTCTTCCGGGCCGTGAAAGGTAATGTTGGTGGAACCGCAGAAGATAATCGCCTTTTTGTCGGAGCCATACTTTATTCGCCGGTTCCGACCGCGGTGGCCAACGTGCGGCGATCATGTACACGCTGATCGTCACAGCAAAAATGAACGATGCGGATCCCCTGGCCTGGCTCGCCGACGTACTCGCACGCATCGCCGACCATCCGGCCAATAGAATCGACGAACTATTGCCGTGGAACTGGAAATCCCGTATCGCCCTGATGAGATGCGCGGCCTGAGCAAAACCGGTCAACGCTGTATGGCCACCGCGTGGTTCACCGAATGCTTACGAATTCACCGGAAATGGTCGATCTTTCCCTTCGCCGCTACCACCATCCTCACGATAATACAGAAAATATCACAATCTTCTGGCTGTCTTTCTGTCTATCTTTAGTTATGATACTCATAATGTTTTGACGAATCACAAGTGTCATAAATACGGTTCTGGTAATATCAACTCCCCACGTCGTCGCCTCGTCTCTTCGCACATCAAGCAGTTCTGGACTCAGTTCGTCTTCTTTGAGTGGCTGGAAGCCAAGACGAGCATAGTAAGGAGCGTTCCATGCAACATTAACAAACGTAGTCAATCGGACTTCGTTGTACCCACGCATGTCGCACCATATTTTTACCGCATCAACCAATCTGCGACCAAGTCCCTGTCTTCCGTGGGCAGGATGTACATATATCTCGTTCAGAAAGCCTTGACACCCAACTTCTTCTGTCAGTGCAAATCCGACTATGTTGTCCTCGCTATCTACGGCCACAAAAATTGCTCCTTTGTCCAAAAATCTCAGGTACATCATTGGATCAGGCGTAGGATTGTCTGCAAGCGCAAAGTGTTCTGTCTGTTTAAACAGATTCAGGGCCGCCTTCTCAATTTCAATCAATCGAGGCAGTTCATCTGCGTGAGCCGATCGAATTAGATAATTGAATTCTGGATTAGTCGGTACTTTGCAGAACGAAGAAGTCATATTTTCTAGGCTCCTTGTTCTAATCAATTACCATAAGCTGAGGCATATCAGCAGATAATATCCGAGCTTGCTTTTCTTCGTAAACAACCGTGTCGATAAGAAATGTACCAAAAATACTCTCAAAATTCGTAACCATTCCGGCCTGGAAATAGTCTTCAGAATTTTCATCTTCAACGGTAAAAACAAAATCCCCTACCCAGTCAGGAGGAAAGCTGATACCTAGTTCATAGCCTCCGACCCACTCGCGTAACGGCCAGATATTGCTATCTTCATAATAGGTACGTAGAATTCTGTTGACGTGTGAAACAGACGTGCAATTCTTTGCATTATCAACCAACACATTAAAGGCGCCGCCAGCCGCCTCATACAATGAGATTAATTTCTTATCCGGATCACCCAAATAATAAGCGCGCGCTCTGTTAGCGTGGTAACGATTCACAACACCGCAGGGGTCCATTGTTACCAAATCGCCTTGGGAGATAATCCTCCGCGAAGGCAGCCCGTGGAACGATGCCAGAGGCCCTGACTGTAAGGATAACAAAAGCGCAGCTTGTTCCCCCCCAGCTTTCATCATTGCGTAGTTAACTTCAGCCGCAAGATCTAATTCTGTTACACCAGGTCTCAGATTTTTTTGTAAAGCATGGTGTCCTATATCAACGATACGATAAGCCTGTTCTATCATTGCAATTTCCTGTGGCGATTTTATACGCCGTACTTTTCGCATGATCGAACTGCTATCTACAACGCGATTACCCGCTGCAATAAAAGCCTGTTCCATGGTTTCGCTTATCGACCGATTTGGTCTGTAATTGGAAAATTCTAATCCGACGGTCCCCCCTAACCAGCCTAAGGCTGAAAGTTCGCCGATTAGAAAGAAAATCGAATCAATTGATAATGTTGGGTAAATGCGAATATCTTTAAGAATCGAAGATTGTCTAAGAAGATTTATCTCATCTATAATATCAAAGTGTATAGGAGAATCGTGATTGACATGGATGGCTGTCCCTGAAATAGCTGGCCACTCCTTTGGCGAGTTCCCCTGATACCAATTAGCCTGATGCCCGTGCAGATAACAAATACCTTCAGGTCCGGTAACAAATAATAAATCAATTCTTTCCTCTGACATCATTAACCGAACACGGTGCCAGCGTTCTTCGTATTCAGAAAGAGAGAAAGGAATCTTTGCTTTATTAAATTCGTTTATCTCCATAGTACTGATCCAGATTTAAATGCGGATGGAATCGTTATAATTGTGAGCAAACCAACCACCGTCTTTGGAAATGTATCAGAATTTGCCGCTGATAGCCAGCGCTCCGGGTGCGCCGGCTTTCGGAACTGTGGTGCGGACAGACGGTGGCGCCAGCAACGAGCCGGTCGGGCAAGCCCCCGTAACGTCGCTCTCGAACCGCAGCTTTCCGACGAGTTGGTCAATGCGCCACTGCGGATTTCGGGGTGACGGTCGAATTCCACTACGTCGACGCCCTGGGCAGTTGACATCGATCAGCGAGGGGTGAGCGCGGCGATCTCGTCGCGGCAGGTAACGATCATCGCCAGCAGGGCGGCGATGTCTTCGATGCGGGTCAGGGGGTTGATCAGGGTCAGTTTAAGGCAATATCGTCCATCGATGCGGGTGTGGCCGAGAACGGCGCGGCCCTCTTGGAACAGGCGGCGCGGCACCTCGCGGTTCACCCGGTCGTCGACGTTGGCCAGACGGAACACCACGCAGCCTAGCTGTGGTTCCGCCAGGAGCGTGAAGGCCGGGTCCGCCGCCAGCATGGCCGCAGCTTCACGGGCCAGATCGATGGGGCGGTCGATCAACTCGGCATAGCCGCGTTCGCCGAGCCATTGCAGGCTCATCCATAATTTCAACGCGTCGAACCGTCTGGTGGTCATCAGCGAGCGATTGACCAGATGGGAAAACGCCTCGTCTCCGGGCTCGGGATCGGGGTTGAGATAATCGGCCACCACCTCGATCAGCTTGAAATACGCGGCGTCGGCGACAAGGAATGCACCGCAACTGACCGGCTGCAAGAATGCCTTGTGGAAGTCGATGGCCACCGAATCGGCCAGCCCAATGCCGACAAGACGGTCTCTGTAGCATCCCGAAAGCAAGAGCGCGCCACCATAGGCGGCATCGACATGCAGCCACATCCCTTCCCGCTGCGCGATGGCTGCGATCTCACGCAAGGGGTCGATAGCCCCGAAATCGGTGGTGCCGGCGGTGGCTACCACCACGAATGGCAGGCAACCCAGCTGACGCAGATCCGTGATCGTTTGCGACAACGCCTCGGGCCGCATTCTGCGATCCGTGTCGCCCCCGACCGGCACCACCGCATCGGCAGCCAGGCCCAGTTGGAACGCAGCCTTAGCGATGCTAAAATGAGCGTCGGTCGAACACAGGATACGCAGACGGCGGGATTCTGGATGTAAACCCTTAAGGCGGGTGGGGTGGTCCCAATAGGACGCCGAGAACGCGTCGCGGGCCAGCAGCAAGCCCATGAAATTTGACTGGGTAGCCCCGCTGGTGAAGGTCGCGCCCGATCTCGCACCGAACCCGGCGCGATCGCAAAGCCATTCGCAGAGACGGTTTTCGACCAGGGTCGCGGCCGGCGCTTGATCGAACGAGTCCATCGACGCGTTGAGCGCCGCGATCGCCACTTCCGCCGCCAAGGCCGGCAGCAGCACCGGACAATGCAGATGGGCCGTCACATGCGGATGCCATATGCCGACCGAACCTGCGACCACAGCGCCGAGCCCGGCTAGTACCTGCTCAGGAGAACATGCCGTCTGGGGCAGGATCGGTGCCGCCATGGTCCGGGCAGCAGCATCCGGCATCCCTCCCGCATAGGGACCGGCGGGAAGATGGTTGGCGATGGTTTCCGCTGTGCGATTCAGCAAATCCAGCCAATCCGCTAGCGACGCAGGTGAGAAGACGAGACCTTTCATGCGGCAACGTTGCCGCAGGCGGCTGTGATCGCATCGGCGATCAGATCGGTCTCGCGCAGGGTGATGTTGAGCGGTGGCAGCAGCCGCAACACCGCATCGTCACGTCCCCCCAGTTCGGCGATCACGCCCTGGGCAAGAAGCGCCGTCTGCAACCGGCGAGCCCGGGCGCCATCCGTCGCTGGACGCCCTGTGGCGTCCGCCTCCGGTGCAACGATTTCCATGCCCAGCATCAGACCCACCCCCCGCACATCGCCGATGAAGGGGTGTTTAGTCTGCAATTCCTTAAGCCGCGAGCAAAGGCGCCGCCCCATCACCTCGGCGTTCTCGGCCAATCCGGCGTCCTGAATGTGCTTGAGCGTCGCCAATCCCGCCGCCATCGCCATCTGACTGGCGCGGAAGGTACCGGCATGTGCCCCCGATTCCCAGCAGTCCAGTTCGCGGCGATAGATAATGACGGCCAGGGGAAGCCCGCCGCCGATCGCTTTTGCCAGGACCACCACGTCGGGACACACGCCGGAATGCTCGAAGGCATAAAGTTTCCCCGTGCGCCCCCAGCCGGTCTGGACTTCGTCGACGATCAGCGCCGCTTCGTTTTTCAAAGTATCTGCCATTGCCCGCATCCATGCCGGGTTCGACGGAATCACGCCGCCTTCGCCCTGCACCACCTCAACCAAAGCGCCAGCAAGCGGGGGCAGTCCGGAATTGGGGTCATGCACCATGGCGCGCAACAGATGCTGGCAGGGCGGATCAGACCTATCATCGCCGCAAGCCGTCGCGCGACCGAAGGGGCAGCGATAGCAATAAGGGAAGGGCATGAACTGTACGTCGGGCATCAGACCACTGATCGCCCGCTTGGGACCACGATTGCCCATCATGGCCAGAGAGCCGTGAGTATGGCCGTGATAGCCGCCGGAAAAGGCGAGAATGCCGCGTCGTCCGGTGGCGATCTTGACCAGCTTTACGGCAGCCTCGACGGCATCCGAGCCGGAAGGCGAGCAGAAATGGATTTTGCCGTCCCGCAATGGGCAGGGCAGGGTCGACAGCAGCGCCTCGACGAAGGCATCCTTGGTCGGGGTGGGCAGGTCGAGCGCGATCATAGGCCGCCCCTCGTCCAGGTGCCACCGCAAAGCGTCTATGACGACCGGATGGTTGTGCCCCAGAACCAGGGTGCCGGCTCCGGCCAGACAGTCCATATAAACTTTATCGTTAACGTCGGTGACCCACAGCCCCTCCGCCTTGTCGATGACGATCGGCAGCCGTCGTGGATAGGTCCGCGCATTGGACTCAGTCTGGATTTGTCGGTCGAGAAAGCTCACTGCACGCATAGGTAACCCATTGCCCCAAACATTATCGCCAGATCTTGTCGGCGCGGCCAAAATAATCATAATCTTTGTCGCTGGCCCCGGCCGACCGTCCTTCGAGTTCGCCGCAAAATTGGCTGCACGATTTCATTCACTTTCCCTGTTGTCAAGACGCATATAATTTCGCTGTGTCACTGGAGGACAAGAGCGGGTGTACCGCACCCGGCTGTCTGTGTGCCGGCTCCGGTTTTTCCTGGACACAGAATTGATGTAAACATGTGTCCATGAAAAACCTAAACATGTGTCCAGGAAAAACCGGAGCCGGCACACCTGTACATGTTGACACGGGCGCGGCCTTTCTGTACAGGTCCCTTAATAGATGGCGTAGCTCTTGCTTGTAACGATTTCTCGCAAATGAACTTCCTCTCCTTATTCGGAGTCAGCGCTAATGTTGGCAGAACTGTTCGTTCTTGGCAGCATCGCCTATGCTGCCGTAAATACACATTGGCGACACCGGAAACAGGCTCCGGCCAAATTGCCGCAGACGACTATACGGGAACCGAGCGAATTATCCGGGCGCTATGTTGTCGTGCCTGCGGCTTCTTCGTCTTCCGTCGTGTCCACCGGCGAGCCGAGCACGACAAGCCAGGTCCCACCTGAGGCTGTCATTGACCGCCACCTGCGGATGATCGGCGTTGCGGCTTTAGCCTCAATCGCGACATGGTTTTTTCCGCCAGCGAGCCTGATCGTGGTCGGCATAATGAGTTACGCCATGATCCCTCTCCTGGAAAGCGCCGTTGAAAGCACCTTCATTGAGCGCAAGATCCGCTCCAATCAGCTTGAATCGCTTCTCGTGGCTGTCAGTCTGCTGTCCGGCTACTACCTGCTCGCATCGATATGTTCGGGCGTTTACTTTTATGGCCTGAAGCTGGTGCATAAGACGCAGCTGCGATCCAAGAACAGGCTGGAACATTTGTTTGGCGAAAACCCCCGCCAAGT
Organism: Alphaproteobacteria bacterium; assembly: GCA_015233585.1. Taxonomy (GTDB): domain Bacteria; phylum Pseudomonadota; class Alphaproteobacteria; order Rhodospirillales; family Rhodospirillaceae; genus JADFXL01. The sequence goes on along the minus strand of JADFXL010000005.1, from coordinate 120 downwards.
ATGGCTTTCCTGCGACGACACGGAAGTTGCGGTGCCGTTCGAGTCCCTGCAAGCGGGCGACGTCATTGTCCTGCAAGCGGGCGAATTCGTCCCTATTGATGGCTCGATTGTACGCGGTAT
>JADFXL010000059.1 GCA_015233585.1 Alphaproteobacteria bacterium | reverse complement strand
TGGTCTTCAAGCGGCTTGACGAGGGTGAGGTGGCCGACTACATCGCCTCGCGCGAATGGAAGGGCAAGGCTGGCGGCTACGCGATCCAGGGTCGGGCGGCCGCTTTTGTGCGAGGGCTGAATGGTTCGTACACCAACGTCGTCGGGCTGCCGCTGTTCGAGACCGCCAACCTGTTGAAAAGTCTGTACCTGCAAAGATAGCCGGCTCTCTTTCTTTTCAATTGACAAGGGGGCCTGGGGCATCGCCCCAGATAGGGTTCGGGGCGAGAGCCCCGATGTAACCTGATGGCAGTGAACCATGACCCGGCTCCCCTCCGCATGAAACACCTGATCGTCACCGCCGATGATTTCGGCCTGAGCCTTCCGGTCAACGAAGCCGTGGAGACCGCGTTTCAGACCGGTATTCTGACCGGGGCCAGTCTGATGGTCGGGGCTCCGGCGGCGGCGGACGCCGTGGCGCGGGCGTGGCGGCTGCCGGGGCTGGGGGTGGGGCTGCATCTTGTCCTGATCAACGGCAGGCCCGTGCTGCCGCCGGAGCAGATTCCCGAACTGGTCGGCCCGGACGGACGCTTTCCCGACGATGAGATACGTCAGGGCGTCAAAATTTTTCTGCACCCGGCGGCACGGCGCCAGATGGAGGCAGAGGTCCGGGCACAGTTCGAAGCCTTCCGCCGTACAGGGCTTCCCCTGGATTATGTCGACGGTCATCACCACTTTCACCAACACCCTAGCGTGCTGGCGCTCCTTATCGCCCTGGCGCGGGAATATGATTTTGGCGCCGTGCGACTGCCCTACGAGCCGTTCAGGCCGTCGTGGCGGGCGCAGGGGGACAAATTCCGTACCCGGTTGTTCAATGCGCTGTTCCATTGGAACCGGACCCGCCGTATGAAAGCACGGTTGCGCGGTGCCGGGCTATCCTGCAACGATGCGATATTCGGTCTCAACGACAGCGGCGGCATGGGAGAAACGCGCATCCGAAGATTTCTGGAGCATCTGCCCGATGGCGTGAGCGAACTGTATTGCCACCCGGCGACCTGCCGGTGGGATGGCGTTGATGCGCTGCGCCCGGATTACCAGTGCGTTGAGGAGTTCGCGGCGGTTTCCAGCCCGGCCTTGCGGGCCATGGCCGAGCATCTGGGCGTGAGACGAACGCGCTTCGGTGCCCTGACGCGCGGCACACTGGCAAAGGAAACGACGGTACCGTGAAGACCAGCGTGATTTTCGGCGCCCTGGCGGGCCTCGGTCTGACCGCCTTCCTGATCGCCTGGTCGGGTGTGGGGGCGGTTGGTAATGCCATTGCTATGGCTGGGTGGCGTGGCGTGGGCGCGGTGACCCTGTTTCAGTTGGTGCCGGTGATTTTGTGCGGGCTGGCGTGGCGCATGATTTCCGGCAAGGACTGCCCGGCCAGTGGCGCCACCTTCGTCTGGGCGCGGTTTCTGCGCGATGGCGTTGGCCAGGTTCTGGCGGTGCTGCCGTTGGCCGAGCCGGTTCTGGCCGCCCGGATGCTGGTTTTGCGCGGGGTGTCCGGGGCCATGGCGGTGACCACCGTCGTTGCCGACCTGACCATGGAAGTGTTGAGCCAGGTTGCGTTCACCCTGCTGGGTGTGGGCCTGTTGTTTGTGCGCAGGCCCGATAGCAATATCATCCACTATGCGCTCATTGGCGCGGCCGTGGCGGCGCCAGCGGTGATCGGATTCCTCCTGGCGCAGCGCAAGGGCCTGTTCAGCCTTATGGAACGATTGGCGCACCGGCTGTCGGCGGGGTGGGAGTGGCCAGCGGGCGATCTGGGGCAAGCCCTTGATCAGGGGCTGGAGGTTATCTACAGCCGTCCGCTCCGTGTTCTTGCCGCCTTTTTCCTGCACCTGCTGGGTTGGATCGTGAGTTGCGGCGGATCCTGGATCGGGTTGCGCTTCATGGGCCATCCGCTCACTTTCGCCGAGTGCGTGGCCCTGGAAAGCCTGGTGTTCGCCATCCGTAATGTCGCGTTCATGGTGCCGTGGGGGGCGGGGGTTCAGGAAGGCGGCTATGCCGTGGTCGGCGCTCTGTTTGGTCTGGGGCCGGAGACGGCTCTGGGCTTTTCGTTGCTCAAGCGTGCTCGTGACGTAGTGATGGGGGTGCCCAGCATCCTGGTCTGGCAATTGGTGGAAAGCCGCCGGTTGCTGCGGAAAGACACGGGAGCATGATGGTGCGGATTCTGGCCGATATAGGGATGGTCGCCAGCCTTGTGGGAATCGTCTACCTCATCGCCGCTGCCTGGCTGGTTCGGAGCTTTGCGCGGGAAATCCCGCCGCCACCCCAGGAACGGCCCCCGGTGACCATCCTGAAACCGGTCTGCGGCGACGAACCGGGTCTCTATGACAACCTCAGGTCCTTTTGCACCCAGGACTATCCCGAGGTGCAGGTGGTGTTCGGGGTCCGTGATCCCGAAGATACCGCCGTGCCCACGATCCGGCGTCTGATGGCGGCGCTGCCTGGGGTGGCCATGGATCTGGTCATTGACGGCCGGTTGCACGGCACGAACTACAAGGTCAGCAATCTGATCAACATGATGGCGGTGGCGCGCCACGACATCCTGGTGGTGGCCGACAGCGATATGCGGGTTGGGCCGGACTATCTCGGCGTGATCGTGGCTTCGCTCTTGCGGCCTGGGGTGGGGGCCGTGACCTGTCTGTACACCGGGCGTGCCAGCGGCAATGTGTGGTCGATCCTGGGTGCGGCGTGGATCAATGCCACGTTTCTGCCGTCGGTGCTGGTTGGCCGTGCGGTGGGTGGGGTCGAGGGCTGTTTTGGTGCGACCATGGCGCTATGCCGGGACACGTTGAACGCGTTCGGAGGCTTCGAAGCCTTGCGTAATCACCTTGCCGATGATTATGCCCTGGGGGCTCTGGTGCGTCGATCGGGGCACGCGGTGGTGCTGGCCCCTCATGTGCCCGAGCACGCCGTGGCCGAGGCGACGCCGGGCGAGCTTCTCCGGCATGAGCTGCGCTGGTCCCGCACCATCGCCGCCATTGCGCCGGTTTCGTTCGCAGCCTCGATGATTACCAACCCGGTGGCTTTGGCCGTCGTGGCCGTGGCCTTGGCCGGGGGCGCGCCTGTTGCCTGGGGCGGGTTGGCGTTGGCAGTGGCGTGCCGGTTTGCTACCATGCGCTGGATCGTTCATTCGCTGGGCTGTGACCCTATCCCGATGTGGGCCATTCCGCCACGGGATCTGTTATCGTTTGTGACCCTGGTTGCCGCCTTTTTCGGCCGTTCGGTGACGTGGCGTGGCCACCGTTTCCGTGTCGGACGTGACGGGCTGCTGATTGCCGAGAAGAGTTCCCTTTCATGATGAAGACACTATTTCTCAATCCGCCGTGGTTTGACGGTTTCGACGGCGCCGCTGGTTCCCGCTATCAGGCGCGGCGGGAAGTCCGGTCATTCTGGTATCCCACCTGGCTGGCGCAACTCGCCGCACTGGTGGAGGGCAGCAGGCTGATCGACGCTCCCGCCCGCGGCATCACCCTCGACGGTGTTCGGGGCCAGATTGGCGCCTATGAGCTGTGCGTGCTCTATACCAGCACCCCCACCTTTCCCTCCGACGTGCGCATCGCCGAGACCCTCAAGGCGGCCAATCCCCGTTTGCTGATCGGATTCGTTGGACCACATGTGGCCATCCAGCCTGACTCATCGGTCCTGGCGTCGGACGCCATCGACTTTGTAGCGGGCGTCGAGTTCGACTACACCATTCTGGAAGTCGCCCAGGGCCGCCCGTTGAGCGAGATCGATGGCCTGAGCTGGAAGCGGGATGGCGAGGTGGTTCACAACAAGGCCCGCGCCGTGATCGAGGATATGGACGCTCTGCCGTTCGTGGCACCGGTCTATCACCGCGATCTGGTCATGGAGGATTACTTCTGCGGTTATCTGCTGCACCCGTATGTGTCATTTTATACTGGGCGTGGCTGCCGTTCCAAGTGCAGCTTCTGCCTGTGGCCGCAGACGATCGGAGGCAATGTCTATCGCACGCGCAGCCCGGCCAGCGTCGCCGCCGCGGTCCGCCCGATAAAGGAACTGTTCCCGGCGGTGAAGGAAGTTTTCTTCGACGACGACACCTTTACCGACGACCTGCCCCGCGCCGAGGCCATTGCCCGCCTGCTGGGGCCTATGGGCATCACATGGTCCTGCAACGCCAAGGCCAACGTGCCCTTCGCGACGCTCAAGGTTCTGCGCGACAACGGACTCAGGCTGTTGCTGGTCGGCTATGAATCGGGCAATCAGGAGATTCTCAACAACATCCGCAAAGGCACCCGGCTCGACATCATGCGCAAGTTCGCTCATGACTGTAACGAACTTGGTATCACCACGCACGGCACGTTCGTTCTAGGCCTGCCGGGCGAGACCCAGGAAACCGTCCGCAAAAGCATTCAGTTTGCCATTGAAATCAACCCCCACACCATCCAGGTGTCGCTGGCAGCCCCCTATCCCGGCACTGAACTTTATCGCCAGGCGATCGCCAATGGCTGGATGCTGGACGAAGGCGGCAAGCTGGTTCAGGAAGAGGGGTTGCAAATCTGTTCGCTCAGTTACCCTGACTTGTCACGGGAAGAAATCAACAAAGCGGTGGCCTTGTTTTACAAAAAATTTTACTTTCGCCCGAGTAAGATCATCGAAATCACGAAAGAGATGTTCAGAAGTTGGGATATGACGAAACGCCGCTTGCGGGAAGGCGTCGAATTCTTTCATTATCTGCGCGATCGTGGGGATGCGTAAGTCCTATCGGAGTTAAACGCACCTTGGGGAGAGGCGTATTGGGGGGAGAGGAGTATTGGGGCTGGCCGGTATTCGCTTCCAGGCTGTGGGAGGGCGTATCGGAACGGGGCTACATGAACGGGGCGAAGAAGGGGGAGCGCAAGTTGTCACTGAGCAAGGCCTGTGGATTGGTTGTGGGGCTTCTGGCATCCGTATGGCTGTCGGGATGCGCCACGCCTCCGCTGGAGGATCCCGATGCGATGGTCGAATATAACGAAACCAATGACCCGGCCGAGCCGACCAATCGCGCCATCTTTGCGGTCAACAACTTCTCAGATGAACATGTCATTGCGCCGGTGGCGCGTGGCTACCGTGACTATGTTCCCTCGATTGTTCGTACTGGAATACACAACGTATTGACGAATATTTCCGAGCCGCTGGTGTTCGTCAATGATTGTCTCCGGGCGGATGGATCGCGGGCGACGGATTCAGCGGGCCGGTTCATTCTCAATAGTACCGTGGGCTTCTTTGGTCTGGTCGATTTTGCCGCAGAAGGCGGAACCCCCCATCATTCCACCGACTTTGGTCTGACCCTGGCGCGTTGGGGTGTACCGGAGGGGCCTTACGTCATGTTGCCGCTGTTCGGTCCGTCGGATGTGCGCGACGCCAGCGGCATGGTCGTGGACTATTTCATAGACCCGATTCCCAGTATGACCCTCCCCGAAACGGCGGCCAGGATGGTTGTCGACGGGATCGACAAACGCGAACAGTTCCTTGACACTCTGGCTGAAATCAAGCGAACCTCTCTCGACTTCTACGCCAGTATGCGCAGCCTTTACCGTCAGCATCGCGAGGCGGAAGCCAGGACCACCGGCAATGCCGACAAACTGCCGAACTCCGGCATCAGCTATGATGAGGAAATTCCCGCGAAGGGTCACGCGGTTTCGCAACGTTAGGAAACCGTAAATTGGCCACGTCCGGCCTTTGACGATGAAATGATGATGTTCACCGAATTTGCCATTTTTGCTGCCGTCTGCTGGCTGGGGTTGCTGGTGTTTCGTCATGGCTTCTGGCGGGCGGACCAGCGTCTGGAGGGCCAGCGTCTGGAGGAAGCGCCGCCCTTTGTGGCGGTGTGGCCCGATGTGGTCGCCGTTATTCCCGCGCGGAACGAGGCGGCGGTGATCGGCACCACGCTCCGGTCCCTGCTTGCGCAGGAATACGCCGGGGCATTTCACATTGTTGTGGTCGATGACGGCAGTGACGATGGCACCGCCGCTGTTGTTGCCGCGACGACCAACGCTCTGGGCGTTTCGGATCGGGTCACGCTCGTTCCCGGCGCGCCTCTTCCGGCGGGCTGGACCGGGAAAACCTGGGCCATGGCCCAGGGCGTGCGCGCGGCCGGAGCCACCGCGCCCCTCGCGGCGTATATTCTTTTCACCGACGCCGATATCGTTTACGAGCCTCAGGTTCTGTCCCGGCTGGTCGCCAAAGCCATTGCCGAACGGCGGGATCTGGTCTCCGTCATGGCTTGGCTGCGCTGCCAGGAGCCATGGGAAAGGCTGCTGATTCCCGCTTTCGTATTCTTCTTTCAAAAGCTTTATCCGTTCCGGGCTGTCAACGATCCCTATAGCCCGGTCGCGGCGGCGGCGGGGGGCTGCATGTTGGTGCGGCGGCAGGCCTTGAGCGGTTGCGGCGGCATCGAGGCCATTCGTGATCGCGTTATCGATGATTGCGCCCTGGGCCAGCAGATGAAGGGCAGTGGCTCGATCTGGCTTGGCCTGAGCGAGGCCGTGCGCAGCCTGCGGGAATATGAGGATCTGGACGATATCTGGCGCATGGTGGCGCGGACGGCATTCGTGCAACTGGACCACAAGGTGGTATTTCTGTTCGGCACGGTGGCCGCCATGACCCTGCTGTATCTGGTGCCGCCGGCGGCGGCGCTTGTAGGTATCCTGAGCGGGCGGGGGGGGCTGTTGTTCGCGGGGGCTTTGGGCATGGGAATGATGACGGCGGCTTATCGTCCCACCACCGCCTTTTATCGTCTCTCCTGGCCAGCGGCCCTGACCTTGCCTGCGGCAGCGGTTCTGTTCACTTTGATGACGGTGGACTCGGCCCGGCTGACGTGGCTTGGCCGGGGCGGAGCCTGGAAGGGCCGGGTTTATGGAAGCGGGGCGGAGGCCGGGAACGAAATCCGGCAATTCGTTGCCAGATCCGGCTCCTCGTTTCTTTGGGCCATGCGTTTTTTGTCGGCGCAACGGCGGGATGGCATGTTTGCCATCTATGCCTTTTGCCGCAAGGTAGACGACGTTGCCGATGAAGACACCCTGGCTGTTCCGGGCGGTGAAAATGATGCGACGGCCCTGAAGCTGGCGGCGCTGGACGAGTGGCGCTATGAGGTGGACCGGATCTTTGAGGGACGATCCGGAGATCCTCTGGGCAAAGCCTTGAGCGATACGGTCACCACCTTTGCCTTGCGCCGGGAGGACTTCATGGCTGTCATCGATGGCATGGAAATGGACGCCAGGGAGGAGATGCGGGCACCGACCCTGGCGAAGCTGGATCTGTACTGCGATCGCGTCGCCAGCGCCGTTGGCCGGTTGTCAAGCCGCGTGTTCGGCCTTCCCGTGGTTGAGGGAGACCTTCTGGCGCATGAGCTGGGGCGGGCGCTTCAACTCACCAATATTCTGCGCGACGTGGATGAGGACGCGGCACGGGGACGACTCTACCTGCCCAAAGAATTGCTGGAACGCCATGGAGTGCCTCTGGAGCCGGGCGCCGTACCCCATCATCCGCGACTGCCCCGCGTGTGTGCCGAACTGGCCACGATCGCTCAGGGCCACTTCGCGGCTGCGGAAATCGTGCTTAGGCGATGCGACGCAAGCAGACGCCGCCCTGCTGTCATCATGATGGCCGTTTATCGGAAATTGCTGGAGCGTGTGGTTCAAAACGGGTGGCGTCCTGGCTCCAGGGTGGTAAAATTGTCGAAGGCGGAGAAGATATTGATCGCGCTCCGCCACGCGGTATTCTGACGGGCGAGTGTCACAGGGCAATTCCATGAGGATCGTGTGGGCTCTGCCCACACCGTTGTAAAAGGCCGGGGGCCACTGGAAACCCATTAATGGGGGATTGGGGCCTCCAGGCCCCAAGCGGGTGTGGGCGGTAGCCCATCTTTCCCATGTGGATGGTTTGTAGCCCTGAGCAGCGCAAGGGAGGCCTTGACCCGTGCCGACGGCAAGCATTAGGAAAGACCCACAGGCAGTTTCTTCGCGGTAGCAAAAAGAGATGAACCAGACAACTCGCAAATTAGTTCTCGCCCCGACGGAGGAATCCGCCTCTCCAATGCCGGGAGAGGACTCCATCGACCGGATTGTCGACGACGCGGTTCAGGCGCTGTTGCGCCGCCAGGCCGCCGACGGCCATTGGGTGTTCGAGCTGGAAGCCGACGCGACCATTCCCGCCGAATATATCCTGCTCAACCATTTTCTCGGCACCATCGACGACGGGGTGGAGCGCAAGCTTGCCAATTATCTGCGGTCGATCCAGGGCGACGATGGCGGTTGGCCGCTTTATCACGCGGGTGAGGCCAATATCAGCGCCTCCGTCAAGGCTTATTACGCGTTGAAATTGGTTGGCGACGACATCGATGCGCCACACATGCGCAAGGCGCGCGAAGCCGTGCACAAGCTTGGCGGTGCGTCCCGTGCCAACGTGTTCACCCGTATATCCCTGGCGCTATTCGGACAGATTCCGTGGCGGGCGGTTCCGGTGACTCCGGTCGAAGTTCTGCTGATGCCGCGCTGGTTCTTTTTTCACATGGAAAAGGTCGCCTATTGGTCCCGTACCGTGATGGTGCCGCTATTGGTGCTGGTGAGTCTCAAGCCCAAGGCGGCAAATCCTCGTGGGGTTGGCATCAATGAGTTGTTTCTGGTGCCGCCGGATCAGGTGCGGGACTATCATGTCAATCCCACGGGATCCTGGCTTGGCGAGGTGCTGCTGGTTGCCGACCGGGTGCTTCGTCTGGTGGAGCCGATATTTCCCCAGCGTCTGCGGCAAAAGGCGATCGACAAGGCCGTTGCCTTCGTTACCAAACGGCTGAACGGGGAAGACGGGCTGGGCGCCATCTTTCCCGCCATGGCCAACAGCGTGATGATGTTTCATGTCCTGGGATACGCCAAAGAGAACCCGTTATTCCAGACGGCGCGGGCGTCGGTGGACAAGCTTCTGGTGTTCGATGGCGACAGCGCCTATTGCCAGCCCTGCGTGTCGCCGGTATGGGACACCGGTCTGGTCATGCATTGTCTGATGGAAGCCGGCGTTGCCGGCGATCATCCGGCCATTAACAAGGCCGCGACCTGGCTGGAGGAAAAGCAGGTTCTTGACGTGGTGGGCGACTGGTCCTCGCGGCGTCCGCATGTGCGGCCGGGCGGGTGGGCTTTCCAGTATGCCAATGCCTACTATCCCGATGTCGATGATACGGCGGTCGTGGTGATGGCGCTGGACCGCGCTTGGCGTAGCCGGGTTGCCGGGTGTACGGACTTCCGGCGCCGGGGCAGCATTGACCGCGCCGTCGAATGGACCCCCGGGATGCAGAGCGGCAATGGCGGCTGGGCCGCGTTCGACGCCGACAACGAACATTATTTCCTGAACCACATTCCGTTTGCCGATCACGGCGCCTTGCTCGATCCGCCAACCCTTGATGTCAGCGCCCGCTGTATTTCCATGCTGGCCCAGCTCGGCATTGCCCGCGAGGATTACAACCTGGAACGCGGGCTTGACTATATGCGAAAGACCCAGGAGCCGGATGGATCGTGGTTCGGCCGCTGGGGCACGAATTATATATATGGTACGTGGTCGGCCCTGTGCGCCTTCGCCCGTGCCGGCGAGGACATGTCCGCGCCTCACATCCGCCGGGCGGTGGACTGGCTGATTGCACGGCAGCGGCCTGACGGCGGCTGGGGCGAGGATGGCGCCAGTTATTGGGAACACCGCAAAAACGAGGTCAAGGACAGCACGCCATCCCAAACGGCATGGGCGTTGCTGGCCCTGATGGCGGCGGGCCGGGTAGATAGCGAGGCCGTTGCACGTGGTGTTAAGTATTTGATGAACCTTCCACGGACCGGCGTGCAGTGGCGGGAGGAACTGTTTACCGCCGTCGGTTTCCCGCGTGTATTCTACCTGCGTTACCATGGATACCGTTCCATTTTTCCGCTGTGGGCCTTGGCGCGTTATCGCAACCTCCGGCGCGGCATAAGCAGCACGATTCCATGGGGCATGTGATCGAACCCGGTTTTGTCACCGGGCTGGTGATGGAGGCGGAGTGTCTGACCGATGTGGGATGTCGCCGCGTCGGCTGTGTCGGGCCAGGTTTTGCCCATGCCGGGCGATGCGCCCGGCGTCTGGTGGAAGACGGCGCGCGGGGTCTGGTCAGTTTCGGCTTGGCCGGGGGACTCGATCCCAGGCTGCCTTCGGGGACGGTCCTTCTGGCGGACAGGGTGATTGCCGGAGCGGTGTCATTGGACACGGCGGTAATTTGGCGTGACTCGCTGGAGCGGCAACTGACGTCCTTTCATCCCGTCGTGGGGGCGGTGGTCGATAGCTCGCAGGTTGTGGCGACGGTAACCGGCAAACAGGCGCTGTTCGCGGCTAGCGGTGCTGCTGCGGTGGACATGGAAAGCGCAGCCGTTGCGCAGGTTGCCGCCGCCGCCGGTCTGCCCTTCGTGGCCGTTCGCGTTATTGCCGATCCGGCGTTGCGAGACTTGCCCGGCGCGGCTCTGGCAGGAATGGGAGAAGATGGGCGCGTCCGGCCCATGGCGGTGCTGGCGGCTCTGCTGCGCCATCCGTTCGAGCTGCCGGACTTGCTCCGGCTTTCCCTGGATAGCGCCAGAGCGACCGCCGTGCTACGCCGGGTTGGGGGTGTGGTCGGCGTGGGGGCAACGGGAAGATAAAGATGCGAGGGGCCTGGGCCCCTCGCGCTCCCCGTTAATAAGATTAAATGGAGCGGACTTTACGGCACACGGAAAACCAGCCGCTTTGAAGCGGCGAAATTGAACCCAAGACCGGACAGCGACCCCACGCCTACCGCCAACGACGGATAGGTGGCGAACCACGAAGTCGCTGCGACCAGCGCACTGTAAACCCCGAGATTGACCAGTCCGCCCAGACTGTTGGCGACGACGAATTTGAGCCACTGCGCTGATTTTTTGTCAGAACGCGCGGCATGGCGAAAGGTCAGCAGGCGGTTTACCATCCAGGTGAAGGTTGCGGCGACAAGAAAGGATACCACCCGCCCGCCGTAAAACCCCATCCCCCCAAGCATCGCCAGATGCAGGACGGAGGCGTCGACAAAGTACCCCGCAACCCCAACGGCTGCGAATTTCGTGAACAGAACGATGTTATGATTTTGGCTCATGCCGGGCCGGAACAGGCTGGGCCAGATAGAATAGACGCTTCAACTCGCGTCTCCCATGGGTGACCGTATCGAGGACGAAGCCGCAGGCCAGACTGAGAAAGCTCAGGATCATCAACCCGGTGGACAAAATCGCCGTGGGGAGGCGGGGAACGGTGCCGGTGTTGATAAACGTCTCGATCAGGGGCACGGCCAGGAGAATGGCGGCAGCGGCGATGACCAAAGCCACCAGGGAGAAAAATGGAAGCGGGCGTTCCTCCTTGACCAGGATCAGGATGGTCAGAAAAATTCGGAATCCGTCACGGATCGTATTGAGCTTGCTGGCAGAGCCGGGGGGACGGTCCTTGTAGGCGGTGGCGACCTCGTCCGTGGGCAGACGCATTTCCAAAGCATGGACGGTCAGTTCGGTCTCAATCTCGAATCCACGCGCGAGAACGGGAAACGACTTGACGAACCGGCGCGAGAATACCCGGTATCCGCTAAGCATGTCGGTCACCTGGCTGTTGAAGATCCAGGCGACGATGCTCGTCAGGAGCCGGTTGCCAAAGCGATGGCCGGGACGATAGGCCTTGGCGATGTCGGTCACGCGAGCGCCGCTCACCAGATCATAGCCGCCGGTGATGAGCCGCTCGACCATCTCCGGCGCGGCTGCGGCATCATAGGTATCGTCCCCGTCCACCATGACATAGATGTCGGCCTCGATGTCGGAGAACATGCGGCGGACGACGTTCCCCTTGCCTGCCAGCCGTTCCGTTCTTACCACCGCACCGGCGGCACGAGCGATGGCGGCGGTGCCGTCGGTGCAATTGTTGTCGTACACATAGACCGTCGCCGTCGGCAGACTGGCGCGGAACCCCTGAACCACGGCCTCGACGGTTACCGCCTCGTTATGGCAGGGGACCAGCACGGCGATATTGTAATCCGTCAGGGAGGGCGTTTCGCTCATGGCAATTGGGTGTCCGGTTGTCACGATGTGCCGGGTTGCGGACTGGGTTGCGGGTTGGGCGGCACGGGCGTGCGCAACAATACCGAGCGTTGGTGGGCGTGCAGTCCTTCCGCCTCGGCCAGGGTGGCGGCCGCTGGCCCGATCGCCTGCAACGACTGGGGATCGCACGCCAGTACCGTGGAACGCTTGACGAAATCCAGCACCGAAAGACCGGACGCGAACCGGGCGGAACGCCCCGTAGGCAGGACGTGGTTGGGACCGGCGACGTAGTCACCCAGCGCCTCTGGGGTATGGCGGCCAAGAAAAATGGCGCCAGCGTTGTGGACCCTGGCGGCAAAGGCACCGGGATGCTCGATTGCCAGTTCCAGGTGCTCGGGCGCGATACGGTCGATCAGCGGTATCGCCTGATCCATGGAATTGACGATGATGATGGCGCCATGGTTTTCCCAGCTTGCACGTGCGATGGGAGCCCGCGGCAGGGTGGCCAGTTGCTCATGAACCGTGGCAACGACCCGCTCGGCGAAGGTGCGATCGTCGGTGATAAGGATCGACTGGGCGGAGGGATCGTGTTCGGCCTGAGCCAGAAGATCGGCGGCAATCCACGAGGGATCGTTGGCGCCGTCGGCCACCACCAGGATTTCCGAGGGACCGGCGATGGTGTCGATGCCGACAATGCCGAAGACCTGGCGCTTGGCCGCTGCCACATAGGCATTGCCCGGCCCGACGATCTTGTCGACCGGGGCGATGGTGGCGGTGCCGTGGGCCAGGGCGGCGATGGCCTGAGCGCCACCGATGCGATAGATCTCGTCCACGCCCGCAATCTTGGCCGCCGCCAGAACCAGCGGATTCAAGACACCGTCGGGCGTTGGAACCACCATGACCAGACGCGGCACACCGGCCACTTTCGCCGGTACGGCGTTCATCAACACCGAGGAGGGATAGGAGGCAGTGCCTCCGGGAACATAGAGTCCCACCGCCGCCACCGCCGTCCACCGATAGCCAAGGAGAACCCCTGCGGAGTCGGTATAGGACAGACTGGCGGGCTTTTGGTGCGTGTGGAACTCACGAATACGGGTGGAGGCGAGAACCAGGGCTTGCAGGGCCGCCGGATCGCATTTGGTTACGGCGGTGGCGATTTCGTCGCTGGTGACGGCCAGGGTCTCGGGCCTCAGTTCATGGCGATCGAACTGCCGGGTGTAATCAATGACGGCATCGTCGCCGCGTTGCTTCACCTGGGCGATAATGGCCGCGACGATTTCGGAAACATCGTCATCCGGTTCGCGGCGAACGGCCAGGAAGGCGGCGAAGGCCGCCTCGAAATTGGTATCGGTGGTGGTAAGTTCAACGGGCATTGGCGACCTCGCGGAAACGTTCGATCCAGGCCCCCAGTTCCTCGGGGCGGGTCTTCAGGGCGGGACGGTTCACCACCAGGCGAGAGGTGATGTCGGCAATATGTTCCACCTCGACCAGTCCGTTGGCCACCAGAGTTTTACCGGACGACACCAGATCGACGATGCGCCGGCACAAACCAAGCGCCGGAGCCAGTTCCATGGCACCGTTAAGCTTGATGCACTCGGCCTGAACGCCACGGCGGGCAAAGTGGCGCCGGGTAATTTCGGGATATTTGGTGGCGACGCGGATATGGCTCCAGCGGGCGGGGTCGTCATCGGCCCCCAGATCGACCGACTCGGCTACCGCCAGACGGCACGCGCCGATCCTCAGATCCAGAGGCGCGTAAAGCTCGGGGTAATCGAATTCCATCAGCACATCGTTGCCGGCGATACCCAGATGCGCCGCCCCGAAGGCGACAAAGGTCGCTACATCGAAACTGCGCACCCGAATGATGTCGACGCCGGGAAAATTGGTGCAAAAGCGCAGTTGCCGGGCGTTTGGATCGTCAAACGCCGCCTCAGGCTCGATGCCGGCGGCACGCACCAGCGGCATCGCCTCTTCCAGAATGCGGCCCTTTGGCAGGGCGATCACCAGTTTGTCATTCGCCATGCGTTTCGGCTCGTCAGGTTCACGCGGGATTGAGGCTTCTCATTAGCGCGTTTCGGGGCGACGTTCCAGTACTTGATGACCCAAGCCAGGGCCTCGAACTCAGGTTAACGCGGAAAATGGCTTGCGCTCGGCGTGATTCTCTGAATCCCTCGGATTCGGAGGTACCCCATGCCGTTGACCGCCTTGGCCTTTGGAGAGAAATCGCGCTTGCA
>JADFXL010000058.1 GCA_015233585.1 Alphaproteobacteria bacterium | reverse complement strand
TATAAAAATCCCTTTGCCATTGGAATGTACGTAATATCGGTACACCATACATGATTGACGCGGTCGATCGTCAGATCGCGCAATAGATATGGGAAGATTTCGTGCTCTGGATGCTTCTTGCTGGTGTTCGGCTTCTGGTAGATCGCTTCAAGTGCCATGAGCCCCATCAGCCGCTGGACACGCTTGCGATTGACAGCATGCCCCTGGCGCCGCAGCATCGCCACCATCCGCCGCGAGCCGTAGAACGGCGTCTTCAGGTACTGCTCGTCGATCAGCCGCATCAACACCAGGTCGGCCGGATCCGCCGCCACCGGCCGGTAATAGACCGACGAGCGCGCCAGGTCGAGCACCCGGCACTGGCGCACGACCGGCAGCGACGGGTGCTGGCGGTCGATCATGGCCAACCGCGCCGGGCGGCTCAGGGCCTTGGCCTCCGCTGCAAGAAATCCCGCTCTACCGTCAGTTCGCCGATCTTCGCGTACAAGTCCGGCAGCTTGGCTTCGTCGCACTTATCCGAGTTCGTCTTGCCAGCGCCAAACACCGAGGCGGCGCCGTCCAGCAGTGCCTTCTTCCACGCGTGGATCTGGCTGGAATGCACGCCGAACCGGCTCGACAGTTCGGCAACCGTCGCGTCCCCCTTCAGGGCCGCAACCGCTACCTTCGCCTTGAATTCTGAGTTGTGCTTCTTGCGAGTCTGGGCCATGTCCTGCTCCTTTGATTCTGCCACTTATTAGGAGTGGGACTCTCTCTTCGCCAGATGTCCAGAAAACCGGGGCCACCTCACATCCCAAATCCGGCTTTATCCTATGGAAAAAGCCGGAATTGGCAGTCTGTTGCGGAACTTTTCATCTCACCCTCAGGGTGAACGGCGGGCTACCCGCCCGCACCCGTCCGGGGCCAGACCCCGGACCCCATTTTTCTTTCAAAATCAAGTAATAATGAGGTCTGGAGCATCGCTCCAGGCGGGGTTTGGGGCGGCAGCCCCAAGGATCAACTGCCGGATTTAGGTTCATGGGTCCATGGGCCAAGTCCCTGGTGGGGGTCAAGGGGGGCAAGCCCCCTTTTGTCCTGCTCTCACCTATTTATTTTCCAACCCCTCGTCCCGGGCGGATACGATCGGGTTCCGTATCGGCCACCACAGTTTGAGTTCTGGATCATTCCACAACAGAGTAAACTGCGAGGACCGGTCGTAGGAAGTCGTCTGCTTGTAATGAAAAATGGCGGTATCTGTCAGTACGACGTGGCCGTTCCCGAATTTCGGCGGAATAAGAATCTGCAACCGGTTCTTCTCCGAAAGCGTAAACGACTCCCACTGACGATATTGTGGAGATGTCGCGTCGTTGTTGATCACGATGAGATAAAATTTGCCATGCAGACAGGAAACCAGCTTCCAGGTCTTTCCATCGCCGTGGATCCCCCGCAAAACATGCCGCGACGACAGGGAAATATCGTCCTGCATGAAGTTTTGGGTCACTCCAGCCTGGTGATATAGCTCTTGATTGTATAATTCAATGTATTCACCACGAAAATCTTCAAAATTCGTCGGAGGCTCGATCTGTAGCACACCATCCAACTTGGTTTTGGTGACTTTTACGCTCATGACTCAGCTCTCCATTACAACAGAAAATGCAGGCGATCCTTGAATATCAGCTTCGCCAGGGCGATTACGCCCAAGGCTGCGATCTGCTCAAAACCGCTTTCCCGGACCATGGCCGAAAAAGCCGCACCGTCCATCAGAACCGGTTCGGAGCCTGTTTCAAGAACGGCCCCAGGAATCGGCATCACGTCGAACGCCACGAAAAAGCTGGCATTACTGGTATCCCGATTTAGCCCCAGCGCACCGCAGCTAAGGAACTCGACCTCCGAAGTCGTGTATCCGGTTTCCTCTCGCAGCTCACGCACGACCGCCTCCGCCGGAGTTTCTCCCGCTTCGATAGCACCAGCGGGGATCTCCAGCGTGATGTGATTACGCGCCGGACGGAATTGTCTTACCAGCAGAATCTGGCCATCCCGGGTGACAGGTAACACGACGATACTGTCGGATTCGGTGATAACGTAATATGGCTTGCTGTCTTTATGTTGGCTTCGGTCTGGCGGAATTTCTTTGACCGAGAACCACTCGGTGCTGAACACCACCCGTAGATCGCCCTGGAAAGACATGTCCATTCAGCCACGCTTAGCCAAGTCATGCCGCAGATGGTGCACATTCGTACCATGCGCCGGCAATTCCCTTCCAACCCCGTCATTAATCAACAGCGACCCCTTGTTCTCAAAACGGAATGGCACATTCAGAAGACGCGACAGCGCCTTACTGACCTCTGCCTGTCTTTCCAACGGGACGTAGAACAACATGAAGCCGGACCCTCCGGCCCCCAGCAACTTGCCCCCGAGAGCACCTGCGCGGCGCGCCCGATCGTAGATATCATCAATCTCATTGTTGCTGATTGCGGAGCTGATACTGCGCTTGAGTTGCCAGGTCTCATGCAGCAGGCGGCCGAAATCGTCATAATCGCCACCGTTTCCACGGAGAATGCCAGCGGCCGTATGGACAAGCGTCCGCATCCGGCGCAGTTCCGCCGCGCGGTCGTTCAGACTGTCGATGACCTGTTTGGCAATATGGGTTGCCAATCGGCTGGTCCCGGTAAAAAACAGCATGAGGCGTGATTCCAGATCCTCCTGCCGTTCAGGTTCCATCCCAACCGGTTCGACCGTGATGCCGCCATCGGTGCCAAAACGGATGATGTTGAAGCCGCCCACGGCCGTCGCGACCTGGTCTTGCGATCCCACATTATCGCGCAGCACCTTTTGCTCAAGCTCGATGGATTTTTCGAACAGCATCGTCTTGTCAAAGGGCTTGCCGAGCAAGGAGGAAAGAGCCAGCAACAGGCCATTGGCAAACGCCGAACTGGATCCCATCCCAGCGCGCGCCGGCAAATCGCCCTGATGATGCACCTCAACCCCGCGCCGCCCCTCAAACCCCATCATCCTTAGCCCATCCCGGACGGCGGGATGAAGGATTTCAGAGATGCTCGATACGTTCTCGATATGGGACCAGACAATTCTGTAGGAGTCGTGGAAAAAAGGTGGAAATTCCCGGCATGTAATATAACAATATTTATCAATCGTTGTAGAAAGAACTTCGCCACCTTCACGCAGATACCATTCGGGATAGTCCGTTCCGCCACCGAAAAATGAAATGCGAAAAGGCGTGCGAGAGATATGCATACCAATCATTCGAAGTACCCTTGTTTTGCAACGACGCCCATCATTTTCTCAACAAACCAAGGCAGTCACGCACTATTGATGGCATTAGCGCGTGGGTGCGCACATTTTTTATCCGCGTTAAACCAAAAAACTCGGTTTGGGTGTGTAGAAACATATATTCTTATCCGGGCAAGTCATACGGCCCACCCAATCTGCCAGGGTTCTTATCCGGTGCGGGCATCTGGTGTCAATGACCAGAATGAAAGTTCTGGTGCGTAATACCTGGATTCTGGTGAGATCGGGAGCCTCCCTTCAGAGCCATAATCTCGGGGCTGCCGGGTGGGAAAGAGAGCGGTTGCAGCACCATGTGCTCGCCAAATTCGCGAGAGCCTATACAGAAGATGTATTGAGCCTGATTCAATCAGATTACTGTCGTCTGGCAGATCACTGTCGTCTGGACAAATTCGGACAAATCATCCCCTTCCCACAGATAACCACGAATACCCGCCGTTTCGGCAGCGGCAATATCCCACGGCTTATCGCCGATCAGAAGGCTGGATCTACGATCTATCGACCATTCACGGAAAGCTTGCTCAATCATTCCCGGTTGCGGCTTCCGACAACCGCAGTCAATGGCATAGTCCGGCAAAACGCCGTCGGGGTGATGTGGACAAAAATAATATCGGTCTATGTGAGCGCCATGCAGGGCCAGAACGTTCGACATCCAGCGATGCAGAAGTCTCACCTGTTCTTCGTCATAGTAGCCTCGGGCGACTCCGGCCTGGTTGGAAACGACGAAAACAAGGAAACCGGCGTCATTGAGCGCCTTGATCGCGGAAATTGCCCCGTCCTTCCAATGGAAGTCCTCCGGCCGGTGAACATAGCCGTAGTCGTGATTCAGGACGCCGTCACGATCGAGAAACGCCGCCGGCCGAAGCACGTGAGCCGGCACCAGATCCTGGGCCGCCGCGAAATCGGACGGAATGCCGATGTCGATGAAAAAGGCTTTGTAGTCGCGACCAAACAACCGGCCCTGGGTGGCGAGTTGGGGGAATACGTCCCGCTCCAGCGAACACGGCAATGGCCCGATCAAATCTAGGATCTGTCGCCGCATCAAATAGATACCGCCGTTTATCAAGGCGGGTCCGCTATCGCCGCGCTCGACAAAGGCAACCACCCGTTCGCCCTGGCGCGCGATCCCGCCGTAACGGCTGCCGTCCTCGACCTGCCGCAACGCAATTTTTGCCAGCCAGTCCTCCCCCGCGTCGATCAGACCGAGGTCCAGCAGGTTGATGTCAAAAAAGGAATCGCCATTGCAGAGAATGAACTTATCCGCGAGACGGTCGGCGGCGTGAAGAAGGGCGCCGCCCGTACCGGCTGGCTCAGGTTCGATAAGGCAGTCGATGGTCAGGCCGCGCTCCCGGCCCATTGCCTGATAACGGCTCTCGAATTCCTTCCCCAGATAGCCGGCCAGCAAGAGGATGTTGGTAAAGCCGTAACGCGCGGCGTTATCAATCAGGTAATCAAGAAAAGGCAGCCCGCCAACCGTGAGCAGAGGCTTCGGGTTTTCTGCGGTAAGGGAGCCAAGCCGGGTGCCACGTCCGCCAACAAGGAAGACGAGCTGGTTCAACGCGGCGTGGGTCACACGAATGCCTCTTCGATGAGGCCGCAGAGGATGTGGCCAACGGTGATATGCATCTGCTGGATCAGGTCCGTACGCGCGGCCGGAACGTTGACCAGAACATCACATAATTCCTGCATTAGTCCCGGATTCGTTCCGGTCAGCCCGATGGTATGAATACCCATCCGCCGCGCCGCCTCCAGAGCCAGAACCACATTCCGGCTGTTGCCGCTGGTTGAAATTCCCACCAGAACATCGCCGCTCCGGCCGATACCGCGCAGTTGCCGGGAGAACACGTTCTCATAGCCGTAATCGTTACCAATCGCGGTCAAGGCCGAGGTATCCACCGTCAGCGCCAGAGCCGGCAAGGGGTCGCGCTCGCGCATGAACCGGCCCATCAGTTCAGCGGCCAAGTGCTGCGCGTCGGCGGCGGAGCCACCATTGCCGCAGAACATCACCTTGCCCCCCGCCTTCATGGCCGTGATCATCCGATCGGCGGCAGCAGCGATGGCCGGCACATGCTCGCGCAGGCGCTGGAAGCTTTCGATGGTCAGGCCGATCGTTTGTTCGATAGTGGCGTTCGCAGACATTGCACTTCTCCGAATTATCAGCCGATCCACGACAATATAAATAACTTAACGGTTCAACAATCGACCGAACCGTTATCGACGGCTCGGCAACAACTTTCTCCATCCGGGCTGAGTGATACTCCTTACGACCAGCACCATTGTAAACACATTGGTCAGCAGTACCGCCAGACCTGTTCCTCGCCAAGTCATGAGCGCCCCGAGACCGAGGCCCAACACTATGGAAACCACGAGGGTCGCCATCGTGATCTTGGTGAGTTGGGCGTCCTGGTGCCTCGGCAGCATCCACAATACCGTGAAGATTTCGAGCGCGAAAATGATGGCTGGAAGCAGGGCAAAAAGCCGCAGGAGATTTGCGGCGGGTGCCAGTTCAGGACCGAGGATAAGCCGCACCAGCGGTTCGGCAAAGAAAAAAAGCAGCCCGCCGATCATCAGCGCTATCACCTGCGTCCCCAGGACCAATTGCCATAAAAGCGTGACGGCGCTATCTTCGGACCGGGCAAGACGTGCCGACATGATCGGCAGAAACAGTTGACGCAACGGGGCGATCGGAATCATCGTCCCTCGAAGGATCTTGTCAGCCCCGGCAAAAATGCCAACCGCCTGTGGCGTCGCAACCAGCCCCAGCAACAGGCTGCTCGACCTGACGTAGAAAGTTCCGATGACGTGCTGAAAGAAAACGAACCGCCCCCGCTTGAGTTCGCTACGGGCCTGAGCCAGCGAAAATGGCCTGAATTGATGGGAACGGTAGGCAATAAAGCCAGCGATAGTCTGGATTATCGCCTGCGCGGTAGCATAGCAGGTCAAGGCCAACCAAGCGTCATTGGGACTATGGACGAAGCCAACGATCAGAAGCAACGACAACAACTGCGCACTAAAATCCAGGCTCGCCGCCATTTTGTATCGTTGCTGCCCGGTAAATAGCCAACTGAAACTGAACCCCTGCAAGATGCCATAGACAAGGGCTATGAGGAATATCGACTGGTTATCCCGAAATGCCGGAACAACCCACAATGAGATCCCCCCAAAAAAAGAAAATATCGCTGCAAGAAGAAATTTCGCCGACATGACGCTGGACAGAATGTCGGAAACATCTTCGCCACGCTCGGTACGGGCGGCCACCTGACGGGTCGCCGTGATTTGAAAACCATACTCGATGACGCTGAAAACCAAACCCGCAAAAGCCTGGCCCATGCTGATCAGGCCGAAGCCCTGGAGACCGAGAACCCGCGACAAATAGGGAATCAACAGGATCGGTATGCCCAATACCAGCATTTGCATGGCGTAGTATAGCACGGCGTTCCGACGCAACCGTTTTTTCATAACGATCAGGCTCTTTCCCGGTTCCGCCACCGGAGCAGCGCGACCACAACCCGACGCGGAAGCACAAACTCAAGCGCTTTACGCCGGTGGGATATCACGACGGATGCTAAAAACGTCATCCAGACGCGATGGGGCACTCCCCCATGAATCAGAGCGTACTTAAGTCCCTGCCAAAGTCCTTTAATGTGATTTTTTGTCGAATGTCCGCCGGTTTGGAAATTGACGACAAGACGCGGTTCGTAAATACCGCGGAATCCTGCCCGATGGGCGCGAAACAGCCAATCGTCGTCATTCGCCAAGGTTCTTTTATATCCACCAACGGTCTCAAGGGATCGCCTGGTCACGACATAGGCAGGAGACCGGATAGATATACGCCAGTCAAGGAAACGCTCGAAATCATGACGACCGCGATTTCTACGCCGGAAAGTACCATCTGGATCGTACCCATTCACGTCACCGTGGACGTAATCCTTGCCGGATCTTAGAAATGTTTCAACGCATATCGAAACGAAATCAGGTGGTATCCAGTCGTCCGACATCAGGATAAACATATACTCGCCCGTCGCCAGACTCAGAACCTTTGACATGGCATCACCAGGGCCCTTGTCAGGCTCACTGCACCAATAGGTAATATCGGTATCGCGACGGCGGAGGATATCAATGGTGCCATCGCGCGACTGACCGTCGCAAACAATATATTCGATATTATCATAAGTTTGGGCGGCAACACTGTTTATGCTGCGCTCCAGGGTGGCTTCGGCGTTAAGGCAAATCGTCAATATGGAAAAAAGTGGCCTGCCATTGTCGAGCTTTGGCCGCGCGCCCCCGGACTGCCGCTGAGGATGTGGCGGCGCATTCCGATATACACTTAAAGGCACATCACCACGAAGAGAGGCAGCCTCGGGCATTTTATATATCCCACACGACAGAAGCGATTGCGATATACATTCCAGTCAACCACACATCAAGTCTGAAATCGTCTACTACTGGCCGTCATCATGTGCAATGTACGATCAAGGGCACATCGCGATGAAAAGAACAGGCATAAACAACCGTACCCTGACAAAATATCTACATCGAACTGACTATCTCCCACATCTTTCTTTGAGGTATTAATACGGGCACCCCCCATTTCAGGGCCAGATCATGCCCCAGTATGCGAACCGAGGTGCAGATGTCAACAATATTAATCCCCGACGCAAAATGTGGCACGCTCTCTGTTATTGGTTGTTCACCGACGGACAAAGAACTCACAGACTGCATTAAGGTGCTCAATGGCTCCACGCTCCGACATGGACAGCGGTCCGAGACGGCTGGTCGCTGCGGCTTCATCAACCTGTTCCGGTGTCAGCAGTCCGGGAATGACGGTCGATACCTCCGGGTAAGAAAGACAGTATCTGAGGGCTTTGTTCACGGCCGTCTGACCGGGGCGCGCTTCGACCAGGGCCAGCGCAGCGGCGGCACCATCGGCCCACGCCCTGATCTGAACCCGTGGCCACGTCGAGCGGTGGTCATCGGCCGGAAACTCTGAATCAGCGGTCAGAGTTCCCGTCAGAAAACCGAAACATAGCGGGGTACGGGCGATGATCCCAGTCCCCCTATCGGCAGCCAGAGCGAACAGGGAACTGGTGACGGCGCGGATGTCCAGCATGTTGAGGTTGACCTGTAGCACGGGCACGGCAAATTCAGTAATTGCCGCGATACCCTCATCGACGCCTTTGACCGACAGGCCGAAAGTGCGAATTTGCCCCTCGGACACGAGACCCCGCAGGGTATCAAGGATGGAGCCGTCCTGTCGCAGCAGATCCAGAGGCGGAATGTGGAGCTGGAGCAGGTCGACATAACTCGTCCCCAGCCGCGTCAGGCTTCCCTCCAGCGAGTGGCGTATCCAGTCGGGTGAATAATTGGGGGCTTGGTCATAGGTGGTAAACCCCGCCTTGGTCGCAATGACGACCTTATCGCGCTGGCCAGCGATGGCCTTGCCGATCAGAACCTCGCTGTTGCCATCCCCATAGACGTTGGCTGTATCGAAAAAGGTGAGCCCCTCCACGATCGCCTGATCCAGCGCCGCCAGCGACACGGCATCATCCTGCGCTCCATAGGAGGTGGCACCGGAAGTAACGCCCCCTATTCCCCAGGCACCAAAGCCGATTTCCGAGACGGTGAGGCCACTTCGACCCAGGGTACGGTACTGCATCACGATTCAATGGTGGCCAGATGGACGACGATCAAGGACATTGGCGCCATAAAGGTAGGCTCCCTTCTTGTTACCCCACCACACCACTTCCTGGCACCAGACCTGGAAGTCCGGCCAGGTTTTAGACGAACGGTCGATGCGTACCTGGGTTTTAACGGCCTTCAGTGTAGGGTGTTGGCCCTTAAGGGTCCGGCGATGGAAATCGGCCAGATCATAGCCCAGGTCAAGCACCAGATCGTCACAGACATTGGGCTGTTTCATCAGGGCACGGTTCAAGGCCAGCGCATCCTTCAACACGCCTTCGGGCAGGTGAATGCCACGACTTTCCAGCAGATTGGCAATCAGCCGGAATGATTCCTGATAGAAGCCGTCCATATTATTTTCTGCGGTCAGCTTGATGAAAATATATTCATCGGCGGGCCAGTAGATACCAAGCCAGTCCTCCGAATAGACGTATTCCGGGTTGCCGGATTGAATTCGCTTTGCCTCATCCAGAAAAAAGTCACGAATGGAGCCAAGGACCGGATACGAAGCCCCGTCAACCGCAACAAAGCCTTCAATC
The DNA here is from genome assembly GCA_015233585.1 of Alphaproteobacteria bacterium. GTDB lineage: Bacteria > Pseudomonadota > Alphaproteobacteria > Rhodospirillales > Rhodospirillaceae > JADFXL01. The sequence goes on along the minus strand of JADFXL010000058.1, from coordinate 4,979 downwards.
AAATGCCGATACGGCATTCCTCCGACCTGGTTGGCGACAATGAACGGTATCTGTAGCAGTTTGTCGAAATGGGTTAGCGCCGTCATCCACGAAAAGACACGCACCCGGCACCAGTCCTCCGGCGGCAGGCTGGCGGTGCTCACCACCATTTCCTGGTATTCCGGTACATCATCCTCGGTTACTTCACGCGAACCATGGGTGTTGACGATGATGGACTCGATGGTACCCAGACCGAATTCGGCCCGGTACGCCGCACCCGCCATTTCCGCGTTGGGCAGGATGGTCAAATTGTTGAACTGGATTCGATTGTGCTGCCCGCTTTCGATCAAATTGCCGACGCCTGCGACAAAGCTTTCGTAAGTCTCGCCGGGCAGTGCCAGGATCAGGTCGGAAAACGTTTCCACCCCGTCCTCCGTGAAGCGGCGTTGCAGCTCCATGTAGGTATCCAGCGAGACGTTGTCCCGCTTGATGTTCACCAATGCCTGCCGGTCGAGGCTCTGCATCGACAAAGCGACGCCCTTGCTCAGTCCGGCATCGGACAGGATCTTTTGCGTTTCATAGGCGCGGTCGGTGGCGTTCTTGGTGTTCTGGACCGACAACGAGCGAGGGTAGCCCGTGCGACGCTTGACTTCGGCGGCATGGTGGGCGAGGTCAACGTCGCGCTTGAGAATCCCGAAATTGGCGTCACAACAAAAGATGAACTCGATGTGGTGGGTCGCAAACCACTCCAGCTCCTGCTTGAGCCGGTTGATATCGAACTGATTGACCTTTGCGGAGGTGGAGGAACCCCAATCACAGTAAGTGCATTGGAACGGGCAGCCACGGTTTGTCTCCCAGAGGCCAATCCAGGTCTCACCAGGGTTGGCGGCGATCAATTGATCAAAATGGCCGTCGAGAAACGGCGAGGGAATAATCGACAGGTCGCGCAGACGCTCCACATTCGGTGTCTTGATCAGCGTCCCGTCCCCATCCAGGAAACTGATACCGTTAAGTCGCGACCAGTTGCGGCCAGGATACTCCTCAAGGATCTTCAGAAAGGTTTGCTCGCCCTCATTGTGAACACACAAATCAATATCGTTGCGGTGAAGGCGAAGGAACTCGTCAGGTTGATCCGGCACATGAGGTCCGCCAAAAACCACCAGGATGTCGGGACGCCGCGCCTTCAGACGCCGGGCGATCTCCAGCGAGATATTGGCATTCCAGACATAAGTGCTCAATCCGACGATATCGGCCTGGATCAGATGTTCAACCGCCTCTGAAATACGAATGCGTTTAAAGAGTGGCGGCAGAAATTCGTATCTCCCGGGGTCGGGAGCGTTGTGATCTACGTAAGATTGCAGCACGCCAACCGAATAGGGCAGATAGTTCTGACCCGAAAAACTGTTGTTGATCTGGGCCAGACCGATGACCACCTTCCGCTTTTCGCGTTCCGCAGCGGTTTCATTCATGCTCAATCTCCATCCGGAAACAACGTCGTTGGCTCCGTTCCCATGGTACCTCGACCGGAAAGCAACCAGACGAGCGCACCGGCGGCCTCGTCAGAAATCTGGAACACCCTGAAGCGGTATTTTGCTGCAATCACAAATCGGGTGAGGGCGATTTCAGAACGGCCCCCGGAATTTTTTGTAGAAATCGGACATGGAATGCTCGCTCGGCATCTCGATGGCCGGATCGTCGGCGCCCCGGACCAGCCGGACGATCGCCGACATCAGATCACGGAGGTTGGGATAATAAAGGTCTTCCAGTGCCTTGGCGGTTGGGCAGGGCGCCGGAGCCATGCCAAGAGTCACCACCGGGGCCTTGAGAACGCCAGGGTCGCTCTCGGCAACAATGCGGCACACCTCGGCGGCAACGCCATAGGCCAGCCATGACGTGTCGGCCACGAGCAGTTTGCCGGTCTTGGCCACGCTGGTCATGATCATCTCGCGATCCGGGTGGGATATGCTGTGGAGGTCGATGATTTCGCAGTCGATCCCATATCGGGCCAGATTGGCGGAGGCCCGGAGGGCTTCCAGCACCATGATGGAGGTGGCAACGATGGTAACGTCCTTGCCCACGCGCTGGATATGGGAACCGAAGGGGTTGGTCACCGGCGGATGCATGGCGGTGTCGAAGACCAGCTCGTACATCAGACGGTGTTCCAGCACCAGCACCGGACCGGCATGATGGGCCACCGCATGGGCATAGCTGCGCACGATCGACTCGGGAGTCGACGGCATCAGCACGACCAAGCCGGGAATATGGGCGAACAGCGATTGCAGGCTTTGCGAATGCTGGGCGCCCTGGCCCCAACTGCGGCCAATGACAAGGCGTACCATCATCGGTACGCTGAACAGACCGCCGAACATATATTTTTGTTTCGCGGCCATGTTGACCAGCTGGTTTATGGCCAACAGGCCGAAATCGGCGCGGATGTGGGTGTTGATCGGATAAAGACCATTCAGCGCCGCCCCGATGCATACGCCGGTTGCCGCATCCTCGGACAACGGCGTCTCAATGACACGGCCGGGAAATTCCCGGTGCAGGCCGGTAATGGTGCCGAAAATGCCTTTGAAGTCGGTCGCACCCTGACCAATGATGACGGTGTGGTCGTGCCGGGTGAGAGCCTCGCGCATGGCGGCCGCCAACGCTTCGCGGTAGCTCATTCTGGCCGGCATGATTTCACTGGAGATAGGGGAGAGGTTTGTCGGCGAAATGTTCATTGCGCTCCAGGCTCCACACTCAGAGGACATCGGTCAGTAGGTCGTCAATACCGGGCATGGCGCCCGCCTCGGCAAATGCCACGGCCTCATCGATTTCGGCATCGAGAGCGGGTCGTAACGCCTGGACCAGGGCGGTATCGGTACACAGCGGATCTTTGGCCATCCACGCCTGGACTTCGGCATGGGAGCGGTAGCCGGCGGCGTAGTCTTCACCGGGACCAACATGTTCCTTGTAGCGGCAGGTAAGCACCTCGATCACCCGTGGACGGCCATCCCCACGTATGGCTTTCAAAACTTCCCCACAGACATCGCCGACCTTTGTGAAGTCCCAGCCATCCTCAATGCGGATGGTCTCCAGTCCATAGACGCGCGCATGTTCGGCAATCTTGTAGGACTGGCGCTCGGCCAGGGTCGCGTGTACGGCCAAACCATTGTTTTCACATAGAAACAGGCATGGCAACTGGTACAGCGACGCGAAGTTCAGGGCCTCGTGATACGTCCCCTGTTCAGTGGCGCCGTCGCCATAGCAGACCACGGAGATTTGATCCTTTTTCTTCAGCCGCGCGGCCAGGGCGGCTCCCACCGCCACCGAAATGGTCGAACCCACGACGGCCGAGGCTCCCATCACCCCGACATCCGGAGCGGCCAGATGCATGGAACCGGCCTTGCCCTGAGACATGCCGTTGCGTCGTCCGTAAAGCTCGGCCATCATCTGGGGCATACTGCCGCCTTTGGCCAGATAGAACGCATGACCCCGATAGGTGATGAAAACCAGATCCTCGCGGCGCAGATGTTCGCACACGCCAACGGCTACCGCCTCCTGACCGATGGAAAGGTGGACGGGACTTTGAATTTTATCGGACGGATAAAGTTCGATGATTTTTTCTTCGACCAGCCGAATTCGCAGTGCCTGGCGGAACATCTCTTTATAACGCGCAACCCCAGCAATCATACGGAGAACCCCTCGAGTTACATCACCTGTTCGTGTATCGCCTTGCTGTCTCTGGCCCCGGAAAAGCAACTGGATCGACCCGGTGACATAGCACGGGGTCCAGTTGCCGTACAAGGGGTTCGTTTGTCCATGTTTTCCGAACGATCCGGCCGATTTATTACAGGCACCAGTAGCGAAAGAACGAGGGCCTGAGGCCCTCGTGCTCCCCATTTATCTTGATCAAGGGGGAGCGCGAGGGGTCTCAGGCCCCTCGCATCTTTAATGAACGACATCATGACGGATATGTCTGACGATACCATTCGATGGTCCGACGGATTCCCTCCGCCAGCGAAGTCTTCGCCTCGAACCCCAGCAGATCGCGGGCAAGGGAGACATCGAACGTACGCTTGCCGATCGTCTGAGGCTTGGTCGTGTCGAACACCACTTCGGCATCCTCAAAGTTGTCAACCGCTATCGCCGTCCGCACGATATCCTTGACCGAGTACTCTTTGCCGGCTGCGATATTGACCGTCAGGAAGTCCGCTTCCCTGGCAAAAGCCAGGATCACGCCCTCGATAAAGTCGTCAACATAGATCACGTCGCGTACATCGTCACCGGTTCCCCAGACCTGGATCGGCCGGTGCCGTTCGATGACACGCCGGATCTGCGCGGCGGTGACATGGGATCTTGCGAAATCGAATTTGTCGCCGGGTCCGTAGACGTTGGACGGCCGGATCACGACCGTGGGCATCGGCCGCCGGATCTTCCGGGCGTAGGTGTGGCAGAGAATTTCGGTGTAGCGTTTCATCCAGCCGGCCGGATAATAAACATCCGGCGGATCGGCCCGGAACATGTCATCCTCGGCCAGACGATGTTCCGAACCAAGGTCTGGATAGGCGGCACCACTGCTGAAATACAGGAATTTTTTCACGCCAGCCTGGTAGGCAGCCTCCAGCAAATGCGCATTCATCACTACGTTGGGCGTCACATGTATCAGAGGCGTCTCGGTGATCACCGCCGCGCCAGCGGTATTCGCTGCCGCCAGAAAGACATAGTCCACCCCCGCGACCGCCGCCGCGCACGCGGCGGGGTCGCGCAGGTCGGCGCGTTGCCACGTCAGACGGTCGTGCTGGTGATTGGGCTCACGCTGCCAGTGGGTGGCCCGCACATGGGCACCCTCGGACAGCAGGCGCCTCACCAGCGCGCTCCCCAGAAAGCCGGTCCCCCCGGCGATCAGAAACTTGTCATTATTGAACATCCGTACCCCGGTCCCTCGTTTGCGGCGGGTAATGAATCTGGCTGTTTGCCGATTGGTGGACAATCAATTCAGGGACAAACCCCAACGG
>JADFXL010000057.1:11089-14524 GCA_015233585.1 Alphaproteobacteria bacterium | reverse complement strand
GCTGGTGGTGGATGACGAGTACCGCTGCATCGGTCTCATTACCGTCAAGGACATGGAGAAATCCAAATCCTACCCCAAGGCGTGCAAGGACAGCGGCGGCCGGTTGCGGGTGGCGGCGGCTACGGGGGTCGGGCGGGACGGACTGACCCGCGCGACCGCGCTTCTGGATGCCGGGGCCGATGTGGTGGTGGTGGACACCGCCCATGGCCACTCGCGCGGGGTCCTTGAGGCGGTGAAGGAAATCAAGAAACTGTCCAACTACGCCCAGGTGGTGGCGGGCAACATCGCCACCCCGGAGGGTGCCGAAGCCCTGATCGCCGCCGGCGCCGATGCGGTGAAGGTGGGAATCGGCCCCGGCTCCATCTGCACGACGCGAATCGTGGCTGGGGTCGGAGTGCCTCAGTTCACCGCCATCCTGGAAGTGTCGGAGGTCTGCCGCAAGGCGGGCGTGCCAGTGATCGCCGATGGTGGTATCCGTACGTCTGGGGATCTGGCCAAGGCCATCGCCGCCGGCGGGGATTGCGCCATGATCGGCTCGATGTTCGCAGGCACCGCCGAAAGCCCCGGTGAGGTCTATCTGTTCCAGGGACGATCGTACAAATCCTACCGGGGCATGGGGTCGATTGCCGCCATGTCGCGAGGTTCCGCCGATCGCTATTTCCAGGAGGACGTGGGCGATACCCTGAAACTGGTGCCCGAAGGCATCGAGGGGCGTGTGCCGTTCAAGGGAGCGGTTTCAAACGTCATTTTCCAGTTGATTGGCGGGTTGCGCGCCGCCATGGGTTATACCGGCAACGGCACGATTGCCGATTTGCAGACAAACGCCCGCTTCCGTCGCATCACCGGGGCCGGTGTGCGCGAAAGCCATGTTCATGATGTGGCGATTACGCGGGAGGCTCCGAACTATCGGCCGGAGAATGTTTGAGAACGCTTTGGGCGGTCAAAATGTGAGTGCCGGGTGGATATTGATAGTGTAGGATGAGATGTCTGCGGCGCGGAGGCATTCATATGAGCAAGGACAACGATGAGCTTCGGCAGTTGATCGAACGGGGGTTCGCGCAGGTGAATGCTCGCATGGGTCACATGGAGACGCGATTCGAAGAACGGTTCGCGAAGATCGACGAGCGATTCGAGATGATTGATGAACGGTTCGCGAAGATTGATGAACGGTTCGCGAAGATCGATGAACGGTTCGATAAGCAGTCCGAGCAGATCCGGAACGCCTTCCAGGTTCAGCGCGAAAGCATCGCCCGCATGGAAGGGCGCCTTGACGAGCAATCGCGCATTCTGGCGGCTTTGATCCCAACAACGCTGGCGGCGGTGCCACCCGCCCGGAAATCGGCCGTTTATCCTCCGGCCACGTGACAACCGCCCGGCATGGCATCGTCGCCACGCTTGAGATGATACTATTTTTCGGGAGTGGCGCCGCGTGATCAACGAAGAATTTCGTGACGCATACGCCGAAGCCATGGGGTTTGATCCCAGGAAGCCGGAATTTATAGATAAGACAAAATCTGCGCTTCAGACGGCGCATAAAAATAGCGATGAAGAATTGGAGCACTATTGGAAGCGAGTAACATATTTCGTAGCGTTTCAAGCTGCTGCATTTACTGTAGTAGGAATTTTATTAAAGTCTGACTCGAAGATTAAGCATTCAAAATCAATGCATTACAAAATACCGTCATGGCCAGAACAAGCCCGGCCATATCGATATCGATCACCTGTTACGATCCTCTTGGTTGTGATCCCAATGATAATAAATAAACGAGGGCCTGAGGCCCTTGTGCTTCCCATTTATTAGATTCATGGGGAGCGCGAGGGGCCTAGACCCCTCGCCCTTCCTTCCCTTGCAAAGGAACTCCCCACCCGTGACCCCAGGCGCGCGCATTCAGGCGGCCATCGAGCTATTGGCCGCGATCCAGGCTTCGCCCCAGCCAGCGGATGGCGTCGCCTCGACCTATTTCCGCACCCACCGCTACATCGGAGCCAAGGACCGAAAAGCCATCGGCGACCGGGTATGGCGCCTGTTGCGCCGCCGCGCCCGCCTTGGCTGGTGGGCCAGCCATGCCGCCGCCCGCGCCCTGGACCGGCGACCCGGCCATGCCGCCCAGCCATCGACCTCCACGTCACCGGGGGCCGCGCTGGACGAAGCCCGGCGTCTGATGCTGGCCGATCTGGTCCTGGCCCAGGGGATGACCCAGGATGGGCTGGACGGCCTGCGCGAGGAACCCTATGGCGTCCCCGGCCTGACCCAGGACGAGCGCCGGATCGTGGCGGCCATGACCGGCCAGCCGCTGGAGCATTCGGCCATGCCGCGCTGGGTCCGCCACGAATACCCCGAATGGCTGGAGGCGACGCTGACCCGCCGCTTCGGCGCCGCCATGGCCGACGAGGTGGCGGCCTTGAACATCGAGGCACCGCTTGATTTGCGGGTCAACACCTTGAAGGTGACGCGCGATGTGGCCATCACCCGGCTGGCGGCCGAAGGAATTGCCGCCTCCGTGACGCCGTGGTCGCCCCTTGGCTTGCGCCTTGGGGTGCGGATCGGGCTTGGCTCCAGCCCGGCGTTTCGCGATGGGCTGGTGGAAGTTCAGGACGAAGGCTCGCAGATGGTCGCGCTGCTGGCCGATGCCAGGCCGGGTCAGGCGGTGCTCGACTATTGCGCCGGCGCCGGCGGCAAGACCCTGGCGCTGGCGGCGGCCATGGCCAACAAGGGGCGGCTGGTGGCGTGCGATGTTTCGGAAGGCCGCATGGAACGCTCGGCGGTGCGGCTGAAACGCGCCGGCGTCCACAACGTCACCCGCCGGGTGCTCGACGATACGAGCGGCAAGTGGCTCAAGCGCGCCCAGGGCAGCTATGATCGGGTTCTGGTGGACGCGCCGTGCAGCGGCACCGGCACCTGGCGGCGCAACCCCGACGCCAAATGGCGGCTGTCCCCGGACGACGTGGCGGAGCTGGTGGCGCTGCAACGGCGCATCCTGGACACGGCGGCCAGACTGGTGCGACCCGGCGGGCGGCTGATTTACGCCACCTGCTCGCTGCTTCCCGACGAGAACGAGGACCAGATCTCCCGGTTCCTGGCGGACACGCCGGCTTTCCACGGCCTCCCCGTGGCCACAGTCTGGCAGGCGGCAATGGGGACTCCCTGGCCCCTTGGCGAAGCCGAAGCGTTGCGGCTAACCCCGGCCAGTACCGGCACCGACGGGTATTTCGTGGTGGTGCTGGAACGCGATACCGGCGGGGGGCAGATTTCTGAAGACTCCTGAGCCACGTCATTTCGCGGGCATCCTCCTGAATCCGGCCGTTGCTCTCGGGGCTGCCGCCCCGAACCCCGCCCGGAGCGGGGCTCCGGACCTCCTTTTTGTTTGATTTGAAAGAAAAAAATGGGGTCCGGGGCATCACCACGGACGGGTAAGCCCTGCAACAGGTTGCTTT
>JADFXL010000057.1:3362-11044 GCA_015233585.1 Alphaproteobacteria bacterium | reverse complement strand
GAACGGCCGGATCTGGGATGAAATAAACAGGTTTCCAAAGGCCCCCGGCCTTTGGTGGGTGCGGGCAAAGCCCGCCTCTTGTCTTCATCGGCAAGTATTGAACTTCCTGCTCGCCAGCATCACTTGTCGGCGCCCCACCATTCCCGACCGACGGTATGATCACTGGTTTCGCGTACCATTTCGTACAGGCTGGGCGTTGCAACCATCTGCCCGCCGTCACGGGTCAGCGGGTGGTACGTCAGGTAGCCACGGCTCCGCGTTGGTTCGCCGGTAAACATGTCCAGGGGGATGGAAATGGAGAATCCCTTGTCGAACGAACCTTCGCCGAACTGAGCTGCCGACACGTTGGTTTTCGTGGCAAAAGCCCCCATGCGGATGCCACTCTCAAATTCCCGCTGCACTTCAAGGGTGGCCCCGACATCCCCGGCAAGGTATCGGCCCATACGCAGGATCACGGTTACATGTGATTTCATGAATTCCCGATAGATGCTCACATCGCCCGTGGTTGTCTGGTAGTCTTTGAATGCAAAGTGACCGTTGAACGCGCGCTGCTTCACCCGGTTGAGTTCCCCCCCCACCGCCCACAGACTGTCATGGGGACGATAAAGGACTTCTCCGGCCACCCCGGCATACATCAATTCCAGATAGCCCACCGTCACCTGCCCATAGACATTGTCTGTCAACCGGCTTGAATAATTCGTGTAAAGATTCTCCATCCACGTCGGGTGGTTCTTGATGTAGTCCTTGATATCGCTTCGGACGTGGGGCAGAAGGCTGTTGGATGCATACGTCAGGGCGGCAAAATTATTGGTAAGGTTCTGGCCCAGCGCACCGCTCACACTCAATCCTGGCGCCAGGACCACAGTAGAGTCGGCCTGGGCGTAAATCTGGTAAAAATAGAAATTATTCGGCCCACCAATCTGCTGGCGCAGATGAGGAGCCAAGCCCCATTGCACATTTGGATAGACGGTTGGATTGTACGCTGCCAGTTTCTCGTCAACGCGGGGCGGACTGGCAAAATTGACGTGCTGCCAGGTTTCTGCCGGACTGCCGGCATTATTCGCCATCCTCTCAATATCGGTGCGCAACAAACTTACCTGCAATACCGGCAAGTTGGCATCAACAATGGTGATGTTGATCATCTCAATTTGCGGCGGCAGATTGCGGGCGGCAATCCGGGCGATACGCCCAATGGCCGTCGCGAAGTTGCGGTATTTGCCCTGGGTAATGGAGAGATCGGCCCGGCGGCCATCCAGGGTCAGGCTGTTGCCATGGAGGTGCTGACTATCGAGTTCGGCGAATATGGCCTTGGCGATTCGCTGGCGTTCGTCTTCAGAAACCTGCGGCGGCGGGGGCGGCAGTGGCGGAGGGGTGAGGAACGAGGCCGCGTGGGAAGGATTTCCGCTCGCCGGAGCCACGCTCCACTGCGACGCGGAGGCCCCGAAAAGCGATGTCCAGCGAACGGTTTCTTCGTTCAGGGTATAGGCATCCCCGGTCAGCAGTACCGAACGTTCCAGACTGGCCACGTCGAATTTGATCTCTGCCACGTCGCGCCCATCCCGACTGGCGATGAAGCTCACCGTCTGAACGGATTGGCTCGGCGACCTTCGGGCCGTCGCCAGGGCGATTTGGGAAAGTTCCTGTGGCGGCGGCAGTGGCTTGCTCGCATCCACCCGGTACCTGGCGTGAACATCGCTGATTTTACCAAGAGCAACCATGCCATATCGATCTTTGAGCGACCCGGACACGCGTTCCCCCGCCTCGCTTCCCGCGTCCCGGTCGGATCCTCCCAAATTCCTGAAGGGATTGCCCTTGCCAGGGTTCGGAGCCAGAGGCGCCGTTGTGGCCACAAGCGTTTCCGTGGGCGGACGCATCGTTACCGGCAACGGGGGACTGTCGGTTTGCGGAACGCCATGATCCTTGTTGAAATTGGCGTGCAGAACCATCTTCAGCATGGCGGTGTTGCCCCGCTCCAGCGCCGCACCAATGCCGAGCCAAGGCAGAACCGCGTAATCGGCACCGATATTCAACGGCGTCCGGACCGGATAGTTACGACCAAACGCTTCGGACTGATAAGAATTCCCGTCGTATTCCAGCTTCAGTCGAAGGCCGTTTATGGGAGTGACATACTCCACACCACCAAACAGGGCGGCGGGACCGTGGAAATAATCGGTATACTGGATGGAGCCGGCGGCTGCGGATCCCGGCCCCAGTCTTGTGTTGAATGATTTGAAAAATACGCCGAACGGGTTGGGAACATTACCACGGGTTCCCGCATTGCCCCAGGCCATACCAAGGGTAAAATCCAGGTCATAATAACGCCGGCTCGCCACCAGAAATTCACTGCTGAACAAGCCGCCGCCGGAAATATCGCGGATTTCCAGCGCCATTGCCGGATTCCAGATCCCCTCTTCGAGCAGGCGTATTTTCGTGTCGATGGATTTATCTTTATAGGTCTGTGACCCGGAGAGCGACACCGGCCCATAGAGCTGGTTCTGGACATCCGAATAGCGAAAGCTTGCCATGAGCCACGGCATGGCGGTCAGAGCAATCGTGCCGCGAAGATAGGGAGCCACGTCGGATGTGGTTATCCCCAGCTCGCCATCCTCGAACATTCGGCCGCTGGGCATCTGCATCAGGCCGGGATAGCCCCAGTCATTGTAACTGGGGCTGCGATCGACTGGCGTGACACCGCCCGCCAGGGCGTCGGGGTACCCGGAAAGGCACAGCAAGAAAAAACACAGCCAGAAAAAAGCCAGCCTACGCGCGCCATGGCAAACCAGGCAACAACCCCCCAGGCAAAGCCTATCCAGCCGATCGGTCCAGCCGCCCCTCATCCGACTAATAATGGCTGATCACAGCGAGTGATGCGGCCGAAATCGCGATCTGGCTCACAACCTGGGACAAACTCGTGGTGAGGGCCCAGGGATCGAACGGCGTCAGGTCGCGGGGAACAACAATGGTCGAGCCTGGCGGAATATGGGTGGGCGTGAAATTCCAGGACGAAATCGCCAATGGCTCGGCCATGCCGTTCGGGAGAATCACATAGGCCCGATCCTTGTCGGCCTGCTGGGTAAAGCCGCCGGCCATCTTGATATAGTCGGATGGATCGAGTTCCGGGTTGAACTGCGTGTTGGAGGGCATCAGCACCTCTCCAGTAATGGCGACGTGATTGGGCCGTTTTGGCACGACGAGTTCGTCCCCCGGCTCCAGAACCGTGTCCAGTTCCGGCCGAAGTTGCAAAACCGTTGGATCGCATTCAATCACCGACCGGCCAGCCGCCGGAGCATTACGGATACTCTGGGCTATGGTTTGTATGGCGACAATCGGTGGCGTTCCGGCATCCGTCTTGCCGCTGCTCGTGGTCGTCAGCGAGGCCTCCAGACGGCGCGCGGCGATATCGTTATTCGCCTGTTCCTGTTGCCGCAGACGGGTTCGCAGGAATACCGCACCCAGCGGATAGCTCTGAGCCGTCAGTCCACCGGCCTGATTGATGGCCTCCGACAGCTTTTCTCCACGACGAATGGTGTAGACACCGGGATACCGGACCTCACCACGCAACACAATCGGCCCGGTGTCCTTGCTGCTGACATTGGCGATCAGATGAATGATATCGCCGGGATCAATCGCCACCTGGTGTGTGGATGGGTCAATTGCGTTGTAAAGTTTCCGGTCTTCGGCATTTTCGGAATACCGGCTCACCTCGACCTTCGACAGATCGGCGCCGCGCGCGATACCGCCCGCGACGGCCAACACCTTGGACAGAGGGGTGTTTGGAAGCACCGGATAGGGGCCGGGCGAATTGGCCTCGCCTTGCACGACGGTGGCATAGTCAAGCACAAAAGCCAGAAGATCCGGGTTCGCGTTGAAAACAGCCGGACACGGCATCTGATTGGGCAGAGTCTTTTCCAGACCGTCCGGCGTCGTCGCCTGGAAGGCATTGGCGAAACGTTCGCGCCGGGTCGTGTCGATCACGACAGCAAGTTTTTGCAGACCGGCGCAGGTATTAACGAATGGCGATGAATTGTTGGCGAAATTAGGTGAATTGTTGGTGGATTGCGGTGAATTATTGGTGGATTGCGGTGAATTTGGAGTTTGAGCGGTCTGGTTCTTCAGTATCGACAGTTCGGTAGGCTTTTCCTGCAACGCCAGTTTTCCGCCACCAATGACGGCCTGGACATCGGCGGAATTCAGGTACCGGATATCATCCGCGCTAAACACGACGAGACGATCCTTATGGCGCAGAACCATGTCTGCCGAGCCATCCATGACACGTGTCAGATCGACCGGGATCATCCGCGTGGACCGGGTTTCCGGGTCCGTCGACAGGAGGACGGCAAACAACAGATAAGGATTCTCCTTGAACAGCTTGGGGTCAGCAAGCACGGCGGATAACATCGGTTTCGCCGGCAATAGATGCATCCCTGGGATCATGATATTGCCTTCGATACTGAACCCATCGAAGGTCAGAGAGATGATGTCACCGGGACGTACCGCCACCTGTTGCGGATTGATGGCGCGCGCATCGTAAACCTTCCGGTCTTCGTCATTCTCGTAGATCCGGCTCAATTCGATCCGCGTCAGATCGGCCCCATAGACGACCCCCCCCGCGACGGCCAAGATCCTGGACAACGGGGTGTTCGGAAGAACCGGATAAGGGCCAGGGGAATTGATCTCGCCTTGCACAATCGACGCATAGTCAACCATAAACGTCAGAAGGTCCGGGTATTTGATGAATATAGCCGGACAGGACATCGAGTTCGGCGCCTGGAACGCATTGGCGAAACGGTCGTGCCGGGTCGAGCTGATCGAGTTGGCAAGCTTGTTCAGGGCCGGACACGAATTAGCTATCGTACCCTTCTTCATGACGGTCTGAACATCGGCGGAATTCAAGTACCGGATATCGTCCGCGCTAAACACGATCAGACGATCGTCTTTCTTCAACGGCAGGTTCGCCGTGCCATCGATGATGCGGGACAAATCGACCGGGACCATCCGGGGCGTCTGGGTCTCGCGGTCTGGCGTCAGCAGAACGGCAAACAACAGATAGGGGTTTGGCCCAAACACGTTGGGATCGGACAGCAAGGCGGATAGCGATGATTTTCCTTCCAATGGATGCACGCCGGGAACCACGACGTCGCCATCCAGGCTGAAACTGCCAACACTGCTATTCCAATTCTGCACCAGCATCAATATATCGCCATTGCCAAGGCTGACCTGGTCGGGCGATTTGGCCGTTACGGCCACATCGTGGCTCCCACCAGCCGCACCAACCTTCATGACTTCATAATTCACTGCACGCAGTTTGCCTCCGGCCATCTCCAGGGCGAGCGGCCCGGAAATGGTTTTCTGCCCTGGCTTCAATTCAAAAATGGCCGAATGGTATACTTCCCCGGTCACGGCAACCGTGGTGCCAATCGGCCCCACGAAAATACGATCGCCATCGGCAAGGGGGATGTCCTGCTCGAAATGCCCATTGAGCAGCATTTCATACAAGTCAACCGGCGTCTGTGTTCCGCCATGGGTGACAATGATGTGGCGCAGCGTGCCGCCTTTGGTTGGCCCCCCGGCAGCGGTCAAGGCGTCCATGATGTTGGACAGACCGTTCAGACGGTGCAGACCGGGTTCCCCAACCTCGCCCAGCACATAGACACCGATACCACGCACGGACCCCAGGGACACAAAAACCTTGGTTTGAGAAAACAACCGCTCCGCCGCGTCGGCCAACTCGGTGCGAACATCGCCAAAGGTGCGCCCCGATGCGGTGATCGGTTCCAGATCCGGCAAAATGATGCGTCCCTCACGATCGACTTTGGCGCGCAGGGTCGCGGCGTGTTGCCCCCGCATGTTGACGACGATCTCGTCGCCGATGCCCAATCGGTAGCCATCGGTGCTGGCCCCCATCGGGGTTTCCGGTGTCGTCTGGCGATTGGCCAGCGCGCCATAGCCAAATTGCCGAAGCATCTGCTGGTCGAAACGGTCATGGATCGTCTTGCTGAGCCGGAGGGTATAGTCCTGTTCGAGTCGGCTGATTCCCTGCGTGGCGGTCTCCGTCAGAATCGCGCGGTTGGTCTGTGTGGCGGTATCCTTCGCTGCTTTTTCGCTGGTGTCTCTTATCGCTTTTTCGTTCAGCAACGCGGGTACATCCTGAGTTCCCCCCGGAGGATGCGCAATGGCCTGAAGCTCGGACAAGGTCTGCGCATTTACACCCGCCAGACCTGACAAGGACTGCGCATCGGCGCCTCCGGAAAGCATAAACATAACAATAACGGCAATCGAAACCGCAGCAAGCTGCCGGGTGAATAAGGATCTCATCGATTTTGATACTTTTGTCTGAAGGAAATTATGATTATTCATGCCGATTGGTCGATGGGCCGTACCGGCGCGTGGCGTTGCGGACCTGACGCGAGGCTGCGGGAGAAACGAATCTCCCTGAATACTCAACACATTTTCCAACGCCATCGTCCCCCAAAATCAGACATACCATGACCGAACCCTTATCGAGCCTATACCATAACGCACGTATCAAAGCCAAGACTCCGTCACTCCGTTGCAGAGTTCCGAACTCAGGTTAAGGTATGGTATTTTTCGTCACACTGGGATGTATGCGTCATCTATCCCCCTGGAACCCAGGAAGAGCCTTATCTTATTAAGAGGGAGCGCGAGGGGTCTAGCCCCTCGCATCTTTATCTTCTGATTTTTTGGGCCCGCAAACCGTTCCAAAACGATTTCGGGGACACCCAAATATATGGGTGCCCCCGAACGAACGTAAACACAACCCATAATAGGGTTGACGCGATTGCTTCCAGACGCCGTCCTACTTCAGGACAATCTCGACCCGGCGGTTTTGCGGCTCGCGAGCGCCATCGGCCGTGGGAACGAGGGGTTCAGACTTGCCTTTGGCCTGGATATTGATCTCGGACTCAGGCAGGCCAAGACGCATCAGTTCGGCCTTGACCGCCAGGGCACGCTTCATCGACAGATCCATGTTGTACTTGGGAGTGCCGGAGAGGTCGGTATGCCCGGTCACCTCGATACTCACCACATGGACTTTGCCCGCGTTGGCGGCGGCAGACGACAAAATGCCAAGCGCACCCTGGGTCAGGACCGCTTTGTCAAAGTCGAAGAACACCACGTAATTACGCGCAATAACCACTGGCGCACTTACCGGCGCGCTTGCAACGGGCGCGGGCGCGGGCGCCCGATAGACCGGCGGCGGTGGTGGCGGTGGTGGCGGTTCGGACTCGGCCACCGGCACCGGCTTGGGTGTGTTGAACGCGTAGCGCAGACCGGCGAGAACGGAGTGCGAACCGTAACCGATCTTATCCTCATTGTTATTGTTGTCTCTGACCTTGGCGTCCTGCGTACCCATGTAATGGTAGTCGGTGAACAGGCTGAAGGCCTTGTTCAGCTTGTAGTCGACGCCGGCAATACCCTGGTAGGCGAACACGGTATCCGTCTTGTTGATCAACGCCGCACTGTTCGTCACGCCGACCTTGCTGAAGTCCAGATCCGCACCGCCAACACCGACGCCCACATGCAGCCCAAAGCTTGAGGCGATCGGGAAGTCATACAACCCGTTGATCATGAAGCTCAGGTTATTGACATTGCCCGCACCGGAAGCCGTACCGGCCGTGGAGGAGAGCTTGCTGACACTATTGGAGCGATAGCCTATTTCCAAC
>JADFXL010000057.1:0-3317 GCA_015233585.1 Alphaproteobacteria bacterium | reverse complement strand
CCGTCGGGGCCAGCATTGTATCGCGATTTGACGGTAATGCCGCCGCCGGTAGCCTTGCTATTGCTGAGCCAATCGGCCCCCGCCCCGGCACCTATATAATAGCCGCTGGTCTGGGCCGACGCCACCGTCGGTAGGGCGGCCACAAGGGCTGCGAGTAGGAAACGGTTCTTGATAGACATTATGCACTCCATCGGGTTCGTGCGGCCTTGCGATTTCTTCAACTGCCATGGCCAAGTCGTCACGCCTGAGAGGCGCCAAAATCATCAGCCCCCCACGACGACAACAAGCAGGATAACCTATTTCAACGACAAACCCCACCCGAAAACATAAACCAACCCGCATTGCGAGCCAGACCCGTTGCGGAAATGCCACGCTCACCCGGCACCCCTGCCGTTCGGAAGGCTTTGATCCCCGCAAAGGTAATTTTTGCGCCGCACGAAATTTATTCTGGCCTCCTGTGAAATCCTGGGGCTAAAGTGCGCCGTGAATCGAAGGGCGCGGCGTGGAGGCTGTTCCCGACGATCTAAACCTGAAATCCGCTGGGCGGGTTGGCCCTATGGTGGTAATCAGGCAAGGGGGAGACGTGACGAAGTGTGTCCCTGAACCTGACCGGCGCAGCGCTCCTGAATCAAAGAGCCTTGCGGGGTTGGTTCCTGCGACGTGTCGACAGCAACCCACCCTGCCATGACAAAGGAAGAATTGGGGAAATGACGCTCTCTGTGAAGCTACTCGAAACCTTGAGAGAGCGCCGCGAGAAGGTTCTGGCTGCGGGCGGCCTGGACAAGATCAAGGCGCGGCATGAGAAGGGGCTGCTCAGCGCGCGGGAACGGCTCGAAGCACTGTTCGAAGAGCACACGTTTCAGGAAATGGGCATGCACATCCGCCACAGCGGCCGGCACTTCGGCACGGCGGATAAAGAGTTTCCCGCCGACGCCGTCGTGGTTGGCACCGGCTATACCGACGGGCGCCCGGTGGCGGCGTTCAGCCAGGACTTCACCGTTTCGGCCGGCACCCTCGGCAAGCGACATGCCGAAAAGATGGTCGAGGTCATGAAATTCGCCCTGAAAATGGGAATGCCCATCGTGGCGTTCAAGGATTCCGGGGGCGCGCGTATCCAGGAAGGCGTGGACGCCTTGTCGGGTTACGGTCATGTGTTCTATCAGAACGTCCTCGCTTCGGGCGTGGTGCCGCAGATTGCGGTGGTGCTGGGGCCCTGCGCTGGCGGCGCTTCCTATTCGCCGGCGCTGATGGACTTCATCATCATGACCCGGAAAAACGGCCACATGTTCATCACGGGGCCGGAAGTCATCAAGGCGGTAACCGGCCGCTCCTGTACCATGGATGAGGTCGGCAGTGCGGCGGTCCATGCCTCTGTCAGCGGCAACGTGCATTTTGTGGCGGAAGACGATACGCACGCCATACAAATCGCCCGCAAGCTGTTGAGCTATCTGCCGTCCAACAACACCGAAAACCCGCCCCACCGTCCCACCTCCGATATTGCCCTGTCCTACGACGACGGCATGGACGAAATCATCCCCGACGACTCGTCGTCGCCGCTGGATGCCCGGGCCGTGATCGGGCGCATCGTTGACGGTGGTGAGCTGCTGGAGATCCAGGCGGACTGGGCCAAGAACATCATCATCGGCCTGGCCCGCATCGAAGGCATCGTCGTTGGCATCGTCGCCAATCAGCCCAAGGAAATGGCCGGCGCGCTGGACATCAACGCTTCAGACAAGGCGGCGCGCTTCATCCGCTTCTGCAACACCTTCAGCATTCCCATCGTGACGCTGGTCGACGTGCCCGGCTTCATGCCCGGCATCGAGCAGGAGCGCGGCGGCATCATCCGTCACGGAGCCAAGATGCTGTTCGCTTATGCCTCGTGCACGGTGCCCAAGATCACGGTAATTCTGCGCAAGGCCTATGGCGGTTCCTACCTCGCCATGTGTTCGCAGGAAATGGGTGCGGATCTGGTCTACGCCTGGCCCACAGCCGAGATCGCGGTGATGGGGGCCGAAGGGGCGGTGAATATCCTGTACCGCACCGAAATCAAGGAAGCCGCCGACCCCAAGGCCCGTCACAAGGAACTGGCGGCGGAATATCGCGCCGAATTCGCGTCTCCGTATCTTTCGGCCGCGCAGGGTTACATCACCGATGTGATCGAGCCGGGCGAGACGCGCGGGGTCGTGGCGCTTGCATTGCGCAAGACCTTGAACAAGCGCGAAGTGCGGCCACCTAAGAAGCACGGCGGCATCCCGATGTAAGGATTGGCCGATGTAAGGATTGGGCCACACGTTGCGTGCCGGAACAATCGAGGCGGCGGCAGGTATGCGGCCGCCTCGGATGGGCCGAGAGGGGAGAGAGATCATGGTTATATCGGGTGGAGTGTTTACCCTGGGCCTCGCTGCGGCGGCGGTGGTTGGGTATGTGATTCGTGGCCGGGTTGCCGCCACGGCGGAAGACGCGGCTGGGGGAGCATCCCATGTTCCCGCGCCCGCGCATGGGCCAGCACAGAGTGGCGTGACGCGCTCGGCGGCGACGGTCGAAGATGGCCCCGAAATTGCCGCCATCGCAGCGGCGGTTCATGCCGTTCTGTGGGGGTATCGCATCGTTCACATCGAATCCGCCGGCAGCGGCACCTGGGCGGCGGAAGGCCGTTTGATACACCAGACCGGCCATTCGCTGTCACGTCACTGCAACTAATGCACCGGGCATCCCGGAAAGATTAAGAGGGGACCGTTTCTCATGCCTATCAAGAAGTTTAGAATTTCCGTCGACGGCAAGCCGTACAATGTTGTTGTCGAGGCGATCGACGATCAAGGCGCGCCGATAGCCGTCGCTCCGGTGATGGCCGCGCCCGTCGCCGTGGCGGCACCCGTTGCGGCTCCGGCCCCGGCTCCGGTCGCCGCCGCCGCTGGCCCCGCCGCAGGCGATCAGCTCAGCCCCCTGAACGGGGTGCTGGTGCGGGTCGATGTGGCCATGGGTCAGCAGGTCAATGACGGCGACCCCATCGCCACTATCGAGGCCATGAAGATGAAGACCACCGCCTTTGCCAAAGGCTCGGGCAAGGTGACCCGCATCCTGGTCAAAGCCGGCGACCCGTTGGAGCAAGGCCAGCCCCTGCTGACTCTGGGCTGAGTGAGGAAAGAACGAGGGCCTGAGGCCCTCGTGCTCCCTCTTTTGTTATCTTATGAGGCTCTATTCGCAAATCGTATGGACACTCATCCCTCCCATCGCGGCAGCGAGGCAGTATCGCGGGGTCGGGTGGGCGTGAAGAACGATAAGGTGGTACCAGCGCAGGTAATTTCCGAGGTACTTGG
>JADFXL010000056.1:14062-14568 GCA_015233585.1 Alphaproteobacteria bacterium | reverse complement strand
CCATGCGTTGCGACAGGGTGTACCACACGGGTCCACCCAGGATCGGCCGGCAGCCGGCCAGAGAGCCGGTGTTCTTGTTGGCCAGTGCCTGGTCCAGCGATGCGAAGGCGCACACCGTGCTCTCCTCCTCCTTGCCGTCCGCCCCCCGCCGGACCAGAGTCTCGCGCGGACGCATGCCGATACTGGTGCGCCAGGTGAGAGCCGACTTCTCGTCGACCCACCCCACCAGCTGTTTGCCCGGCTCAAGCAAATAATCATCGGCCAGCAGCAACCGGCCGTTCCGGCGATCGACCACGAAATAGAGCAGGAAGGCCCCCAGGTCCCGACACAGGGCAGCGCAGTCATTACCCTCTGGACCGGGATAGGCCAAGACCGGCTTGACCGCATCGGTCTTGGCCTCTGCGGTCTTGATGTAGGCGCGTTCCTCGAGACCCTTGTCGTTCTTCAGCGGTTGATGGGCGCACAGCAGGCCTGCGGCATCGACCCAGCCGATCGAATCCGGACTG
>JADFXL010000056.1:0-14034 GCA_015233585.1 Alphaproteobacteria bacterium | reverse complement strand
GGGCCGGCAAGCTGGCGCAGCCGCACCCACTCGCCGAAGCGCAACGGCGAAGCCAAGTCGAGCGGAGCGCCGCCCGTCGCCTGTCCGTAGACCGGCAACCGATCGCTCGCGACCACCGCCCGATAGCCGTCCTCGCCCAGGCTGCCCGAAGCATCCCGCACCCAGGTCGAGAAGTCGACGGCGCCGCACGAACCCGGAGAGGCCGCACTGGCCGGGGTCCCCGCCATGGCGAACAGCACGGCCCCGGCAATCACCAACCATCGTCTTGACATTATCCGTCCTCACCGCGTTGCCGTATCAAGCTGGTTTTTCACTTTTCCGATCTGAGAGGCGGGATCCTCCACGCTGTTCAACTGGAAGCATTGGCTCGGCTCCAGGCCAGCCTTGCTGGTCCAGTCGTCACAGGATCGCAAGCCGAAGACCCAGAACGTGATATTCTTTTGCGTCAGACCCGCCAGCGCATAGGTGTCGTACGGTGCGAAGTCTTCTCTCTTGCCATCGGTAAAGAACACCACGCGCGCACACCGGCTCCTGTCCTCCGAAGAATTCGGCAGGAATTTCGAAATATTGGCCAGCGCGGCCAACGACCGCCGGTCATTGCCGTCAAAGTCCCGCCCCCGCAAGGCGCCCAGAACGGCGGCTTCCCGTTGCTCTGGCGGGTGGCTGGTCGACCCGTCTTCCTGGAAGACCGGCGTGAGAGAATTGTCGTTGTTCTGCAAAAGCAGTTGGAAAGGACCCGTGAAAGCCTTGGCCCAGGCCGCAACAGCCGGAATAATCACCGCCTGCCCCTGCGCGCCGAACTCGTGGGAGCCGCCGATCACCACCAGGGTTTGCCGATTCGCTGCGGGACAGGCCGACTTGCCAGGATCAACCACATCCTGGGCGTCCAACGTGTCCTGCAACTTCTCCAACGCCACCCACCGGATGAATCCCTGCCGCAGCCGGAGCCCGACCTTGACGCCACCGTCCTCACGCGGAATAATGCAAACGGGTTCGATCCCCTGGGGCTGGTTGAGACAATTCAACTCAGCATTTCCGATGCGCTTCACTTTGTCCACGATATGCGTGTCGAGAATCGTCTTGAGGCAAGGGGGCGAAAGTACGATGTCCTCGCCTTTGACCAGAACCTGTTCAAGACTTACCGTCTCCTTTCCCAGTGTTGCCTGGCACCGGGCTTTGACCGAACCGGTATTGAGCGCGGCATCGCTGCGGTACTGCACAACCTTGATCGAGCCCTCCCGCAAGGCCTTCACGCTCAGGATTTGGGACGACTGCCCTTCGAGTTGGAAGGCGACGTTAAGCTGAACCTGATCGTCCGTCAGCACCTCGGTCTGGGAGTTCAGGCCGATCGGGTTGGTCCGGTTGTTGGCAAAACGCAAGGTCAAGGGCGCGGCCCCGGTCCGACCCGGACAATCAAATTCATAACTGGCGCGATCATCAAGCCGACGAGGTACCTCGCACGCGGTTGCCGCGTACGACAGCCTCAAAACGCCGCTCAGGTCGAGAGCGCCCAGAGCCTCCGGCATCCGGACCCGGACACTGGTCAGGCGATTCCCCGTCTCCTGCTTTGCCATACGCTCACGTTCGGCGTTTTCCGCTTCCAGTTTCGAAAGACGTTCCGTTAAGGCTTGCTTGTCTCCTAGCAAGTCCTTATTGGCGGCTGCGATGGTTTCGCCTATAGTCTTTAGCCTATCAATCTCAGTAATTAAGGTTTCCTTGGTAAGGTCGCACGCCTTATGCGCATCAATTTCCTGATTTAATTTTGCTGCGATTCCGTCTGGACACACAGATTGAGCAGGCAACGGCGGTGCTGGTTTGGGGTCAGACAAACCTTGACCACTAGACGACCCCGCCTTAATGGAGAAATACTCGTAAAACCCATCAAACGTGATTTCCAGGACGCTCGGAAATGCCTTGACCGCAGGAACCCCACCTTGCTGGGCCTGCTGCCCCGCAAGGATCGTCAAGGTGCCATAGCTTGGATCTAGGAGAAAGTTGTCGCCTGTCAGTTTGACTTCGCCGTCAAATATTGCCATGTTTTCGCCGGGCCCTTGCTTACCGAGGACCTCATGCAGCTCCTTCGCAACGGTGGGGTTTGGAGATCTGATTAGTATGACTGGGTAAAAATCTGGAATCCTCACAAATACCTTGTTGGTCTCCTCATCACATGCGGGACGATACGTACGATCCTTGCCACTTCCGAACAGAAATAGTTTTTTCCATTCGTCCCCGAATTTCAGTTCATGCACGATTTCAGCGCGGATGATCACCGTATTGTACGGTTGAACGTCGAATGGCATCGGGACGCCTCTTTTTCCTTTCGTAACGTCCTTGATCTGATACCAGGGATGGCGCCTAAAACTGTTAGGTTCACCGCTATGAAAATAGCTTCTTAGCGCGGTCGGATCGCCTTTCTTCTTGGGATTATCCAAGGACAGCGGGCCTTCGGCACTCTTCATTCTCGCGCACTTGTCCCATTTGACCGGAGCGTCCTGCAGCAGATAGCGAGTCAAGTCTGCATAGTTTGCGGGCGGCCAAGACTCCGACGCCCCCGCGGCGACAGCCGGTCCGGAGCAGGTCACTCCCATCGCGACTGCGATCGATCCAGCGTACCGCTTCACCAAGCTCCATCCGGTCATCGTCGCAAAGCTCCCCTGTTGCTTAAGGCTGAAACCTGAGGCGCAGCGCCCCGCCCTTGGCCACCACGGCGGTTGCGTGCCGACACAGGTCGTGGATGCCGCCCGAGGGCGGCGCCCCCTGGGCCAAGCCCATCATCACGAATTTCTGATCCCCACCCTTGCCGCAGGCGGTGGCGGTCCACTCGAAACGGCCAGCCATCAGGTCGCGAGCGGCCGCGAATACCGCGTCGTCGGTCAGCCGATCGCGCCACCACGCTCCGAGCGCAGCCAGCCATTCCGCCTGGGTCGGCAAGTCGAAGGCGCGGCCCGTCTCCCGACTGAGCCAGGTCGCATAGCCCCTGGCGACGTCCCAAGGCACTCCGGACATGGGCGCCGCCGGGTTCGCCAGCGACTCGCTGCCGCCGCTGCTCTTGAGTGCCCGCTTGATCCGGTCCTGCTCACTGGCCGGCAGGCTGGCGAGAAACCGGCGGAATTCGGTGCCCGTCACGGCCGAGGTCATCAAACAGAACGGCCTGGCCGGCGCCACCGGTTGCAGCAGATCACCGCTCGCCAATTGCCCCCGCCCGCCCTCGGCCAGCAGGATCGGCGCCGCCGCCACCGCCAGCATCTGGAGGTTCTGTCCCTTGACCTGACAATCGATCGAAGGTCGCGGGGACGGCGAAGCAATGGGCGGCGGAGGTTCGGGGGGGGGGGGCGAGCGGACTCGGAACCGGCGCAGCGGGGACTTGCGTGCCGGCAACCGGTCGCGCCGACGCCTCCCGCCGCTCCCGTGAGAGCGACTCGAGCATCCCGTTGGCTTGCATTAGGCTCTCCTGGCACCGCAAGAGTTCTGGACCCGGAAGCGTGGCCTGAACCGGACTCGCCGCCCGTAGCCGCGCCAGTTCCTGGCGCGCCGCCGACAAATCGGTCTCGGCCCGCGTTCTTTCCTCGTAAAGCTTGTTGGCGAGGTCTTCGGTAGCGCGCCGCTCGGTTACCGCTTTTTCTAGCAACTCCTGAAGTCCGGCGACCTTGCCCGCCTCCACTTCGAGTTCGCGTTGCCGCTCGCGCATGGCGTTCAGGTCGGCGGCGTAATCGTTGGCCCGCTTGCGGGACGTCGCGATATCCTGTTCCTGCGTTTCGATCAACCGGTCCTTGACGCTGCTTTGCCCCTCCCGGGCAGCCTTATCCGTGGTACAGGCGTTCAACACCTGCTCCGCCGCTTCCTTTTGCTCCATCACTTCGGCGGTGTACCCGCACTTCTGCAGGTCTTCGGTCACGAGTTGCCGCCGCGTCGCGTCGCGAACCCGGCCTTCGATCTCGCGCTTGTCCGTCTCGCAACGCTGTTGCTGCGCCGCCAACTGGTCCTGAAGGCTCTGCAGCCGACTGCGTGCGTCGGCCAGGGTCTGCAGTCATTCGGGGGGAGCGGCCCGAGCGGGAATGACCGCAAGGACCCCACGAAGATCCAGCATCAGTCTTGCCGCGACCGCAGCAACCACGAGGGTGCGCTTCCACCACCCCTTCGCAAAATACTGTCGGTCGTTACGGCCGCCGCCCATTGCTTATTTCCGACGCAGGTACTGGATGTACCAGTAAGACCTCCAAATCGCGGAGGACATCGACGCAGGGATAGCGAGGCTGTCAGCAAATTTCAACGAACACCGGGGCATGTCCTCAAATAAATTGTTCGATAGGTCGTTGCGCATACCAATGTATTCTGAGAATACCTGCAAATATCGCGGTGCATACCCATGTATGTTGACATTTTCCGGTCATTTTTGATCAAACGTGACTTGCAGTTGGAATCGTATTGCGCTACCTGTTCCAAGCTGTTCGGGCCAAATCGTTATCAACCCGACATGAGATTTTCGCTTTCTAAGACTGCCGCGCCGAGACTTGAGGAACTTGCCATGACAACCGCCACTGAGCGCAAACATCCAGCCGCGGATATCCACGCCAGTTCCGGTGACACACGTCACGGTGGAATTAACGATGAGCACCCGCAATCAACTCACCACAAAAAAGAGTCTTCATTCTCTAGAAGCCACCCCATCATTGCCATGGCGATTGTTAGCTTTATTAGTGTAATTCTCGGCGTGGCTTTGTCAATTATTATTGAGAATTGGAATCAGCACGTTCAGAATGACATTATTATACAGAATAATACAATTCAAAAGGGAATTTATGAATCGAAAGAGAGCCTGCTCAAGGTACAAAACGATATCAAGGTAAGTGAAAAACAACTGTCTGACTTTAACTCCGTCGTCAAAGACCTTGGCAAGCGTGTTGAAGAGGTTCGCGATGATGCGCTTGGTCAACTGAAGACGTCAGCCGATGAAAACGCTAAGAAACTTAACGCGGCATCCAGCGCGATCACTCAGGATTTCAACGCTAAGTTACGTGTTGATGTTGATGCCTTTAGAAGTCAATCGTTGACCAGTCTCAGTGAGGACATCATTAAGGCAAGGGAAGACGCAAGCAGAGTGACCGGTCAAATGCAACAATCACGCGGCGAGGCGGAAGCGGCAATCAAGAGTGCAACGCAAAAGCTTGATCAAATTGGCGCCAAGACCAGAGAAACCTTTGACAAGCTTGTCGCGGAAAACTTTGAGAACAGGCAGCATATGTCCGACCTTCGCCTTCGGCTCTTGGAAGCGGCCGTTTTCCACGCCGACCCTTCTGGCCCGTTCGCCGGGAAAAACCGGATTCTTCTGCTGACCCGTGGGGAAACGACCATAAAAGATATCCAGTCCTTGCCTGACAATACCGTGCTCTGCGGCTTGGCGAATCTTCAGCCAATCGCCGAAAAACAGTCAAAACGATTCCACGGTGATAAGTGGTATCGGCAAAGAAAGTTCCCATACTCATACCAACTGTTTTCCATGGATAGGACAAAGGACGCTCCTGAGCCAGAAATGGATGAAAAATGCGACGCGGTTATCACCACCATCGACGAGCCCATCCTGGACAGCTCGTTCAGGAATGACCTAAATAGTTCAAAGATGAAGTTTAACTATAATTTCATCGACACCGAACATTAAACACATAAAAGCGCTTTGGCGCTTGGTTTTGGGGGGCTATGGTGACTATGCACATGCCACGCAAGATGCTGCTACGCTGCCTCGTAAGGATGATCACCTTGCTGGGACTTGCGTCTGTGGCCGCCCCCTCGAACGTTCTTGGCCAGCCTACTGACAATAAAATTCCAGCTGTGATGATACGGACACCGGCTCCCATCTTTGGCGATGGGAGCAACTCCATGGGCAATGACGCGTGTCACCAGGTCGATCCATCCAAAAAAATTCTTCTTTTCTCCGAATGGGTCAAGATATTACCCGGAAATGGCGATCTAAGGCCACATTTATACCGGTGGGATGATCCGGATGTTTGCGGACGAATCGATGAGATTAACATTCTTAAGGTTCCGCCCGCATCAGGAATTGGCGCGATGCGGGCGCGTCTTGTGAATTCGCCCGCACAGATGTTATCTGCACCCAGTGAACATGAGGCTCCGCTTGCTCAAGCTCTTGCCGTCGGTATGCTTGTCTATGAATACCGACAGGACGACACCTGGATTCTCCTCGGCCGCGAGCCCTGGCTGCCGGTGAAAACCGGACAGGTGTTGGGTTGGACACAAGCGAACAATTCGCTGACTTGGGAAACCCGGGTCGGCTGGCAGGCCGATCCGAAGGCCGGCGACGACCTGTGCCTGAAACGGAGGAAAGAAACCGGCTGTCAGAAGCTTGAGCGCTCGTCGTTCAAGGGCAAAAATGGGCGCCTGCTTCAGGTCAGCCCTGCGGACCAGTCCAAGGCCGTCGAGGTCGTGGCGGTCACGAGTTCGGCGGTGGAACCTGCGGCCGGGCCCGCCTCGCCGTCCGGCGTCGACGTGATCCTGGTCGTCGACGGCACGAACCGAATGCAGCCGATGATCGACTGGCTGAAAACCGGAGACGGGGGCAAGGGCATCCTCGGCGTCATTCAGCAGACGCTGACCGGAGCAAATGTGTCAGAGGCGGCCGAATCCGTTCGGCTGGGCTTCGTTGTTTATGGCGACACCGATAAGGAAGACCGCAAACCGTATGGCCGTGAGGGCATAGGCGCAACCTATGCTATCCTAAATGGCTGCCAGCCGACTGCCGCCGACATTGAGGAAAACAACGTCGAATTCAAACGCTCCCTAATGCCGGTCATGGCACAGCCCGCTGCCGATGAGCACGACGATTATCCCGAGAACCTGTTTGGTGGCCTGATCCGCGCGTTTCAAGAGAGCCCGCAATGCTCGAATCGCTCCGTCGTGTTCTTGGTTTTCGGCGACGCTGGATATGATGTTGACGCCCAGAGGGACCGGCTCGGACTCCGTTACGGCATTTCACCTAAGCAGCTGTCCCAGACGTTCGTGAGGCTTAATGCGCTCCGCAAAGGTTTGAGCTTTATCCGAATGCCGCCTGAAAAGGTTAGAGATAATCAAGATAAATACAACGACGCCCATGAACTGTTTCGGAAACAGGCCGAGACCATGGCGAACACGGTCAACTCGACTCCGTCCGCGGAGACTGCCTGGGTTGACTACAATTATCTGGATAACTTCCCGACTTCCGCTACAGGCAACGGTGATTTATTGAAATTCACCAAGAGAGCGCTCGATCGCGTTCGTGGTGGCGCGGCGCCGCGTCCCGACAGCTGGGAGGCCGCCGATCTTAATCTTACCGGCTCGCCGATGCTGTGCCTTGGCCCGCCCGGCCAGAAGTGCCCCCCCGAAGGAGCGCGGCTGGAAACGTTCGTCCTCTCCCCGAACGACCAGAATCAGATGGTCCGTTGGCTATGGCTCGATCAGGGGGTGCTGAACGACGGCGGGCGCGCGCTATTCAAGTCGGGAGACTTGCCCGGATGGGTTCGGCGATGACCGCGGTCCGCGTCAAGAGTTCTGTTGATCTATCCCGCTTCCACCGCCCACCAGGGTGAACGATGTCATTCGATCCCAGGCTTGTTGCGCTCGCCCGCCTTGTTCTTCTGGTCTCGTCCTTCGGCGTCGGGTTCGGCTCGGACCCGGCCCGGGCGGAATCGTCACGCCCGCAGATTGCGGGGCGTCCGAACGTTGCCTTGCTGCGAGCGCCGATCGATCTGCAATCGTGCCAAACCGAAAAGGGAAACACCCGCCGTCGTGCCTTGAAGGTTCTGGGCCTCATCCCGGAACTGCATACAGGGCACAAATACAGCATTCGCATGGCGCGCTGGTACAGCATCAATTCCGGGACCGATGTCGATAGCGATGCCACGGTCAGGGCGGAGATAACCTTCCGCGTGGTCACCGATGCCGGAACCTTTCCACTGGTTCTCGACGAGGCGGACCTGCGCTATACTCTGGCCTGCTCCGAGAACCAGTCGATCGCCCACCGCCCCAACGACTATCCGACCATCCTGCTGATTCCGCACGGCTCCGGCGAGACGGATTCGCGCCTGCGCCTGGCCGAGAAGCTGCGGGAAGCGCGGCGACTGCCCTTCCTTGCCGACACTGCCGGTTCGGCCCCTGCCATGCGGCCCCCGCCGCCGTCCGAAGACTTGCGGATGCGGGTGTGGATATCGGCGCTGATGGCGGCGGGCCAGCTCGCGTTCCTGTCGAGCTGGCCGGAACCGGTCACGACCTCGCTCGACGATACCGGCAACGACAAGGGACCCGTCACCTTTACCCTCAGCCACACTCCCCAGTCGGCGACTCGGATCAGTGAGCATCAGGCAGAGGCCGCCGCCGTGCCGTCACCGCCGCCGAACGCGCAAACGCCGGCGGCAACCGCGGCCCCCCTCGCCACTGCCGTGAAAGCGACGCCAGCGACCGCTCCGCCCAGCCCGGCAGCGACCGGAGCGAGCAGCGGGCGCAAGCAGCCGCTGGTGCTGGTCATTCCCGAAGCCCTGGCCATCCAGGACATCGCCGGTCTGCTCAAGGAAACCCGCGGCCGCTGTCAGGATCGCTGGCTGGCCGTTCCCGACGATCCGCGCGCCTATCAGGTCGATTGCGACGAACCGCCCCCGTACGAGGTTCAGGTCGGCCACCTGAAACCGATCCGGATTACCCAGACCAGTTCCATCGTCCGCATGGACGATCTGGTGGTCGATATGGCGGTGCCGCTGTCCGAGCCGTGGCCCGCCGACCGTTTTCCCGATCGCACCGGCCACATCGGCCCGTTGCCGCTCAAGGAATTCCTCAAGAGCGGGGCGCTGCTTGCGGAATTCGCCGACCTCCCCGCGGGCGATCCGCGGGCCACCGACTGCGTAGCCACGGTTCCGGGCGAGCTGGGCACCGCCTTGCGGGGCCTGCCCGAACCGCTCGCCGCCCCGTGTCGGCTGCAACCGCTGAGAATCCCCGAGGCCTGGCGGCAGCGCATCGGGGGCACGGCCTACCCGCTGGTCACCGGTTGCTTCGGCGGCGCCCCGCAAGGCGGTGTCCAAGAGAATGGGATGAACTGTCTTGGGCCCGTCGCGAGGGAGTTGCCGGTTCGCATCGAGTTCGGCCCAGGCTGGAGCCCGGTCGAGCTTCCAGTCGGGGCGGTGGCAGCGGAGGCGCTGGCCCAGCGGCTGCGTCCGCTGTGGCCTTATGCGCCGCAGGTGGTCATGGACGACCAGCGCCAGGGCCCGGCGGGAACGCTCGAGATCAGCGGCCTGTCCTATTGCGCGGATACGCGCGGAGACGCCTGCTGCGGCGATGGCACGTTCCGGCTGAACCAGGATCCGTCGTCCGACGCGCCGCTGTCGCTGCCGACCATGGCCGAAGCCGGTTGCCGACCCGACCAGCCGCTACCCCATTTTGCCATCGTCGAATTCCAGCAGACCGATCCCGGCGGCGTCCGCTACCGGTTCAGGCGCTATTGGACGATCTCGGTGGTGGCCGGGCGGCCATACCGGATTCCGTCGAGCGAGACCGTGCGCACCTACCCGATCCGCATTCATGGCGACCGCCTGGCCCGTGCGGGAGAGGAGGCGCGCGTCCTCCTGTTTCCAAGCCTGCTGGCCTGCCAGACCGCCAACCCCAAAGACGAGGGCCTTGACTCGTTCCCGTTCCGCGGCAGCATTCTCTACGACCATCGGATCAGCCTGCCCTCGTTTGCGATCGTTCGCAGTGCCCAAGGTGTCGTGTCGGAGTGCGCCGAAGGCGTTCTCGACCCGCAGGCGCCTCCGGCGGCGACCTTCACCCTGCTGCCACGCCCGCCGTCCGAACCGCGAGCCCACTGATGGCCGGCCGGGGCGGACAGCCGCGGCAATTGGTCTTGCCGGCAGCACCTCGAAGGCGATTGCTCACCGTCCTGGTCGCGGCGGCCCTTTCCGGGCTGACACCGGCGAGCGCGGCCCTGGGCGCGCCTCCGAAAAGCGGCTCGTCCTGTCTTCTCGCCCTGGCTGGTCTGGAGGTCCCCTTGACGGCAACGCTGCCCTTCGCGCCCCGCGACGTCCTCCGCGAAGACGAAAACGAACTTGAGGGTGCGGACGCACAGGCGCTGGCCAGCGATCCCGAGGCGCTGGCACCGCTTCAGCGCACGCCGCCGCCAGCCCGTGCCGTGCTGCCGGAAACCGAAATCGTGATCGCCGCGATGGGCGACATCATTCCCCACGCCCTGCTTCAGGCCCAGGCTGCCCAGCACCCGCTGGGCTTCCGTAGCCTGTGGCGAAACCTGGAACCGGTCCTGCAGCGGGCCGACATCCGCTATGCCAATCTCGAGACGCCGCTGGCGGAGGGCATCCCGGCGGAGGGCGCCAAGGTTGCCGATCCGGTAGCCGGCTATGACGGGCTCGTCTACAGCGGATATCCCCGGTTCAATGCTCCCCCCGGGCTCGCCCACGCACTCAAGGCGTCGCGCTTCGACATCGTCTCGACCGCGAACAATCACTGCCTCGATCGTGGCGCGATCGGCATTGACCTGACCATTGCCGCCCTGCGCGGGGCCGGTCTTGCCCTCACCGGCACCCGGAGCCGCGACGCCGACCCCGGAGCGCCCTGGCATGCCATCACCGAGGCGCGCGGCTTCCGGATCGCCTGGCTCGCATGCACTTACGGAACCAACGGCTTTTCCGACCGCCACGGTCAGGTCCTGCACTGCTATCGGGATCGCCCGTTGATCTTGCGGACCATCGCGCAACTGAAGGCCGATCCGCGCATCGACGCGGTGATTGTCACGCCGCATTTCGGCATCGAGTATTCCGAGAATCCGACCCCGGCCCAGAAGGTTCTGGCCCGGCAGATGCTCAAAGCCGGGGCGATTGCTGTCCTCGGCAGTCATTCCCACGTCGTCCAGCCCTGGGAATGGCGTCCGACCGGCGATGGCGGCACCGGCTTCATCCTGTACAGCCTTGGCAATTTCGTCAGCAACCAGGAGCAGCTGTGGACCCGCAGCGCACTGATCCTGTTGCTGGGCCTTGCCCGAGCGGTCAGCGGCGAAGTGGTGATATCCGGCGTTGGCTACCTGCCGATCCTGGTCGCTCTGCAACCGGATGCGGACCACACCGACCTGTCTGTCCAACTCGCCAGTGCGACGCATCCGACCAGCCAGGCCAACTGGTGCCATGTCGTCGATCGCCTGGGCACCGCCGCCCTCCAGGCGCAGCCCGCGGTCTTCACCACCTTTGCCACCCCTTCGCCCGGCCCAGGCGCCGCGCCCGGGCCGGCGCTCGCCTACGAGGGGCAACAGGCGATCGGCGTCGCGGCCGCGGCGTCCGACCAGGCCGCAGAAAATGCCGAGGGCGCGTCCCTCACCATCGCTCCCGGCCTCGCCGATGTCCAAACGGAACACAACAGCGGACCCGTGGAGGATGGTCAGATTTCTCCGACCGGCGAAGCCGGCTTTTTCAATCTCGTCCTGACGTCCCAACCGGAAGGCCCGGCCTCGCCACCCCAGACGAAGCCGGCCGAGGGACGCGCGGGGCTGTAGTAATCGGGTTGGGGTGATGCCAACTGTTACGGGCATCAAGGAAGCCTGCCTAGCCGAGCAACTCCCGAGTCCGCCCGAGCAAGGCTGTCGGCTACACCGGCTTGCACAGGTATTCGCAGCCTCGAGCCTGCCCGCCGGGCCGCCTTCGAGGAGCTGCGCCCACGCCGGCATTGCGAGGACCTTCGCTCCCTGATCGCCGTCAAAGCCGCGACTGTTGGAACGCCCGACGCTACCCGCCACGGGCGGTTTGGTCGTATGCCCTTGTTTTCCCTTGCGGCCTTCCGGGTTGGACGGATTTTTGCGGGGCTTGGGTCAAGTCGAACCTAGTTCTCCGATCGATTCAGAACTTTGCCCCGTTGTCACGCGCTCTCCACCCGATGGCCCTGAGCAATCCTCCAGATAAAATTACCTTGAATACGTCGGCGTGGTCGTGTAAAAAGTCGTCAAATGAGGCAGGTCGTCTTCACCCCGGCCTAATTCTAGGTAAGGTGAAGATTGATCTAAACAGATATAAGGTGCATCGTGACGACCTTGACAGCCAAATCTCAAAAGATATATCGTTACCTCGAGCAAAGAAACTGGTCTATTGGGACCGGGACGAGGAACAAAGCTTTTGCAGAGCTATTGAGAGGAATCCCAATGGCTGATTTTGTTAATTTAATTGAAAATATTTCGTTATTAGGGGCGAGGCACCTTAATGTCCCGCTTTACACGTCGTGGATTGATGTTAATGAGAAAACATCAATCCATACATTTATTGCGTGGTATAACCTTGGATGTGAATTTTCGTTTGCGAAAGATTTAGCAAAAGCGGTTGTTTCATATAAGAATTGCTTAGTACTTAGACCGGGGTTTGAACCTGCTGCACTCGCTCTCGGTCAAACATATGCATCTTTAGGTGAGCCTGATCAGGCTCTGAGCGTCTGGCGCAAAGCCATCCAGTCCGACGATGAGCGCACCATTTTGCTCAACCATATTGGCCACATGCAGGACGCTATTCTTCAACGGTTTGACGAAGCTTTGGCAACACTGAACACCAGCCTGCTGACAAACCCCAAGCAGCTCGACGTCATCCATCATTGGGTCTTCTTGCGCCAGAGACTTTGTCGCTGGCCGATTTTTGAAAATTGCATTCCCGGCTTGTCGATTGAGGAAATGAAAGACAGCGCCGGAGCGCTCTCGACCATGGCTCTCATTGATGACGCCGATGTCCAAAGCTATCATGCCAAGAACTGGCTGAATAAGAATGCGCCTCACGCTACGTCGCGGCTGTCACCTGCCAATGGCTATGCACACGACCGCATTCGCGTAGGCTACATGTCCACGGATTATCGCACCCACCCTATTAGCTACTTGGTGGCTGAACTTTTCGAGCGGCACGATCGCTCAAGGTTCGAGGTGTACGGCTATTGCGCGTCGGAGAATGATGGCAGCGACATTCGAAAACGGGTTCTCGCCTCCTTCGACAAAGTCACCTCGATCCGCGACATGAGCGACGAAGAAGCTGCCAAAGCGATCCGTCAGGACGAAATCGACATTTTGGTCGACCTGAATGGCCTCAGCCGGGACACGCGGCTATTCGTCCTGTCCTGGCGGCCCGCGCCCGTGCAGATGACCTACCTCGGCTATATTGGCTCGATTCCGTTGCCGGAACTTGATTACATGCTTTGTGATGACTTTGTCATTCCAAGAGACAAGGCGCACATGTATCAGCCGACGCCGCTGTATCTGCCGGGGACCTTTCAGGTCAACGATACCAAGTTGCCGATTGCTCCTACGCCAACCCGCGCGGTCGCGGGGTTGCCCGACGACAAGTTCGTTTTCTGTTGCTTCTCAAGTAATTGGAAGATCACTGAAGAGGTGTTTGAGTCATGGATGGCTATTCTCAAGAGAACTGAAGGGGCAGTTTTATGGTTGCTGGCAGATCACCCATCGGGGAGACAGGCGATGCAAGCCCAGGCTCAATTACGTGGCGTTGATCCGGCGCGCTTGATTTTTACTCCTCGGGTCTCTGCGTCGGAATACCTGGGGCGCCTCCCACTAGCCGACTTGTTTCTCGATACTTATCCTTATAATGCCGGCACCACGGCTAGCGACGCTTTGCGCATGGGGGTGCCGTTGGTGACGTTATCAGGACAATCCTACGTGGCGCGAATGGCTGGGAGTTTGCTACGCGCGATTGGCCTGGAGTGGGGTGTGTCCGCTTCCCTGACAGAATATGTAGAAAAGGCGGTGGAGCTGGCGCTTAATCCGGTTAAGTATGCCGATATCCGCAAGACTGTGAGCGGTGATGCTTGGCGCCGAACAATTGGCAATATAGAGGAGTTCGTTCCACAGTTGGAAACGATCTATCAATCGATTGTTAAACGCGGTCGCGGCTAAGAGTCCGTTGGGAAAGGGTCATGGCATAGTTACGGATGCCAAAAGTCTGGATATTGATGCAAAGAGGATGGTGGCTGCGGAAACGTGGAAGACTGTTTCATAATCAATTTTGAGGTAACGAGAGA
>JADFXL010000055.1 GCA_015233585.1 Alphaproteobacteria bacterium | reverse complement strand
CCGTCTTGGCCAGTAACAAGCCGCTGGGTAATGCAAATTTGGTGTCTCCGCACGTAGCGCGGATTTTCTCGGCCACGACCATGGACTGGCCCGGTTCGACATCGACCAGGATGACAATGAATTCTTCGCCGCCAAAACGAATCACGAAATCCGTCTGCCGGATGGCTCCCTTTATGCGTATGGCGGCTTGCATCAAAACTTCGTCGCCAATATTGTGGCCGTAGGTGTCGTTGACCTGCTTGAAGAAATCAAGATCGCACATCAGCAGGCCGATGGTGGTGCCCCGACGTTTGGCTCCGGCGCACAGGGAGACGACGTATTCTTCCAGAAAGCGGCGGTTGTGGACGCCGGTCAGTGGATCGGTGACCACCGAATCGTGCAGGGATTTGAGCAGACGCTTGGCCTCAATGACCGGAATGGATTCCTTGAGGTACTGTTCGGCGCGGGAAACCAGGTGGTCGGCCGTCTCCCCGGCATGGGGCGCCGTGAACAGTGGGAACAGGAATTGAAAGACCCCGATGGTCCCGCCGCTGATCATGAGCGGCAAACAGATGTGCTGGCGGCCGGCGGGATCCCGGAACATACGGCAGATATTCGGAAATGAGGCCGATGAAACACGGTGGCCGGTGCGCTGGGCTTTGCACAGATTGCAGGCATCCAGTATCTCGCGTTCACACAGCATGGTATCCGTGGTGATCGTGGGCGGATAGGCAAGGCGCATCCGATTCTCAGCGGTATTGACCTCATAGAACACGCATTCATCCAGCCCCAGCTCATTGGCAAAGACATCATGCAACCGGAGGTAAACGTCTTCGAGGGTCGCTTCCTCCTCGATCACCTTTTTGAAATTGGTGAGCTGGCTCAACGTCTCCATCAGACGGTTGAACTCGTTGGAAAGTATGCCGATTTCGTCGATGGAGGTAATGGCGACCCGTTTGGAAAGGTCGACGTTCTCACCGCCTGCCGCGATTTCGCGCAGGCCCGTGATGATCTTGGTCAGCCGGGAGGTGATATGGCGAGCGACGAAATAGGCGATCGTCAGGGTCAGAAGGGCAAACGCCAGCATCCCGCCAATCGACACCAAACGGATACCGTTAAGATCGGCCTGAACATCGTCCATATAGACGCCGCTGCCGATTATCCACCCCCAGGGTTCGAATAGCTTGACGCAAGAGATTTTTCGGACCGGATCCTTCCCGTCCGGACGCGGCCAGAGGTATTCGACGAATCCGTCGCCCTTCTCTCTGGCCACAGCAACCATCTCGCGGAAGAAGAACTTTCCCTTCGGGTCGGCAAAATCCTCCATCGATTTCCCGTTCAACTCGGGATGAAGCGGATGCATGATCATGCGCAGGGAGGTATCGTTAATCCAGAAATAACCGCTTCCACCGTAGCGCAGGGCGCGTATTTGCTCCAGGGAACGGGCTTTGGCCTCGTCCAGGGTCAGAGTACCGCTATGCACCTGTTCGTTGTAGTGAGTCAGAAGCCCATGGACGACCTCGACCACTTCACGGGCGGAAGACATTCTCGCGTCCTGGACTCGGCCCTGCATTAACGGAATGAAATAGCCGAACACCGCCGCCGCCATGATGATGACGACCATAGAGGCCGCGAACATTACCTTTGGCAGGACCGTCCAGTCTCTGAATTTGAAGACGTAATTCAACACGACCCCATCGCCTCTGTCGACTCCATACAGGAGCACAATCGACGAAAGCCGCGCAACCTAATTTTAGGGAGCGGCACCAAGCGGGGGGGGGCGCAGCCCTTGGACTACAGACTGATGTCGATGATGGCCAAATGGTCGGCTGCAGACTTGGAGACTTTTTTTATTTCGGCAATCCGGCTGCTGATTTCGTCTGAGGTCATCGGGCTGCGGCCGTCGGGCAGCACGATCATGGCGGCGCTGACGGTAAGCAGGGGGAATTCGCGCATGACACCATGACGGTCCTTGGCCGCGATCATGCCGTGTTTGCGTGCCTCATCGTCATAGAGGCTTCGGGCCTCCTCGCTGAAGCGGTCCACCGTGTGGAGCACGGCTGCCGCGGCCGCCTCCCTGGGCACGCCCTTGAACCCGGCGAAGAAATCATCGCCACCGACATGGCCGATAAAGCAGGTTCCCGACTGGAGTTCCTGGGTCAGGATCTCGGCAAACAGCAAAATAGCCCGGTCGCCTTGGCGGAACCCGTATTTATCGTTAAAGGGCTTGAAATTGTCGAGATCGAAGTAAACCACGGCGTAGGAAGTCCCGGTATCGCGCAAGACATTGGCCAGATATTCGGTGATGACATTGTTTCCCGGCAGTTTGGTCAACGGGTTCTGGTCGCGGGCGATGGCCAGACTTTTTTCGTTGATGACGCGGAGCAGGGCTTGAGCGCTCAGAAAGCCGACATAGCGGCCGCCCTTGACGATAAGGACGCAGGACGTATTTTCCTCGTGGGCAAATAGTTCCAGTATTTTCTCGGTCTTGGTATTGATGTCGGCTACCGGGCAGGGGCGGACGAAATCACGCAAACGGCGACCGCAGGTTTTATTGCTGATGAGTTCTTTGCCATAGCGGGAATAGGTATATTCCTTCAAGTCCCGTTCATGGACGATTCCAAGCGGACTACCTTCTTTGCTGACCACGGGGAAGAAATCAATGTGTTTGTTGGCGCGGAATTTGTCGAACACGTCGGTCATGTCGGTACTGATGGGGATAGGCTCCAGCGTCTCGATCTGCCCCTTGATGACCTTGCGGTCGCCGGCCTGCTGGCGACGGTCATGGTTGCTCAGGCGCTCGATTTCGGGATAATCGGCCAACAGCGCGTCCGGGTCCGGCGTTGGCGATTGTACCAGGGGACCCTGGAGGTAATCGCAGCCCAGATCCTTGCAGATGGAGAACTGCCCCTCGGTCTGGACGCCGTCGGCGATGACCAGGCTGCCCATCTGGTGGCCGGTATTGACGATATGGCGCAGGAGGATCTTTTTCTTCAGGTCCTTCTCGATGCCATCCACGAAGAATTTGGCGACCTTGAGGTAATCCGGCTCCGCACTGTGCAGCAACGGCAGGCACGAGCAGCCGACGCCAAAGCCATCCATGGCCAGTTGGGCCTTGCCGCGCTGCGTCCGGCCAAAGGACTCCAGAACCGAGGGTGGGAAGTTTACCGGAAAGCGCCCGGATAACGCCAACGTCAGACATTTCTCCGGCAGGGAGAACCGCTGCGCAATGGCCGTCATTGGCTCCAGAACGTTGGTTCCAACGGTTTCCTTCACGAGGACGCGGGCATCCAGAACAACAAACAGCCGTGTCTTGCGGTAGTGCGGCAGGCGGACGAAACAGCTCGCCATTTTGGCATGAAGTTGCGCCAGAAACGCTGGCAGCACGCCCTCACCATGCGCCCAGTCACACAGAGTGTTGATATCGTCGTAGCCTGTTTTATTCTTTTCGTATAGCGAGGTTTCATAGCCGAAGCAATTGCCGGTGCGGATATCGACGATGGGCTGGAAGGCGACATCGAGGCCCGCCAGCATCTCGGCCCACCGGGGCGGCAGGGGAGCACCCCAGGGGGATGCGTTCCATTGTGGCGGTAACGAACCCGGTCCACCATCCATATGATCCCCCGCCTTGCTGCTGCTGCTCCGACCCATGGCGTACCCCTGGTTGGATAGGGGCCGATTAGATCGCTGGAACCCAGGGGGAGTCAACGGCTATGCTGCACTGCAATAAATAATTCATGGATTGAGGGCGCGCGCGTTCAGTCCTTCTGTTCCATGAGTACAATGCACCATGTCCCGATATTGGGGAAAAGAGGAAGCTCCCTGGTATCCAGGATCAGGGCCAAGATCCCTCACCCCAAAATCTGTTCCATCGCCATATGTTGTGCCACGCCGTCATCGTCGAACAGGTGCGTGATCAGCACATAGCGATTGCCGCGCAGTACCGGGGTTATCTCGTGCAGCAGGTTGACCGAGAATATTACGCCACCTCCGGTAGTGGCGCGATAATGATGCAGGTTGAACTCGGGGAGGCGCAGATACCCCCCCTCATAGCCCTCGCCGCTGGCGGTGATATTGATGGACAGGGCAAACCGGCGGTGAGCGACGATATCCGGCCGATTGTCGCGGTGACGGTGAAAATGGCCGCCGTCGCTGGGGTAGCAGGCAATGTTGAAGCGTTCGGTATGGGATACGGTGGCCTGGAAACACCGCTTGACTTCGGGGAAACACCGCTGCCGGATGATGTCCGTAAGACGGACATGCATGGGGTGATCGCGCTTCAGCAGGAAATCACGGCGCCGCTTCAGATTGCTGTTGATGTCGCGTTTCAATTGCCCTTGCGCGCCAAGGCGGAGGGCCGGGCTATCGAAACTGGTGCCGGCGAGATGCATTTCCACCAGTTCCTGGCAAAGATCGCGCTCCAGCAGGTTGGGCAGGATCAGGACCGGGGCCGGCGTGTAAATATCGCGCGGGGTTTCGGTGGGCAGCCGGGTCGCGGCGTCCAGAGCGGCCGCAACCTTGATGTCCGCATCCAGGGCGGTGAGGCGCGCTGCCACCCTCAGGTTGCGATCCAGAACCAGCACGTCCAGACCCTCGCCGTCAAAGCCTGCGCGATCCATAAAATCGTTGGGAGAGCCGACCAGGGTAACCGCGCCGGGATGTTGGAGGCTGAACTCGAAGACCTGTTCCACATTCACATTTATCAGCGCCACCAGATCGGCCTCAACGGCCGCAAACGCTTCCGCCTGCCCGGAGAAGGCGGCAAGCAGGGGGATCAGTCCGGGGGTGTCCAGATCCCGCGCCAGGATCATCACCACCGTCCGTCCAGCCTGCGTATCGGAAGCATAGAGGGCTCCCTTTGCCGTGATGCCGATGAAGCTCGGCGCGCGGTCGCCCGTTTCGAGACGATCCGTCGAAGGTTGATGCGCGGGAGAGTCTTTCATGGAAAACCATCCTTGACTTTGACGTGTTGCTAAGAATTTCAGTACGCGGCGAACCGGGCGTCTCCCTGGCCGTCGATGGCCATTCCCTCCATTTCGACCAGCCAGCCCGGTCGGCAGATCGGGGCGAAGACCAGGAGGCGCGGCACGCTGGCCAGCGGGGTTTGCTCGATTACCGTCTCCACCGTGCCCGCATCCAGTCGGTCGCGCAGGTAGACGATGAGGTAGCGCATGGCGGCAAGGCTGGCGTTGCTGTGCCGGAGCAGGGCGGCAATATTCTCGATCACGCGCTCGGTCTGGCGCCGGGGGTCGCCGGAATGCAGGATTTGCCCCTGTTGGTCGATGCTGGCGGTACCAGAGATGTAGAGGTGGCGGCGGTCCCCATAGACGACCTCGCGGCCACGCTCGAACGTGACGCCGTATTCTGTCGTCGGGTTCATGTTCCCTGGCGCTGTCATGGCGCGGCACTGGCCGGGCTGCAACCCCTGGATCGCCACCAGATTGAGCATCATGACGTTGAAGGGATTGGCCAGACGGCCATTGATGCCGGTGCTGGCGGGAAAGCCGCTCCTCCCGTCGAGACCACAACGGCGGAACACCTGATTGCGCGCCTGACTGATGGCGGCATAGTGGGTGTCTATGTCGTTTATGTAGAGCCAGGTGCGCACCACTTCGGCCCATGAGAGCCCGTGAGCCTGGAGATACGTGCCGACGAACCCAAACACGTCATCAGCCTGTGCGGTGGGGGAGATGCCCTGGTTCGGCAGCACGTTATTCAGGTATATGAAGCGATAGGGTCCAGCCTCCACCGACAGTGCCTGCGTTTGCGCCGTAACGGCATCCGTGGTGCGTCGTTCCCGGCCGGAGGGCCTGCGAACATGGTAAGCCAGCAGACCAATCTTGGCCATCGACGGTGGCTGTTGCACTACACTGACCGTACCCCCGCCGCAGAACTGGCGGACAAAGCCGGGATGACTGCGTAACACCGCCTCCTGGTTGGCAGAATCCGACAAAAAGACCGTCGCCGTGACCAGCGAATCCGTGCTCTGGCCCGTCTCTTGTAACGCGGCCTCGTATAGCTCGAAGACCTGACCGGCCTGATCTGCGAAGTCATTCCCCGGATGTGGTGCGATCCTGAAGAAATGTTCTTCGGTTACCCGTTCTTTCGGAGTCTCTTTCGGTGTCCACCCGCTCGTGGCTACTGACATGACCTCGTGTCTCCTCCAGCCTCTCACGATGCAACGACACGTCACCCTCCCCAGCGGCCAATCGCCGCACAAGCCCCACAAGCGGCCGGACGCGCCGCACAAACTTATCATGTCAGAACTTAACGAATTGTACACAGGCGGGTTCGAGGCAGGAATTCGTATTTGAATCATGTGGGATCCGCCCACACCAGCCAAATGCAGGTGCCGTCGGACACGCGTATGGTGCGGCCCGGCCAGTGCAGGGTATGCCCCAGATGGAGTTCGGGGCGATAGCCCCGAGAGGCTCTCCGCGTTACAGCTTCCGGCCCACCCAGATGATACGGCCGACGATGTTCAATTCACCGCCGTCGACATCGCGATAGGAATCATAGCGGGAATTGTCGCTGGAGATGGTCACTCGCCCGGAACGCACGTCGATAGTGACGCGTTTGACCAGCAGGTGGTCGTGGAATCGCATGGCATAGACACCATCGCGCCGAATGGCGTTCTCCGTGCGGTCGATCAGGATGTGGTCGCCGTCGTGAAGGGTTGGTTCCATGGAATCACCGCTCACGCTCACCAGGAAAAGGTTGCCTGCGGGGGATGCGGTGATTCGGCGCAGCCATCTTGGGTCGAAAGGCTCGGACCACATGGGCACCGGATCGGTTTCGCACCACGTTCCTGGGCCAGCGGAGAGAGCCAAGTCATAGGATGGGATCAGAATCGTTGCATAATCGTACCCTTGAACACATCTTTCCTCGGCAAGCGAGGAGGTGGATGGCTCCCGATGGCTGGGGGAAGCTTCCGCGATCAGATCGGCCGGCTTGCAGCCAAGCGCTACGGCCAAGCGGTCCATCCATTCGGTGTTGAGCCGACGGTGTCCCTTTTCCAGCTTGTTTATGGTCGGCGCAGTCGTATTCACGCGCGTAGCCAGGGCTTCCATGGATAGGCCAGCGCGGACACGAAATTCCTTAATTCTGTTCATGGCGCCATTCTTGCGCAAAATGATCCCGAACGGCATATCCAATGCGGAAACACCACCCCATTGACGTATCCAATTTGGACTTGTTCTTCTGAAAAAGCCATTAAATACACGACTTACCGGCCATCTGGGGCAAAATGGCAGGGTCGAGAACTGCTATTATTGCATGTTTTGCTGCATGTTCTACTACCATTGGACGATCGCTGCTGGCCAGCACGACCATAGCCACATCTTCGAGTCGCCGGGTGTCACTGATTTCCCGCATCACGTCCCAGCCACTGCGGCCTGGCAACATCGGGTCCACCAGCACGAGATCGGGTCTGACGGCCGTCCGGTAGCCATGGCGGCGGAGCAGGAAGCTCAAGGCCTCCTCACCGTCACGAAACCAATCGACGATCACCTTGGCCTCCACCTGACGGATCCCGGCGAAAATCCGCGCAACGGTTGCCTCGGTTTCTGCAACAACCAGCACCCGAACGGCTCGCCGCCCGCCGCCATGCATCACCTCATGATGATGCCACACCGCCACAGCGCCCCCGTCGGAGGCCGTGGCGTTCGCGACAACAATCTTGTCCACAGCCGCATTTGGCATGTTTCCAATCCCCCGTTCCCGCTCCGCCATTCATTTTTATTTTTGGCGGCCCCCGATCGGTAATTACCTTGAGGTAACTACCGATCGTCACAAATACTTTATTTGTGACAACTATATCTGTATCGCGGTCGGTGGCAACAAAATTGTATTTACGCTATATTAACCATCATTTGTAAAATATTTATATAAAATGCGTTGATTCAAGCCCCTCACTCCCACTCAATGGTTCCCGGCGGCTTGCTGGTGATGTCGTAGACGACGCGGTTGATACCCTTGACTTCGTTGATGATCCGGTTCGCAACCCGGCCCAGGAACCCATGGTCGAAGGGGTAATAATCAGCGGTCATCCCGTCGGTGGAAGTAACGGCGCGCAAGGCCAGGGCGTAATCATAGGAACGGGCGTCCCCCATCACCCCCACCGTGCGCACCGGCAACAATGCCGCATAAGCCTGCCAGATCTTGTCATAGAGACCGGCGTTCCGGATCTCCTCCATATAGACGGCGTCGGCCTTGCGCAGGAGGTCGAGTTTCTCGCGGGTCAGTTCCTGGCCGGGAATGCGGATGGCAAGGCCGGGGCCGGGGAATGGGTGGCGGCCAACCATGCTCTCGGGCAGGCCAAGCTCGCGGCCGAGAACCCGCACCTCGTCCTTGAACAGCTCCCGCAGCGGCTCAACCAGTTTCATATTCATGCGTTCGGGCAGGCCACCGACATTGTGATGCGATTTGATGGTGACGCTGGGACCGCCTTTGAAGCTGACCGACTCGATAACATCGGGGTACAGCGTGCCCTGGGCAAGGAAGTCAGCCCCGCCGATGGCCCTGGCTTCCTCCTCGAACACGTCGATGAAGGTGGCGCCGATGATCTTGCGCTTTTTCTCCGGGTCCAGTTCCCCCCGGAGCCGGGACAGAAATAACTCGGAAGCATCGCGATGCACCAGGCGGATGTTGAAGCGGTCGCGGAACAGAGCCACGACCTCGTCGCCCTCGCCCAGACGCATCATGCCGTGGTCGACGAACACACATGTCAACTGGTCCCCAATGGCCTCGTGCACCAGAGCCGCCACCACCGCCGAGTCAACGCCGCCGGAAAGGCCGCAGATCACCCGGCCGCTGCCGACCTGGGCACGCACCTTGGCGATTTCCTGCTCGCGGAAGGCAGACATGGTCCAGTCGCCGCCGCAGCCGCATATCTCGTGGGTGAAGGCGCGCAACAGCTCCGCCCCATGGGGGGTGTGCACCACCTCGGGATGGAACTGCACGCCGTAAAAACGCCGCATATCATCGGCGATGACGGCAAACGGCGCGCCTTCCGAGGTGGCGACGCCGCGAAATCCGGGTGGCAGGGTAGTAACGCGGTCGCCATGGCTCATCCATACCGTCTCGCGCTCGCTGAGGGACCATTTGCCCCCATGCAGTTGGGTGTAATTGAACAAGCGGCATATGCCGACAATCCCGACCTGGGCACGGCCGAACTCGCGGTGAGCCGAACTTTCCACCAGCCCTCCCAGTTGGGCCACCATGGTCTGCTGGCCATAACAGATGCCCAGCACCGGCAGGCCCAGAGTGAACAACCCATCGGGTGCGCGCGGCGTATCGTCGAGCGTCACCGAGGCTGGCCCTCCCGACAACACCACACCCTTTGGTGCGAAGGCTGTAATGCTTTCAGTCGTGACTTTGTTGAACGGGTGGACTTCGCAGTAAACCCCGCTCTCGCGGACGCGCCGCGCGATCAACTGGGTAACCTGGGAACCAAAATCAATGATGAGGATGCGGTCGGTGGTCATGGGGCGGCAAACTCCAGCGTCGTTGTCGGGGCTTCCCGGAGCTTCTGCCCCGACCCCGCTCGGGGTTATGCCCCGAACCCCCTTTTTAATTAAAAATGGGGCTTGGGGCATAGCCCCAAATGGGGTTTGGGGCGATAGCCCCATTAGGGTTCGTGGCGATAGCCCCGATAAACCCAAGCGATTCGTTTATTATCAGAAATCCCCCGAGTATATTGTCATGGGGGTTTCATGAGCACCAAGACATCAAGCCAGCAAAAGCCGCTCACGGCGCATCTGCGTTTTCTCACCGTGTGGGGGCCTGGGCTGCTGGTGATGCTGGCGGACAGTGATGCGGGCAATGTGGTTACCGCCGCGCAGGCGGGCGCTCAATGGGGAT
This sequence comes from Alphaproteobacteria bacterium, assembly GCA_015233585.1. Taxonomy (GTDB): domain Bacteria; phylum Pseudomonadota; class Alphaproteobacteria; order Rhodospirillales; family Rhodospirillaceae; genus JADFXL01. The sequence goes on along the minus strand of JADFXL010000055.1, from coordinate 4,954 downwards.
ATCGTCTACTGTCCCTGCTGCTGCTGCTGATTCCATTGCTTTATATGGTGCAGGAGCTGGCGGTACGCCTGGGTATCTTTACCGGGCGTGGCCATGGTGAACTGATCCGTGACTGCTTTGGCCCCAGATGGGCGTGGCTGGCGGTCAGCGGTCTGGCGGTCGCGGCCATCGGTTCGCTGATTACCGAGTTTACCGGGATTGCCGGGATCGGCGATCTTTACGGCATTTCCCGTGTACTTACCCTGCCGATTGCTGTCGGCGCCCTGCTGGCCGTGGTGCTGACCCGGTCTTACCGCCGCATTGAACGTGCGGCAGTATTGATCGGCCTGTTCGAGCTGGCTTTCTTTGCCGTCGCCTGGTCGGCGCACCCCGATCCGGCGATGGTCTGGCGGGAAGTCGTGGACATTCCTTTGGGGAATCGACGGTTCCTCTATCTGGCGGCGGCTCTCGTTGGTGCGGTGTTCAATCCCTGGATGGTTTTTTACCAGCAGTCGGCTGTTGCCGACAAGAAATTGACGGCAGATGCCTATAAGTCGGAACGGTGGGATACGGCCTTTGGCGCGGTCCTGACTCAGTTGTTGACGGCGGCGGTCCTGGTCGCGGTGGCAAGCACCCTGGGGCGGAATGGAACGGTGGTGCTGAATAGTGTTGGCGAGATCAGCGAGGCGCTGAAACCTTTGCTGGGGACAGCGATGGCGCGGCCGGTATTCAGCGCCGGCGTGTTAGGGGCTTCCATGGTGGCAGCCATCGTGTCTTCGCTGGCCCTGGCCTGGGGTGTCGGCGAGGTGGCTGGCTTCCAGCGGTCAACGGAATGTCTCCACCATGACACGCCATGGTTTTATGGCGTTTATGTGGCGTGCGTCATCGGATCCGCCGGAGTGGTCTGGCTGGTTCCGGATCTGGTGGATCTGAATATTGCCGTGCAGGTACTGAACGCCTTTCTGCTGCCGCTGGTAATCGGCTTCCTGGTGACCTTGTCGGTCAAGGCGTTGCCCGAGACTCATCGTTTGCGCGGCTGGTATCTGTGGGTGGTGGTCGGCGTTTCGTCTTTGGTTTGTGCTCTTGGTCTGGTTGGGGGACTGTCCGGCTTTTATTAACCTAGATCTGGCAGTTCAGACAGAAAAAGCAAGGCATGGCAACCTGTTGCAGGGCTTTTCCTCTCACCCGCAGGGTAACGATGGGCTACCGCCCATATCCGTCCGGGGGGGGCGGGGCGGCAGCCCCGAGAGCAACTACCGGATTTAGGTTTATAAGAAGAGCGCGGCGGATCCCGCAGAATCCCGCCGCTGTAAATGCCAGGGGTTGGAAACCTCGATTCCTGGCCTTTGGGGCGACCCCTGCTCAGGAGGGGCCGCCCCAACGTCTTGTTAACGCGTCAATGCTTCGTCAGTGTCTGGGCAAGCTCGGCCACATAGGCGGCATGGCCAATCTTGCGGAGTCGCTCCTCGTGAGTATAGGTGCAGCCGGCCATACTCTTCTTCCAAGAGGTGGAAACCTCCTCGTCCTCCTCTTCCGGATATTCGACAACGGCTTCGTAGCCGCCCTCAACGCACTTCGTCAGGTACTCGGCCAACGAGTCCGCCGGCATGGAGAAGATCTGCGGATCACCGACCGTACGACCATCAAATGCGCTGTAAAGTTGTATCTTGTAGCGACCTTCCATTTTACCCTCCTGTGCCACGACTGCCGCCACGGCAAGGTCATCGTCTGTCAATCAGATTTTTTCACCTCGATCTTTCTCACGGATTCGGCCTTCATCATCTTCGGGAGGCTCAGATTGAGCACCCCGTTTCCAAATCTGGCCTTGATCTTGTCCACGTCAACGTCTTTCGGGACTCGGAACGAGCGTTGGAAGCTGCCGAAACGGCGCTCCATCAGGTGATAGTTCGACCCCTTTTCCTCATGCTCCACCTTTTTCTCACCCTTGATGGAGAGCACATCGTCGCGACAGGTAATTTCGACATCCGCCTCGGTCATACCGGGAAGTTCGGCGTTGATCTCGAACGCCACGTCCGTCTCCACCACGTCGATTTGTGGCGACATCTCCCCAAGGAGGCCGAACGGGCCGCCCCAACGATGGAACGGATCAAGGTCATACACCCGACCCGCCGGCGTTGCCATCGGCACGAAGAAGCTGTCGAGCAACCGGTTCATCTCCTCGCGCATTGCCGACAGCGGACCCGCTGCCTCTTTCGCAGCGGAAACATCCCGAAGACCTCTCTCGGCCACCGGGTGACGAATGGAACGAGCTTGCAACATGACCGTCCTCCAGAATGTTACATACCCTCCCTCACGCGGGACGAATTATACACCATTCGGTCACTATCTAATAACGCAAATATCCTGTACAAGTGATCAACCTTGATAATGTGATGTCGCCACCGTTCGGAGGAGGGGGGAGGCCGGGTGGGGATAGGGCGATGTCCGGAGGGATAGAGGAGGTATCGCCGCCGCCAGCGTCTGGCGGCATCGAGCCGTCATAGCGTCACGCTTTCGTTGCGAAAGGTACGCGCATGAGCATCCGGAATCTGGAATACCTGTTCAAACCCAAGGCGATCGCGGTTATCGGAGCCAGTCCCGTGCCCAACTCGGTGGGCGGAGTCGTGGCTCATAACCTGTTTACCGCCGGATTCTCCGGCCCGATCATGCCCGTCAATCCCAGGCACCAGGCGGTTGAGGGGGTTCTGGCCTATCCTGACATCGCCAGCCTGCCGGTTGCCCCGGATCTGGGGGTGATCTGCACCCCACCGGAAACCGTACCCGCCCTCATCGCCGAACTGGCGGCGCGCGGCGCCCGTGCGGCGGTGGTGATTACCTCTGGCCTGGGGGTGGCGGCTTCGCCGCGCATGGTTCAGAACCTGCGACAGGAGATGCTGCTCGCGGCCCGGCCCACGTTGTTACGCATTGTCGGCCCCAACTGTCTGGGCGTGATTGCGCCGGGGGCGGGGGTGAACGCCAGCTTTGCCCATACCAGCACCAAACCGGGATGGCTCGCCTTCGTCGCCCAGTCCGGCGCCATCGTCACTTCGGTCCTGGGGTGGGCCAAACGCCATGGCATCGGGTTTTCCCATCTGGTGTCGCTGGGCGACATGGCCGATGTCGATCTTGGCGACACGCTCGACTATCTGGCCAGCGACCCCGGCACGCGCGCCATTTTGATGTACATCGAGGTCGTGAGCCAGGCCCGCAAATTCATGTCGGCGGCACGGGCGGCGGCGCGCTCCAAGCCGGTCATCGTCGTCAAGGCCGGCCGTCACGTGGAAGGTGCCCGCGCCGTCGCTTCGCATACCGGCGCGCTGGCCGGGTCCGAGGACGTCTACGATACGATGTTCCGCCGGGCGGGCATCCTGCGGGTGCTGGGGCTGGAGGAACTGTTCGATGCCGTCGAGATCCTGGGCATGACCCGGGTTCCCGCCGGGGATCGCCTCGCCATCCTGACCAACAGCGGCGGCATCGGGGCGCTGGCGACCGATGCCCTGATTGATGAGGGCGGAAGTCTGGCCAGCCTGACCCAGGAAAGCATCCTTCGCCTCGACCAGAAATTGCCACCGAACTGGTCTCATACCAACCCGGTCGGCATCGTCGCCGATGCAAACGGAGACCGCTATGCCGAGGCAATGGGCATCCTGCTGGAGGACTCCAACGTCGATGCCATCCTGGTGCTGAACTGCCCGAACCCCCTCATCTCCAGCCACGACGCCGCCAGAGCCGTAATTGCCGCCACCGCCAAGAAACAGGACACCACGGTGCTGGCAAGCTGGCTTGGCGATGGCGAGGTTCTTGAAGCCCGGCGCCTGTTTGCCGAGAACCATATCCCCTTCTATGGCTCGCCGGGTCAGGCCGTGCGGGCTTTCATGTATCTGGTGAACTATCGCCGGAACCAGCAGATGCTGATGGAGACGCCGCCCTCGGTGCCTGAAAACTTCACCACCGATCCCTCCCGCGCGCGCGCCGTGGTGGCTGCCGCGCTGGCGGAAGGTCGGGAATGGCTGACCGAACCGGAGGCCAAGGAAATTCTGGCCGCGTTCAGTATTCCGGTCGTCGCCACGCGGGTTGCGCACACACCTGAGGAAGCTGCGTCCATTGCCGCCGATATCGGCGGCTCGGTGGCCATCAAGATCATCTCACCGAACATCCCCCACAAGCGCGAGGTCGGCGGTATCGCCCTCGACGTAAAGGGACCGGCGGCGGCGCGCGAGGCGGTGATCGCGATCACGGATCAGGTGGGACGGCTTTTGCCCAAAGCCCGTGTGGACGGCTTCTCGGTGCAGCCGATGGTGCGACGGCCCGGTGCCTACGAGTTGATCATCGGCGTTCTGGATGACGAGCAATTCGGGCCGGTGATTCTGTTCGGCCACGGCGGAACGGCGGTCGAAGTGCTGGGCGACCGTGCCCTGGGGCTGCCGCCGCTCAATATGCAGCTGGCCCAGGATATCATGTCGCGAACGCGCATCTACAAATTGTTGCAGGGCTATCGCGGCCTGCCGGGGGCCAGGCTGGACGCCATCGCGCTGACTTTGATCAAGGTGTCGCAGCTTGTCATTGATATTGCCGAGGTTTGCGAGCTGGACATCAATCCCCTGCTGGCGGACGAATACGGGGTGGTGGCGCTGGATGCCCGCATCAAGGTGAGGGCGGCGGCCGGGGTTGCGACTGATCGCCTGGCCATTCGTCCCTATCCAAAGGAACTGGAGGAACGCATTCCCTTGCCGGACGGGCGGGAACTTTTGTTGCGGCCGGTGGTACCGGAAGACGAACCGTCCTTCCAGCAGACGTTCGCCAAACTGACGCCGGAAGAAATCCGGCTGCGCTTTTTCGTGCCGATGAAGACCCTGTCGCACATGGCGGCGGCGCGATTTACCCAGATCGACTATGACCGCGAGATGATTCTGATCCTGACCGAACCCGGCATTCCCGGCCGCCCCGAGATCTTTGGCCTGGTCAGCATCGCCGC
>JADFXL010000054.1 GCA_015233585.1 Alphaproteobacteria bacterium | reverse complement strand
AGATAACGGCCCTCGTAAAACGGGGATCGCTCATCAGGGGCATGGCCACGAGGCACTGGCCCGCCAGATAATCGCCTTGGGTAATCGCGTTTCTCATAAGACTCAGATATTCCGAAGCCGCGTCAAACGCAAGCCCCAGCATAAGGCATTACGGCACCGGGATCAAAACCGCATCGAACGGCAACCGGACACGTCCCCCTTCCCGGCGTGCCTTCAGCACGATACCCCGCCCGCCCCATTTTTTGATTAATAAATAAGAGGTCTTGTGGCACATTGGTCTGAGAGTGCCCATATGCGATTGCCTCCGATTCGGGGGCGGCGCGTCCTGATTTAACGACATTGAGCCGTTCCCGGTGCTATCATTGGCCCGATGCTATCATTGGCGCATTCGCAGTCCCTGTAAACAATTGGGCGGCGGGCGGGGTGGAGAGATGCTCTTACGTCTTTGGTGTCTGGTGTTTTTTGTGGTGGCCCGTCTGGTTGTCGTGGCTAGCCTGGCAGGGCCAGCGATTGCCGCTGACCTTTCGGAACCGGGCGCGTCGCCATGGGCGCGAGTGCCACAAGCCGATGTCCGACTGATTGCCGCCGCCGCCTCCACGGGGACGGCGGCTTCGATCGGGCTCGGATTGCATTTCAGGTTGAAGCCTCACTGGAAAGTGTACTGGCGTTCGCCGGGGGACGCTGGTTATCCGCCCGCCCTGGCGTGGAAGGATTCCGAAAATCTGGCCCAGGCCGAGATCTCCTGGCCAGCGCCTCGACGCTTCAGTTTGCAAGGCATTGAAACGGCAGGGTACGAGGACGAAGTCGTCCTGCCCATCACCGCGAAACTGATCCATCCCGGTCAGCCGTTGCATCTGAAGGCGGCGGTTGATTTCCTGATCTGCTCGGAAATATGCGTGCCCCAGCATGTCAATCTGGGGCTTGACCTGGCTGGAGGCGACCTGGCTGGAGGCGGGGCTTCACCGCTTCCTCTCCCGCCAACCTCCCTTGCCCATTTGATCAACCGCTATGCCGCCCGTGTTCCGGGGGATGGCGCCAAGGCTGGCATCAAGCTGATTGCCACTACCACTACTACCTCCTCCTCCGGGGGCAATCCCCCCGCGATCGAGGTCATAGCCACCGCCGACCCACCGTTCCAGGCCCCTGATCTTTTTGTCGAGGGACCGAACGGGATGAGCACCGCCGCACCTTTGATACGCCTGGAGGCGGGTGGTCATCGCGCGGTATTGCGCACGACGGTTACCGCCGGAACGGCGCCGGCGGGGACAAACGTCACGCTGACTCTGGTCGATGGCCCCCGCGCCATGGAGACCGCCGTGGTTCTTGCCGCCGCCGCGCCAGATCCGGGTACTCCCGGCACGACCCTCCTTGTCATGGTTGGCATCGCCCTGATGGGCGGGTTCGTACTTAATCTGATGCCGTGCGTGCTGCCGGTGTTATCGCTCAAGTTCATTGGCCTGGTGGGCATGGGTGGCGCGGGACGCCGCCGGATTCGCGTCAGCTTCATTGCCTCGGCGGCAGGGATCCTGGCATCGTTTATTGCTCTGGCCGCCGCCGCCGTGGCGGTGAAGGCCACAGGAACCGTCGTTGGCTGGGGGGTACAGTTCCAGCACCCACTTTTTCTGGCGGCAATGATTGTCGTTCTGGCCCTGTTTGCCGCCAACCTGTGGGGGTTGTTCGAGATCGGTCTGCCCTCCTGGCTCGCCGATACAGGCGCCAGCGTTGGCAGCGGTTCCCATTCTCATTCCCACGTCAGCCATTTTCTCACCGGCGCCTTCGCGACCTTATTGGCCACACCGTGCTCGGCGCCATTTCTCGGTACCGCCATCGGTTTTGCCCTGGCGCGAGGTCCGGCGGAAATTCTGTTGATTTTCACGGCACTGGGACTCGGCATGGCCTCGCCATATCTGGTGGTGGCTGCCATGCCCGCGCTAGCTGGCCGGTTGCCCAGGCCAGGCCGCTGGATGGTGTGGCTGCGGCGCCTCATGGGAGTTGCGCTGGGGGCCACCTCCCTGTGGCTTGCAACCGTGCTGGCGGTGCAGATCGGCGAGGCGTCCGCTGTCGTGGTGGAGTCCCTGATGGTGATGGCGGTCGTGGCGCTTTGGGTCCGGCTCCGCCTACCCTCGCGTTTGCGTCCGGTGGCGGTGGGGGTTGCCTCGGTTTGCGCGGCTTTGGCATTTATCGCACCCGCCGCGTCCCCGGCCAAGGACGTTGAGGAGGCTCGTGCCTCTCATGGTATCTGGCGGCCGTTCGATCTGGCCGCCATCCCGGGCGAGGTTGCCGCTGGCCGCTCCGTCCTGGTCGATGTGACCGCCGACTGGTGCGTGACGTGTCAGGTCAACAAGGCCGTAGTTCTGAACCGTGGCGCCGTTGCCAAGCGGCTGGGAGGCAGCGCCCTCGTGGCCATGCGTGCCGACTGGACCCGCCCCAACGATGCTATCGCCGTCTATCTGGCGAGCTTTGGCCGTTATGGCATTCCCTTCAACGCCGTCTATGGCCCCGGTGCGCCCGATGGCCTGGCGCTTCCAGAGCTATTGACGGAACAAGCCGTGTTGACTGCCATGGATCGCGCGGCGTTGCGGCGTTGAGCATGAGGCACCCCCGAAAACCAGCGGTGGGATATTGGCCGGAACTGGCTGTAGCGGCCCTGTTGATGATCTTCCTGTTTTCGTCCGGAAGCCATGCTGAAAACGCCGCACCAGTCCTTGTGCTCGGGAGCGAAACTGATTTCCCGCCCTATGCTCTCACCGATGCCAATGGACGCGCCAGCGGCTTCTCCGTGGAACGGCTGGCGGCGGTTGCCGAAACGATGGGGCCTTCCATCAAGATCCCTCCCGACCCATGGCATGAAGTGCTGGTGGCGTTTAAAAATGGCCGTCTTGATATTTTGCCGTTGGGCGGTGGCGTCATTGGCCTGCTGATATTGCTGGTTCTGGGGTGGTCCTTGTCGCTGCGACGGCAGGTAACGCGACGCACCGCCTCCCTGGTGGCAGAGATCGACTCTCGCCAGGCGACCGAGGCGGCCCTGCAACGTACCATCAATGAGTTGACCCAGATCCAGGACGAACTGAACCAGAGCCGGAATCGGCTTGATCTTGCCGCGGAATTTGGCGAGGTCGGAATCTGGGATCTGGATATAGTTCAAGATACGTTGTGGCGTTCGTTCCGGCACGATCAGATTTTCGGGTATGACTTTCCGCAACAGGAGTGGTGCGTCAAGACAGCTCTGCGGCACGTCATACCCGAAGATCGCGCGAAATTCAGACAATCTTTTGAAGAGGCATTTTGCACGGGTAAACTAAATCTCGAATGCCGTATCAATCACCAGGATCAATCTCAGCACACTATAGCTGTGCTCGGAAAGGTCATTTACGACGAGAACGCCAAGCCGATACGTGCGCTTGGAACGGTCGAGGATGTCACCGAACGCAGACAAATTGAAGAAAAATTACGGCAGGCCGACAACCGGATGCGTACGTTCTTCGAACGCCAGATCGTCGGTATGGCGATAACCTCATTGCAAAAAGGGTGGCTGCAAGTCAATGACCGGTTGTGCGAAATGCTTGGGTATTCCCGCGAGGAACTTGATGGTCTGACCTGGGCGGAACTGACGTACCCCGATGACCTCACCGCCGATGTCGAGCAGTTCGAGCGGATACTTAACCAGGAAATCGACGAATATACGTTGGAAAAACGATTCATCCGCAAGGATGGCACTATCATCTACACCGATCTTTCGGTCGGGTGTGTGCGAAATCCCGATGGTTCCGTGAATTATTTTCTGGCGCTGCTGATTGACATCACCGAGCGCAAAAATTCCGAGGCCAAGATTGCCGTCGCCCTCCGCCAGCTTGCAGATAAGACGCAACAACTGGAAATGGCGAATGCCGAACTGAAACAGTTCACCTATGCGGCTTCCCACGATTTACGCGCCCCCTTGCGAATGGTGACCAGTTACCTTGACCTGATCGTGAAAAAACTGGGGCCGAATCTCGACGACGATATGCGGCAATTTATTGGCTTTGCCGCCAGCGGGGCGAATCGTATGGCCGCCTTGATCGTTGGACTGCTGGACTATTCCCGCACCGGGCGCGACAGCTCTCTATTCGAGCCGGTGCCGCTGGAAGAGATCCTGCAAATAAGCATGAGCAATTTACAAGTTTCGATTGAAGAGACCGGGGCCATGCTGGACATCGCCGCAGATCTGCCTACCGTGACGGGGGATCGTATCGAACTGGTCCGTTTGTTCCAGAATTTGATCGGCAATGCCATCAAGTACAGAATTGCCGATCGCCCGGCCAAGATATCGGTGGGGTGGCGCGACGACGGCCCTGAGTGGGTGGTGTGGGTCAAGGACAACGGCATCGGTATTGACGCGAAAAACTTTGGCCGTGTCTTCGAGGTCTTTCAGCGGCTGGTCTCCGCCACGAAATATGAAGGTTCCGGCATCGGGCTGGCCATTTGCAAGAAAACAGCCGAACACCATGGCGGGCGTATCTGGTTGGAATCGACTCCCGGGGAAGGAAGTACGTTTCTGGTCGCCTTTCCAAAAACACTGCCGGATTGATGGGACCGGGTGGCGCGCACTCCCATTAAGGGGGTTTGGGGCCCAAGGCCCCAAGCACGTATGGGCGGCAGCCCATTCTTTGGGTATGGATTGTTCAAATACGAGCGTCCAGGAGGCCTGGACTTGGGTCCAGCGGCGCGTTACAAAGACCCGCCTTGAGTCAAAAGTGGGATCATCATGACCACAACCAATGAAATCCGTAGCGCCTTTTTGGGCTACTTCCGGAAATACGGGCATCAGGTCGTGGGATCAAGCCCCCTGGTACCGCGCAACGATCCGACGCTGTTGTTCACCAATGCAGGCATGGTGCAGTTCAAGGACGTGTTCACCGGACAGGAAACACGCCACTACACCCGTGCCGCCTCATCCCAGAAATGCGTGCGGGCCGGCGGCAAGCACAATGACCTGGATAACGTCGGCTATACGGCTCGCCACCATACTTTTTTTGAAATGCTGGGCAATTTCTCGTTCGGAGATTATTTCAAGGATCTGGCCATCGAACTGGCCTGGAACCTCATCACCAAGGAATTCTCCATCCCTTCGGAACGGTTGCTGGTTACTGTCCACAGCTCCGATGAAGAAGCGGCGGCACTGTGGCGCAAGATCGCCGGTCTGTCCGACGACCGGATCATCCGCATCCCCACCTCGGACAATTTCTGGCAAATGGGCGATACCGGGCCGTGCGGCCCTTGCTCGGAAATATTTTTCGATCATGGCACCCATATCCCCGGCGGTCCGCCGGGCAGTCCTGAGGCCGACGGCGACCGGTTCGTCGAAATCTGGAATCTGGTGTTCATGCAGTTCAACCAGCCGCCGGGGAACGGGTGCCGTTGCCCAAGCCGTCCATCGACACCGGCATGGGTCTGGAACGCATTGCCGCCGTGCTCCAGGGCAAGCATGACAATTACGATATCGACCTGATGCGGTCGCTGATCGAAGCCACCGCCGCGGCGGCAGGCACCGATCCCGATGGCCCTCACCGCGCCTCGCACCGGGTGATCGCCGATCACCTGCGGGCTTGCGGGTTCCTGATTGCTGATGGCGTGCTGCCATCCAACGAAGGCCGGGGGTACGTGCTGCGACGGGTCATGCGCCGCGCCATGCGTCACGCCCACCACATGGGAACCAACGACCCGGTGCTGTGGAAACTGGTACCCCCGCTGGTGGCCCAGATGGGACAGGCGTTCCCGGAACTCGCCCGCGCCGAGTCGCTCATCACCGAGACCCTGAAGCTGGAGGAAACCCGGTTCCAGCAGATGCTGGTTCGCGGCATCCGGCTTCTGGAGCACCACACGACGGACCTTGGCGCCGGCTCGACCCTAAGCGGTGACGTGGCGTTCCAGCTTTACGCTACCTTTGGCTTTCCCCTCGACCTCACCCAGGACGCCCTCCGGCCACGGGGCATTACCGTCGATGGGGACGGTTTCACCGCCGCCATGGCACGTCAAAAGGCCGAGGCCCGCAAAGCCTGGGCCGGCTCTGGCGAGGCCGCGACCGAGTCCCTATGGTTCGAGCTGCGCGACCAGGTCGGCGCGACCGAGTTCCTGGGGTATACCGCCGAAGCCGCCGAAGGTCGCATCGTCGCCCTGGTGGTGGACGGCAAGGCGGTATCCGAAGCCCGCGCCGGAACGACGGTAGCGGTGATTGCCAATCAGACGCCCTTTTACGGGGAATCCGGCGGCCAGAGCGGCGACGCCGGCACCCTGACCCTTCCCGGCAAGGGCCGGGTGGTGGTGACGGACACCCAGAAAAAGCTGGGTGTGTTGCACGTCCATCTTGGCACGGTCGAAGGCGGAACCGTCGTCGTCGGCGACGTGGCGCGGTTTGAGGTCGATGGGGAACGGCGGGCAGCGATTCGCGGTCACCATTCGGCCACCCACCTGCTCCATGCGGCGTTGCGTCGGACCTTGGGGGAGCATGTCACGCAAAAAGGGTCGCTGGTGGCTCCGGGCCGGTTGCGTTTTGACTTCAGCCACCCCAAGCCTCTGTCCCCCGACGAGATTCACACCGTCGAGCGGGATGTCAACCGGCAGGTTCGCCACAATGATGCCGTCACCACCCGCCTCATGGACCCGGAACCCGCGATTGAGGCCGGAGCCATGGCTTTGTTCGGCGAGAAATACGGCGACGAGGTGCGAGTCGTCGCCATGGGTGCCACCAACAGCGAAGGGGAACGCCCGTTCTCGGTGGAACTCTGCGGCGGCACCCATGTAAGCCGAACCGGCGACATCGGCATGGTGAAGATTCTGGCCGAGAGCGCCGTTGCCGCCGGCGTCCGCCGGATCGAGGCCGTGGCGGGGGCCGCGACCGAAACCTTCGTCGCCGACCAGCAAGACCTGCTCGCCCGAGCCGCCGTGACCTTGAAGGCACCCTCGACCGAGTTGCCGGCGCGCCTGTCCGCCATGGTGGAAGAACGGCGCAAGCTTGAACGGGAACTGGCCGAAGCCCGCAAGCGCATCGCCCTGGGTAACGATGCGGCTGCCGAATCCGGCATCAAAATCGTGGCCGGCATCGCCTTCGACGGACGGGTTCTTGAGTCGGTACCCGCGCGCGACCTCAAGGGCATGGCGGACGAAATCAGGACACGGCTTGGGTCCGGCGTGGTGGCTCTCATTACGGTCAACGACGGCAAGGCGTCGCTGGTGGTCAGCGTTACCGAGGATCTGGCCGCCCGATTCAATGCCGTGGATCTGGTCCGGGCCGGTGCCGAAGCGGTCGGCGGCAAGGGGGGCGGCGGTCGACCCGACATGGCCCAGGCCGGTGGCCCCGATGGCAACCGGGCCGGTGCCGCGCTGGAGGTGATCGAACGCTCGGTCGGGGCCGTGGCTGTTGCGTAAGTCGGCCTGAAAGATAAAGATGCGAGGGGCTAGGCCCCTCGCGCTCCCCGTTCATTAGATAAATGGGGAGCATCATGCCGTAGGCAGGTTACCCATGATTGGCTCTTGTTCTTGCCTCTTCAGATTTATTGTTCGCCTCGGGGGGCCGTGGCGATAACCCCGCGAGCGGACAGGAAGGCACCAAGATGGATGTCTACATCAGCACTTGGCCGAGCCTCGGCATTGTGACATTCGTATGCATCGTGGTCGGCGCCGTAACCACGGGCATCTTCGTCTTTATCCGAGTTATCTCCGCGACACGGTGGGGCGGCACCGCCATGAATGTGGTCTCCCCACAGTTGCTGTCGGTGGTAGCCATTCTGTACGCGCTGTTAACAAGTTTTCTTGGCAACAGCGTGTGGACCGACAACACTCAGGCGCGGCGCGTGGTGGCGGAGGAGGCTCGCGCCCTGGATCAGGTCTTACTTCTCGCCAAGGGTCTGCCGGAGGATATGAGGACGGCGGTACGACTGTGGGTCAGTGACTATGTGGGCACCGTCGTCAGGGAGGAGTGGCCGGAAATGATCGCCGGAACTCCGGGCAACAAGCCCTATGAAGTACTCTATCAGGCTCTGGAAGCCGTGATCGCCACCCAGACCACTACCCACGGGGAAGAGGTCGCCCAGACCATGGTTCTCCAGGCGCTCAACGACGCCCTGTCGGCGCGAAGCCAGCGGATTCACCTCAGCCAGGAGAAAATTGGTAACGTCAAATGGGCCGTGTTGCTGTTTTTGGGGGCTTTGGTCCTGTGGACAACGGGAGTTCTCCATCATTCCAACCGGATCGCCCTGGCGACGGCGCTTGGAATCTGTAGCGCTGGCATCGCCGCCAGTCTCACCCTGATTATTTCCTATGACCGTCCCTTCGTCGGCGAACACGCCGTGTTGCCGACCCCCCTGCTGCACCTTTCCATCCCGAGCGACTGAACGTATTTCCTGTCCCTGGCGGGCTGGATCAGAAAATCCCCTCAAGCAGGGCCTTTTTGCGGTGCTCGATGATGGGTGTATCGCCATTGGTCACGGGCAGGCCGAGCGCCTGGTCTTCGCGCAGTCGCTGCGCCTCCTTGGTGGGATCAACCACGTTGCCTTCGACAACGTGGTTCTTCTGCCAGAATAACATGCGATCGGTGAACCCATGGTCTGCGGCCACCAGCGCCGTCGTCTCGTGATCGATGACCCGCCGTATGTCGGGGGTCGCGTGATCCGCTCCCGCTTCCTTCAACAACTGGGTCTCACCGGGCGTATGGGCGCTGGACGAAGCGGAAGCCGCCGCCGTTGTCGCCGCCGTCTCTGCCGTCTTCCCGTTTTTCTGCTCGCCAAATATCGTGTTTTTGGCGTGATCGGTGGGATCGACTTCCTGGGGACGGGCGACGCCGAGGCTGGGAGGCCTCAAACCATATTCCGGTGGCAGCGCTAATGGAGCGCGCGCCACCACCCTGAACTCGTCCGGGGCATTTTTGTCATACCCCAGAGCCTTGCGCGTATCCTCGCACCCCATCAGGCTTGCGGCCAACACCAGGGTACCAGCCAGGGTCAAACTATTTCGTATACGCATCGTGGACTCCTAAACGGGGTTCTTATCCGGTCCGGGGCGTTGGAACAGAGCGTCGATAATCAACACGGCGGCGCCGACCGAAACCGCCATGTCGGCAACATTGAAAGCTGGCCAGTGCAGCGTACCAGCGTGAAAATCGAGAAAGTCGATCACGGCATCATGGCGAATACGATCCACAGCGTTTCCCACAGCGCCCCCAGTCACCAGACCCAGCGCCGTCATCGTGGCCAGATCCGTCACCTTGCGCAGCCACCAAACCAGGGCCAAGGCAATCCCCAGTGCCAGAGTGGCCAGGATGACCGAATTGTACGGCGAGTTGCCGTTGAAGATGCCGAAACTTACGCCACGGTTCAAGACCAGAACGACATTGAAAAAGGACGTTACCTCAAAGACGTGGGACGGCTGCATCACTTTTTCGACAATCCACCACTTGCTGATCTGATCGGCTATCAGCACCAGGGCCGCCAGGCTCAGTCCCAGAGGCAAGGCGTGGATCTTTTTGCTCATGGCGCCACGGCCCGGAGATGGGACACCGCATCCGCACAGCGGCCACACAGACCGGAGTGCCCATGGGCGCCTACGTCGGGAAGGATTTTCCAGCAGCGCTGGCACTTCTCGCCCGGAGCCAGTTCGGGCAACACCCCGATGTCCGGCACGTCGGGCAGAGTGAAGGCACCCGGCGGCGGCGGCCCGACCACCACGGTAACAGCCGAGGTGATCCCGATCTCCGCCAGATCCAGACCCGCCACGACGGCCTGAATTTCGTCGCTGAGGTAGAGAACCGGTGCGGCCTGGAGGCTGGCGCCAATTCGCTTGGCCGCCCGCTCGCCCTCCAACGCGCCGGTGATGACCCGGCGCAGACTGCGGACCTTGTCCCATTTTACGGCCAGGGCGTCATCCCTCCAGGTGTCCGGCACCGGCTGGAACGTCCGCAGGTGGACACTGTCGGCCTCGGAGGGGAAGCGTGCCAGCCATGCCTCCTCGGCGGTGAAGGGGGTGAAGGGCGCCAGCCATCGCACCAGGCAGTGGTACACGGTATCCAGCACCGTGCGACACGAGCGGCGCCGCACATCGTCCGTGCGGTCGCAATAAAGACTGTCCTTGCGAATGTCGAAATAGAACGCCGACAGGTCAACGGCGCAAAAAGAATGGATCTCGCCGAACAGGGTGTGGAAATCGAACGCCTCGCAGCCGCGCCGCACCACCGCATCCATCTGCCACAGCCGGTGCAGCACCCATCGTTCCAGTTCCGGCATGGCCGCACCCTCAATGCGCTCGGCCTCGGCGAATCCATCCAGGCTCCCCAGCAGGTAGCGCAGCGTATTGCGCAGACGGCGGTAAACATCCGTTGTCTGGCGGATGATCTCCGGGCCGATGCGCAGGTCTTCGGAATAATCCGAGCCAACCACCCACAGGCGCAGGATATCCGCCCCCAGCTTGCCGACCACATCCTGGGGCGACACCACATTGCCCAGCGACTTGGACATTTTCTGCCCGTCTTCGGCCATGACGAAGCCATGGGTCAGCACGGCGTCATAAGGCGCCCGCCCCCGGGTGCCGCAGGACTCCAGCAGCGAGGAATGGAACCAGCCCCGGTGCTGGTCGGACCCTTCCAGATACAAGGACGCCGGCCAGCGCAGATCTGGCCGCGTCTCCAGCACAAAGGCGTGAGTCGAGCCGGAGTCAAACCACACATCCAGAATATCGGTGATCTGTTCGTAATCGGCCGGGTCGCGATCCGGGCCGAGAAAACGGCCAGGATCGGCGCTGAACCACACGTCGGCACCTTCCTGGGCCACAGCATCGGCCACCCGGTCCAGCACGGCCGGATCGCGCAACGGCTCCCCGCTGCGGCGGTCGACAAACACGGTAATGGGCACCCCCCAGGCACGTTGACGCGACACGCACCAGTCGGGGCGGCTCTCCACCATGGCGCGGATGCGATTGCGCCCCTGGGCAGGCACCCAGCGGGTGGCATCGATGGCTGCCAGCGCCTTGGCGCGCAGATCATTCGTCTCCATGGAGATGAACCATTGCGGCGTGGTGCGGAATATCAGCGGCGCCTTGGACCGCCACGAATGCGGGTAACTGTGCAGGAGCTTGCCCCGAGCCAGCAGCGAGCCCGCCTCCTGCATCGCCGTCACCACCTCGCCATCGACCTTGAACACGTGCTTGCCGGCAAACATCGGCACATGGGCATAATAGGTGCCGTCGTCCCCCACCGTGTCCGGTATGGCTATGCCGTGAGCCAGGCCCAGCTTCCAGTCGTCCTCCCCGTGGCCGGGGGCGATGTGGACGAAGCCGGTGCCTTGCTCGGTGGTCACGAACCCACCCGGCAGCAACGGCACGTCGAAGTCATACCCCTGCCCCCGCCACGGATGGCGGCAGAGGCTGCCGGCCAGGGTGGCGCCGGGCATCCGGGCGAGTTGTTCGTATCTGATAATACCGGCGTCCTGCACCACCTGAGCGACTTGCGCAGCCCCAAGCACGAGGTGCTCGCCCGTCCGCGCCCGGCTGTTGGCAGCGGCTTCCAGAACCTTGAGGACCACGTAGTCCAGCTCGGGGCCATAGGCGACGGCGCGGTTGCCGGGCATGGTCCAGGGCGTGGTGGTCCAGATGACCACCGAAGCGTCTTGCAGTTCGGGCACGCTGGCCTTGACCACCGGGAACCGGATCCAGATGGTGGTAGAGGTATGGTCGTGGTACTCGACCTCGGCCTCGGCCAGGGCGGTCTTTTCCACCACCGACCACAGCACCGGCCGCACACCCTTGTACAACCCGCCGTTCACCAGGAACTTGTGGATCTCGCGGACGATCTGGGCTTCGGCGGCGTAGGCCATGGTGGTGTAGGGATGGCTCCAGTCCCCGACCACGCCCAGGCGCTGAAACTCGGCGCTCTGCACCGCGATCCAGTGGGCGGCGAAGTCACGGCATTCGCGGCGGAATTCGATGGGGTCGACGGTATCCTTGTTCTTGCCGGCGGCGCGGTATTTTTCCTCGATCTTCCACTCGATGGGCAGGCCGTGGCAGTCCCAGCCGGGGACATAATTGGCGTCCAGGCCGCTCATCTGGCGCGAGCGGACGATCACGTCCTTCAGGATCTTGTTCAGCGCGTGGCCGATGTGCAGGTGCCCGTTGGCGTAGGGCGGTCCGTCGTGGAGCACGAAGGCCTCGCGTCCGGCGGCGCTCGAACGCAGGCGGCGGTAAAGATCGGTCTGCCGCCAGCGTTCCAGCAGCTTCGGTTCCAGGTCGGGCAAGCCGCCACGCATGGGGAAATCAGTGCGGGGCAGGAAAACGGTCGCTTTGTAATCCTCGGTCATGACATCTCACGGTCCTCGCCTGGGGTGTCCGGGCGATCTGGGTCGGTGGCGGGAGCCGGCACGACGGAAGGGCCGGGCAGGTTGGGCAAATGACGGGCCGCCAGGGCGGTGCGGGCGGCCAGGGTATCTTTGACGATCTGGGAGCGCAGTTCGTCCAGAGATTCAAACCGTTGTTCCGGCCGCAGAAACGCCACCAAAGCCACGCGCAGGTGCTGATTATATATATCACTGGAGAAATCGAACAGGTGCACCTCAAGCAGGGGATCGCGGTCATCGAAGCTGGGGCGGCGCCCAAAATTGGCCACGCCATCGTGCCACACCGTCGAAGCCCCCCGATCCACGCCGGCTCGAACCGCATACACGCCCAGCGCCGGACGCTGGAATTCGCCCAGCTTCAGGTTGGCTGTTGGAAAGCCCAGGCGGCGGCCGCGTTGATCGCCTGGCTCGACCCGTCCCTCCACTTCCCAATATCGCCCCAGAAGCTCGGCAGCGGCAAGGGGGCGCCCCTCCAGCAGACAGGTGCGCACCAGAGTCGACGAATAGACGGCGCCGTCGGTTGCCGTAACCGGGTCGACGCGGGTGACGGCGAACCCACTCTTGTCGGCGACGCGGTTCAAAAATTGCGCGTCTCCCTCCCGTCCCTTGCCAAACACGTAGTCGTAACCGACCACCACATGGCGCGCCCTCAATTTGTCGACCAGAACCCGTTCGACGAATTCGGCCGCCGTGTGACGCGCGAACTCCTGATCAAAATGCTGAGCTATCAGGAAATCCACGTTTTGCGCTTCGATATGCCGGGCCTTGATCCGGAACGGAGTCAGGCGGAAAGGCTCGGAAACCTGGCCGAAGACGGAGCGCGGGTGCGGCTCGAAGGTCATGACGACGCAGGGTAGCCGGTCCTGCCGGGCCAGACGCACCGCCGTACCGATCACCACCTGGTGCCCGCGGTGAACCCCATCGAAATTCCCCAGCGCCACAGCACCGCCACGGGCGTTGGCGGGAAGTTCAGTGAAATGACGAAAAATGCGCATGAACGAATGGCAAACCCCAAGACCCGCGATGGGATCACCACGGCACCATAAGGCGTATAAGATATACGGCCTTAAGGCAACCGTTTCCAGGGGGGACGTTTCAGGGACGGCGGGGCGGCGCTACCAGAAACGCTTCGGCCCCACGTCGACGTGAACGAAATCGGAATCTGGATAATAGCCCACGCCACCACGTCCAAGATGCAGGGCGGCGACCTTGAGCTTCCGCAGATTTCGATCAGGAAGGCGGATATCCACTGCCATGCCGCGCACATGGAAGCTGTGCCGGGCAACGCCGTCGGTGGTTTCCGCCAGCATGGCATTGGTCAGCTTTGAACGATACCCGGAAATAATCTCGAAGGGTTTGCGGCTACCGGTAACCTTGTGCAGATCGTGCAGCAGATCCAGCAGCCGGACATCGATAGGCTTGATCTCGCCGGTTCGGTAATCACGCAGAATATGGTGAATATCGTGCAGAGAAGCGTGAACATAGCGGCCGTCAGCCCAATAGACCCTTTTTATCTTTTCACCTGTATGGAGATGCTCAAGGGACAACGAACGTTCCGAATGGCGCGGTCTCGCGGCAATGGCGGGATAAGACAAAAGCCCGGCGGCGATAACGCCGCCGCCCATACGCAACAGCGCCCGGCGGGCGATTGCGTTATCTTTCGGGGCGTCTTTGCCCATGAGGATGACTCCTTTCCAGCAAGTAACGGTGCCAGATTGCACCGCGACAGAATCGTTCAGCGGCCAATTGTCCAGCAAAAACATGCTAAATGTCAAGAGTCGCCGAACAATACCTTGGCGAGAACTTTGTCCCGCTCATAAATATCTTGGCGAAAATACACGCGTCCGTTGCTGTCGCTCCAGGCAGTACGATACATCAGGTGTACCGGCAGGGGCGTTTTCAGAGGAACGGTCTCGGTCCTGCCACGATTGATGACGGCGTCGATTTTTTCCCGACTCCACTCCGGGCGGTCCTGCAACAGGTAAGTGGCCAGCTCACGCGGCTTTTCCAGCCGGATACAGCCGGAACTGGCGGAGCGATTGCTTTTGCTGAACAGTTCGCGGTGTGGCGTGTCGTGAAGATAGATATCGTAAGGGTTTGGCAACAGGAACTTGATCCGTCCCAGGGCATTTTTTGAACCTGGGTTCTGATGCAGCCGGTAAGGAAAATGGGATTGCCCCAGGTCTCCCCACGAAATGTTGGCGGGATTTACCTCGGTCAGATGCGCCGCGTCGACCGAATACAGCCGCATTCCCATCTTGGTAATATACGCGGGATCGTGCTTCAGCTTCGGCAGAACATCGGCGATAGCGAGATGCCGTGGCACATGCCAGACTGGATTCAGGATGATGTGGGTCATTGTGCTGCTGAATACCGGCGTCTGGCGCTTCGTCTGGCCGACGACGACCTTCATATTCATGACGACGTTCCCGGCCGCGACCACTTCAAGCTCATAACCAGCGATGTTGACCAGAATAT
>JADFXL010000053.1 GCA_015233585.1 Alphaproteobacteria bacterium | reverse complement strand
TCAGAAAATATCTATGATGGAAAATCAACCGGAAGATAAAGATGCGAGGGGCCTTGGCCCCTCACGCTCCTCGTTAACAAGATAAATGGGGAGCGCGAGGGCCTCAGGCCCTCGTTCTTACCACTTTTGGTTAATTATCATGAATAAGTGTTCGACTGACATCAGGGGTACTTGGCAGTTACGTTCAATTTGCGATTGCCTTGTCGATGTCGATGGGTGGGGCTGCATAAACGACCGGCGGCGGAGCCGCGCAAACAACCGTAGGTGGGGCCGCAAGGGCGGCCGCCGTCCTGGCAAGGTTGCCCTTGTCTTTATCTTCCCCATGAAAAATTCTGTGCTCAAGGGGGAGGCGATGCGCATCAGACGCCTACTGTTAGCGCCATCATCATCATGCTCTTGACGGTCTTCACGGGGCGCGCGGAAGCAAGACCGGCGTGGTCAGCCTATGGGACCATTCCACGCATTCCCGGCCGCCATCATCCTCGGTTCCATCCATGCGCCAAGTTATATACATAGCGCATTACTTATGCAACCTTATCCTTCGGCGTTTTTCTGTAGCCTGCTAAGGATCCCGGTGTTCCACCTGGGATCACCACATCAATAATTGCGCAACAACCCCACCAGACGCCCCTGTACCTTGACGCGGTCAGGGCCAAATATCCGCGTTTCGTATTTTGCATTGGCTGGTTCAAGGGCGACCGAAGCCCCTTTGCGCCGGAGTCGTTTGAGGGTTACTTCCGAACCATCGAGCAGGGCAACCACGATGGTGCCGTTCTCGGCGGTATCGCAACGGCGGATGAGGACGGTATCACCGTCAAGGATCCCCGCCTCCACCATCGAGTCCCCTTCGACCGTTAGGGCATAATGTTCGCCACCCCGGATCATGTCACCCGGTATATTGATTGAGGCGGAGGAGTCACGCAGGGCGTCGATGGGGGTGCCAGCGGCGATCTTGCCATACAGAGGCACCTGTACGGCCTCGACCTCGGCACTGACCGGAGTGCCAGCCAGGACATTACGAAAATCGCCCCGGATCACGGTCGGTGAAAAGCCGGCGGGAGCCGATGCGGGAACGGAAGGGATTTCCCCCTGATTGTCGGGAAGACGCAGCACTTCAAGGGCCCGTGCCCGGTGGGGCAGGCGCCGGATGAACCCTCTTTCCTCCAGCCCCGTTATCAAGCGATGGATGCCTGACTTGCTCTTGAGGTCCAGCGCATCCTTCATTTCATCGAACGAGGGCGACACACCCGACGACTTCAGACGCCGATCGATATATATCAACAGTTCGTATTGCTTTTTTGTCAGCATGACACGTTCCTATCGACCTTCAATTTGGCATTGAACAAATGCGCAACAACCTCACACGTTGTACTTTTGTTCCGAACGGGCGTCAAGCAAAATTTAGTGCCGAATCGGGTTCTGATTTATCAATTGATGCGATAGCTCTGGAACGTTTCCTGATCAAGCAGAATAATTTCTATGGAATTTCCCGCTTTGGCGGGCGGAGCGAGAGGGGGGCGAATGGCCAGGCAATCGGCCTGAGCCAAGCGGGCCATCTGGGCGCTATCTTGTGACTCGAACGGATCAACCATTAGGGTGCCATCCGTAGCGTGATGGAGGGTGGCGCGCAGATAATCCTCCCGTACATCGTTGGCCGGCAGATCGCGGGCCAGGGCCGCCGTGACGCGCGGCGCCGGTTGGGGAGGCAGCCCTTGCAGGGCGCGCATCGCCGGACCCAGGAACAGCAGCGCACCAACCATCGCCGCTACGGGATTACCGGGGAAGCCCAGCAGGGGCACGTCGCCCATGTGGCCGAACACCATGGGTTTTCCCGGCCGCACCGCGACCTTCCAGAAATTTACCTCCAGCCCGACCTCGCCCAGAACCTGCTGAACCAGGTCATGATCACCGACGGAAACGCCGCCGCTGGTAATCAGTAGGTCGGCCCCCTTGGCCCCCGCCGCCAGAGACAGGAGCGAGTCGCGATCATCAAGGGCGATACCCAGGTCTACCGGCACGCCTCCGGCGGCGGTGACGAACGCGGCCAGGGCAAAGCCATTGGCACCGACGAGTTGACCGGGGAGGATCCGGTCGCCGGGCAGCATCACTTCATCGCCGGTGGACAGAATGGCAATGCGCGGGCGGCGGGATACTTGCAACCATGGCACGTTCATTGCCGCCGCCAGACCAATATCCCGGAAGGAAAGCTGGCGGCCAGCCCGGAGCAGGATATCGCCTTCGGTGAAATCGGTTCCTTTCGCCCGGATAAAACGACCCGGCCCGACGGTCTCGTGAACCGTAACGGCGCCATTACCGGCCGTGGTATCCTCCTGAATAACGATGGCATCGGCCCCGTCTGGCACCACGGCCCCGGTGAAGGTACGTACCGCCTCGCCGCGACCGACCTTGCCGCCAAAGGGGTGCCCCGCCGCCGATTGCCCGATGACTTTGAGCGTTGCGGGTACGGAGGTGACATCGTGAGAACGCACCGCGTAGCCATCCATGGCCGACACCGCCGCCGACGGATGAGAAACGCGGGCGGCAACATCGACGGCCAACACCCGGCCCAGAGCTTCGGCAAGGCTGACCTGTTCGGTGCCGAGCGGCCTCATCCCGGCCAGAATACGTTCCAGTGCTTCCTCAACCGAAATCATCACAAAGCCTCGTAGGTACCTGATTTGCCACCTGATTTATGAACCAGCCGAATCTCGCCAAGACACATGCCGCGATCAATCGCCTTGCACATGTCATAGACGGTCAGGCCCGCGACCGCTACGGCCGTCAGTGCCTCCATCTCAACGCCGGTGCGACCCTTCAGCTTCACCGTCGCCGTGATATCGACAGCGTGGCGTTCCACATCGCACGACAGGACCACCTCCACCGAGGTCAGCGCCAGGGGATGGCACAGGGGAATCAAGTCCGGAGTCCGCTTCGCACCCATGATGCCAGCCAGTTGGGCGACGCCGAGCACGTCCCCCTTCTTGAAGCCGCGCTGCATGATTTGCTCCAAGGTGGCAGGCTGCATTATCACCGAGCCTTTGGCCACGGCAACCCGTTCGGTGATGTCCTTGTTTGCAACATCGACCATGACCGCGTTGCCTGCGGGGTCGAAGTGGGTGAGTTCGTCGGTCATCTTTTCTCCGCTACCCGAGTGGGCGGCTTGGAGGGCACGCCAGGATCCAGAAGCAATGGTGGTGATGGATTTGAAAGGGCGTTCGCTACCCGCGTTGTGCCATCGGTATGAACGGCCGCGCCGTTCGGCCTACGTAGAGCTGGCGGGGACGGCCGATTTTTTGGGTTGGTTCCTGGATCATTTCTTTCCACTGGGAAATCCAGCCGACGGTGCGCGCCATGGCGAACATTGGTGTGAACATAGAAATCGGAATTCCGATTGCATTGAATATGACGCCAGAATAGAAATCGACTTTTGGATATAATTTATTCTTGATAAAATAGTCGTCGTTGAGGGCGATGCGTTCCAGTTCGAGAGCAATCTCGAACAAGGGATCATTTTTCACGCCCAGTTCGTCCAGCACTTCATAACAGATGCGCTGCATGATTCTCGCGCGCGGATCGTAGTTTTTGTACACGCTGTGTCCAAAGCCTCGCAACGTGAATGAATCGCTCTTATCTTTTGCACGGCGGATATATTCCGGAACCCTGTCCTTCGAGCCGATGGCCTTCAGCATGTTGAGCATGGCTTCGTTGGACCCGCCATGACCCGGCCCCCACAACGAAGCAATGCCGGCGGCGATGCAGGCAAACGGATTCGCGCCCGACGAGGCGGCCAGACGAACCGTCGTGGTAGAAGCGTTTTGCTCGTGATCGGCGTGCAGAATCATCATCTGGTCCATGGCTTTTGCCAGGACCGGATTCACTTCGTAGGTTTCGCAGGGCGTTGCGAACATCAGGTGAAGAAAATTTTCCGCATACCGCAAATCGTTCCGTGGATAAATGAACGGCTGGCCAACGGAGTACTTGTAGGCCCACGACGTGATGGTTGGCATCTTGGCGATCAGACGGTGCGAGGCCACCATCCTCTGGTGGGGGTCGTTGATGTTCAGGCTGTCGTGATAGAAGGCCGACAGCGCCCCGACCATGCCACACATTACCGCCATGGGGTGGGCGTCGCGTCTAAATCCGCGATAGAACAGCGCAATCTGCTGGTTGAGCATACTGTGGTTGGTGATGGAGTGCTCGAACTCGGTCTTTTCCTGCGCCGTCGGCAATTCGCCATTGAGCAACAGAAAGGCGACTTCCAGGAAGTCCGAATGTGCGGCCAGTTCCTCAATCGCGTAACCGCGATACAAAAGAATACCCTTGTCACCGTCGATGAAGGTGATCTTCGAGTCGCAACTGCCTGTCGAGGTAAAGCCGGGGTCGAACGTGAAATAGCCGGTGTCCGAGTACAGGTCGCGGATGTCGACCACATCCGGGCCGACCGAACCGCCGATGACTGGAAAATCGTACGACTTTCCAGTCTGGTTATCGACAAGCGTTACGATCCGTTTCGATGCGTCGGTTGTAACGTCTGCTGTCTTCGTCATGGTGTCATCCTCACAATCCAGCCTGATCGTTCAGCAGAAACAAAAGGCGATACGCAGCGTTCCCTGTAAGATTACATCGTTGGATATTATAGTCAAACCATGACTTGAGCATTAGATAAAGCGAATATTTACAGGAGGGGCGGCGTGGTCGAGGATCGAGCCGATGACGGCGGCGCAGAGTTTTACCGCGCTTATGCGAGTTACAAGCGTTATCACACACCAGTTTTAGGGGCAAAGCAGAGGCGCCGATTCGATGCGGAAGTCTGGCTGCCCGCCGAATGCACTCCGGCCATGACGTATTGGGAGATCGGTTGCGGCACGGGAGCCTTTTTATCGTACCTAGGGGGGCGGGGGGTGCGCGAATTCGTCGGCATAGACCATGATCCCGCTCTGGCCAGCATCATTCCGAGCGATGTCAGCAGCCGATTCGTCTGTATAGATGTGTGGGAAGCGCTGGTGTCCCCACGATTTAGTGGCTTTGACCGGGTCGTCATGCTTGATGTTCTGGAGCACTTTCCGCCTGAAGTCGCGCTGCGTCTGTTGACGGCCGTGCGGGAACATTTGGCCCCAGGCGGCAAAATCATCCTCAAGGTGCCCAACGCCGGTTGTCCCTGGGGCCTGACCTATCAGTTCGGCGACCTTACCCACCGCACAGCCTTCAGCCCGCCGTCACTGCGACAGTTGGCGGATGCGGCGGGATTCGGTGTGGCAAAGATCTATCCCCAGCGCCAGGGATCCTTCCGGCGCATGATTACCGACGCACTGGTTCACCGCTTTTTGTCGTGGGCGCTTCTCTCTCCGCCTGAGTTCTGGAGCGCCAACCTGTACGCCGTGCTGGCGCCCTTGACCCGGGAATGATAGAAACGAGCCAAAGATCACTTCAGGAAGGCTCATGATACGGCGATTATATCACCATAACTTACATAGCAGCACACAATACACCTGACCGCAACTTCATCTCTATCAAAGTGTCCGGCAGCAGGGGCGACGGCGTGGATTTTATTCGTTTCTGCTTGAAATCAGGATCATTAACGCCGATAAGACCCCCACAATACATATATCTGTAGACTCTACATTGCCGCCTTTGGAGCGGTTGTAGGGGTTGCAATGTTTGGGAGAATATTGATGGCGAAAGCGGCGTGGTCATGGAACACTTACAAGAAAGAGCAGGCAAAACAAAAACCCATAGTGGTTGAGTCTTTGGAGGGTGGATCCGATAATGGGTCTGGAGACGAGTCCCAGTCCCCAAAGAAAGTTGTCCGGCAATCCCCTGAAATCCAGTCATCCGAGCCGTCAGCGGCTTCCGTTTCCGTGTTAAAGGGTTCTACCTCTGCCAAACGCGGAAAACGTCAATCCGGCGGCTGGCGCGATGATCTTCCCGATCCCCGTATTATTGACGCGTCTGTTGGACAGCGCATCCGGGAGTTCAGAATTCTCCGTGGTCTGACTCAGCAGGGTTTGGCCAAAGCCATCGGCCTGACGTTTCAGCAGGTTCAAAAATATGAGCGAGGGGGCAACCGTATCGGAGCGGGCCGATTGGTCCAGATTGCTCAGGTATTGGATCTTCCTGTTTCAGCGTTGTTCGATGTCGAGTCCTGTTCCAGCAAAAACGCGACCCAGGCGCTTAGCCGCAAAGCCATCGCCGTTGCATGTCTGGTCGACAGGGTTGATGGAAACGTAGCCGAGGCGGCTCTTGCCCTGCTGAAAGCATCCGCTCAATCCATGGGCGATACGGCGAAATAGGCCGTATCGCCCATGTGCTGGCAGCATGGAGTCTGGACGCGAGTGCGTGTTCAGGGGGCGAGCGCAAGTGCCGCTTCCCGGCAGGCCAAGCCGTCGGATTCGGCGCCGGCTCGGGCGAACAGTTCTGCCGCACGGTTATAGTGGCGGCGTGCGTGGCCTGGCTCCTGATCCGTCTCCAGCGCGGCCAGCGCGGCCAGCGCCTGAGCTTCGCCCAGAAGATCCCCGCCCTTGGCAAACATCGCGGCGGCTGCGGTGAAGTTTGTTATGGCACCGGCGGAGTTGCCCATGCCCCGCATGACGGAGCCGAGGCCGGTCAACATGGATGCCTGTCCCAGCGTATCGCCATTGGTTCGGAACAACTCCAGGGCGCGTTCATAGGCTTCGCGGGCGCGATCGCCATGGCCGACTCTGGCGTGTAGCGCTGCGAGCGACTTAAGGCAACTGGCCTCGCCCCGCACGTCGCCCATCTCCCTGGCCAGCAGTCGCGCGCGCGCGTAATAGTCCAGTGCTTTGTCCTCGCGGCCTTCGTCGGCCTCCAGGTGGCCCAGATGGCGCAAGGCTTGTGCTTCCCCGGACGAGTCACCGGCGGCGCGGAATTGCTCCCGCGCGGCCAGGAACTGGTTGCGGGCCAGATCGAGATAGCCATCACGGTGGGCCAGGTCGCCAAGGCGGACCAGGATTTCCGCCTGATGGTGGTGGGAGTCGCTCTGGCTGCACAGGGTAAGGGCCTCAGTGAAGGCGGCGCGCGCGGCGTTCGTGCGGCCTTGATGAAGCTCAAGGTCACCGAGTTGGGTCAGGGCCCCGGCCTCACCCTCAAGATCCTCGCTCTCGTGAAAAAACAGCCGCGCCCGGCGATACGCATCCGCCGCCTGCTGCGTTCGTTCCGACATCATGTGGTCCCGAGCTTCCGTCAGTGCCGCATCGGCTTTGGTATTCGGCATGGTCCTGTTCCTTCGCACGATCAACTCGGTTCAAGTTTAGCATATTGCTCTTTCATGACGATGCTATTCTGGCGTACATCTAGGGGAATGAAAAAAAGCCAGTTGCTCATAGTCGCCCTGATTCTTCTCGCCTCGCTGCCGGTCGCCCACGCGGCCTGCACCGATCCTGCGCGGCCAAAGGTGGAGTGGCAGCGCTGCTATCACGACGATAACGATCTGAGCGCCGTCAATCTGGATGGGGCGCAGCTACGCGATGCTACATTTCAACGCTCAAACCTTTCGCGTGCGATATTGACCAAGGTTCACGCGTTTGGCGCCAAGCTTATCAGCACCAACCTTTCCGGCGCCAATCTGGATAATTCCATGTTCAGCGAAGCCGATTTCACCAAGGCCGACCTGAGCGGGGCGACATTGCGCAATACCAACTTGCAACGGGCGCGACTTTATCGTGCCACTCTCCGCAAAGCCGACCTGACCGGGGCGCGGATGGATGGCGCCGATCTCCTGGAGGCTGACCTGACCGGGGCCACCTGGACCGATGGCAAACATGTCTGCGCCGCTGGCTCGATCGGCCAGTGCAATTGAGCTAGCGCAATGTCTGACGATTTCACCCTTCCCGACGACCCCGGCACCGGGACCGGTCTCGTATCATCCCCCGTCACTCCGGGGGCTTTGCTCGAAGCCCTGAACGACGAGCAACGCCGGGCGGTGGAGACAACGGACGGCCCACTTCTGGTTCTGTCCGGCGCTGGTACCGGCAAGACGCGGGTGCTGACGACCCGTCTGGCCTACATTCTGGCGAGCGGACGCGCCCAGCCGTGGCGGATGCTGGCGGTCACGTTCACCAACCGCGCGGCGCGGGAGATGCGCGAGCGGCTGGCGACCATGATCGGTCCGGCGTCGGAGTCGCTGTGGCTGGGTACGTTCCATGCCATCGGGGTGCGCATTCTGCGCCGTCATGCCGAGCTGGTGGGCCTGAAGAGCAATTTCACCATTCTTGATACCGATGACCAACTTCGTCTGCTCAAGCAGATCATGGAAGCCGAGGGGATCGACACGCGCAAATCGCCACCACCGGCTTTGATGGGGATCCTCCAACGCTGGAAGGACCGGGGCCTTACCCCTGACAAAGTCCGCGATGAATCCTCGGGCGAGCGGCACCGCCGGGAAGCCCTGGCGCTCTTCGCTCCATACCAGCGGCGTCTGCTGGCGGTCAACGCCGCCGATTTCGGCGATCTTTTGTTGCACAACCTGACTTTGTTCCAGAACCACCCGGACGTTCTGGCGCAATATCAGGACCAGTTCCGCTATATCCTGGTGGACGAGTACCAGGATACGAACGTGTCTCAGTATCTATGGCTGCGGTTGCTGACGCAGCGGCACAAGAACTTATGTTGCGTTGGCGACGATGACCAGTCGATCTACTCCTGGCGCGGGGCCGAGGTGGGGAACATCCTGCGGTTCGAGCAGGATTTTCCAGGGGCTCAGGTGATCCGGCTGGAAAGCAACTACCGTTCTTCGGCGTCGATCCTGGCGGCCGCCTCGGGTCTGATCCGCCACAACAAGGGGCGGCTGGGCAAGGATCTGCGCGCCGCCGCTCTGGACGATCCCGGCGATAAGGTTTCCCTGCGCGGGGTCTGGGACGGCGAGGAAGAGGCTCGCGTCGTCGTCGAGGAAATCGAGGCCGAGCAGCGGCAGGGCCGCTCCCTGGGCGAGATGGCCATTCTGGTCCGCGCCGGCTTCCAGACGCGCGAGTTCGAGGAGCGGTTCATCATCACCGGCGTGCCCTATCGCGTGGTGGGGGGGCCTCGGTTCTATGAACGTCAGGAAATCCGGGACGCCATCGCCTATCTGCGGGTGATCCTGCAACCCGACGACGACCTGGCTCTGGTGCGCATTCTCAATGTACCGAAACGGGGGCTGGGGGATTCGACCTTGCAGACCCTCCACCTCGTCGCGCGCGGGCAGGGGGTGACGCTGATGGAAGCGGCGCGGCGGCTGGTGGAGACCGACGAACTGAGGCCCACGGCGCGGGTCGCGCTTCGCGCCTTGATCGCCGATTTCGACCGCTGGCGTGATCAGGTGGACCGGAAGGGGGCGCGGGAATTGACCGCGCTTATGCTGGATGAATCCGGCTATATGGCGATGTGGCTGGCGGACCGTTCGCCCGACGCGCCGGGGCGGATCGAGAACCTGAAAGAAATGGTTGCGGCCCTGGAGGAATATGAAAATCTCGCCGGTTTTCTCGAACATGTCAGCCTCGTCATGGAAAACGATCAGCGCAACGATCATGACCGCGTGACGGTGATGACCTTGCACGCGGCCAAGGGGCTGGAATTCGACGTGGTGTTCCTGCCCGGCTGGGAGGAAGGGCTGTTTCCTCATCAACGGGCACTGGAGGAAGGCGGGGACAGGGCGCTGGAAGAAGAACGCCGTCTGGCCTATGTCGGGATCACGCGGGCACGGCGGCGCGTGTTCGTGTCCTTTGCCGCCAACCGCCGGGTTTATGGCCGTTGGCAGACCGCGATTCAATCCCGTTTCATCAGCGAGCTTCCACCCGGTGCGGTGCGGCAGGCGACCGCGCCCGGTGTTCCTGGCGGGCGGCGGGGGTTCGGCGAGTATCGGTATGACTGGAAGGCGTCCGGTTGGCGGGAGGGCGGGGGCAACGCTCCGGTGATCGACGTGCCAGCCAGGCAGGTGGTCACCCAGGCCAGTTTTTCTCCGTATCCGGTGGGGGATCGTGTGTTTCACCAGAAGTTCGGCTATGGCGTCGTACGCGATGTGGATGGTGAGAAATTGTCGATTCTGTTCGACAAGACGGGCATGAAAAAGGTGATGACCCGGTTTGTACAGAAGGGATGAAGAGGGGAGGGGAGGACGGCGTGTGTTACGCCCCGGAATCCTCAAGTTTGACGGAACGCTCATTGATCGCGGCAACCCTGCGCGTAAGGCGGGGATGGCGCCGGTAGATCTCGCTGAGGAAACCGAAAATCGGGGGCACTTTGTCCTCCTGGGCCATAAAAGCCTCGCAGTTCATCGTCTGATTGAGGCGACGGCAACCGCAACCGAGCATCTGCAAGGAACTCCGTGATGCTACGACATCCTTTGAAACATAAACGCCCATATTGTCACAGCTATATTCACATGAACGAGAGTAGGCTCTCATCAGAAATGGAATAGCATACGAAGGCAATTTCAGGAAGTTCAGCCATGGATTCAGGTGCCCGGCGGCATGGTGGCCAAGTTCATGTCCAATTACAAATCGAACCTGATCCTCATTGTTGGCTTCTACGAGCGCCGAAGTAAGGAAGACATACTTCCCGCCGAGCAGACGACGCGCAAACGCATTGAACAGGCCATGGGAATTATATAAAAAAGTCGTGGGCGGTTCGTTCATTCCAAGTTCACGTGATCCAGAAACGACCATCGCATAAAGTTCAGGGAATTGCTCCGGTCCTAGTAATATCATATTCCCAAACGCGGTTGCGCGATAAACGGCTCCTGAAATCAGGCGAAAAACAATGAAGTAGAATGGATATTGAATAAATGACAATAACGCTTTCTTTGCTTCTTCGTTGGTGCCGCCAAGGGTCGCCAATGTCACGAGAATAATACAGATCCAAAGCACGACACCAAACGTAAGAGCCAGAGTGCTGTATATTTTTTCTTTGCGTGTTCGGAGCTTGTTGATAACTTTCGACATTGTTTCCCCGCGATCAAATGCATTTTAGCCAATCCACTACCATCACGATATAATTCTGTCACAAATTCGCGAACAACGAAATAATCTTGCCCCTGTGATGTTGTTGTCACATTCTATGGTGTTGTCACATTCGGCGTCTCTTCCCTACTCACCTTCTTTCGCTGCCGGACCCGCTTGCGCTTGTATAGAGGCTTGCCGTTGAAGTGGGTGATGTAGCCCTGGCTATTCAGGCGATAGGGTTTGTCGTCGGCCAGTGTGTTCTGGGGGGTGTTTCCCTGGCTGATCAGAGCAACGGCCTCGGCGTATTCTGGCGGAACTCTTGCAGTCCATGCCGCCAGATTGTCTCGAAAGCTCTCATAGTTTCCGTAAAGTTTTGACATCTTGGCGCGGGTGGTGAGGCTGCGCAGAAACGGAGCGTTGTTGGATTCGGCGCGGTAGGCGGTGAGCCAGACCCCATCGACCACGGCCTTGGGTTGGCGCTCCAGCACGGTGCGGAAAGGGGTGGCGTCCCCCCAGATGGTCAAGGCGGAACCAAAGGCGGGCCAGTCACGCCCCACCCGTACCCGGCTGCGGATCAGGAACACGGAAGCCCAGCCGCGCACATGGCTGGTCCACCAGCCCGCATCGGTCTGGACGGGCAGCAGCGCGACCACCACCTTCGCCGACTTGTCCCAATAGACCGCCCGCAAGGCCTTGTCCGTCCAGGCTTCGATCGTGCCGCACCCGCCCTGAGGATTCAGGAATACGGTACCTTTCCACGGCTCGGCAATGCCATTGTCGGTGGCGGCCAGACGGCGGCGGGCGATGGGTGGTGCCTGGTCGTCCTGATTCCCGCAAGGGTCGAGGTCAAAGACACCGCCGTTGGCTTCACACAGCAGCGACGGCAGCCAGTGAGGGAGGTACCAGGACTCGCCCTTGACCCTCTTGACGCCCTTGCTGACCATGATAGCCGTATCCTCCGTAGCCTCGGCAGGTTATTATAACTTGGGTTTGGAACTTCTGCCTAGGTCAATGAAGACTTCTGTGTTGTCAACTGTGCGGGCGGCGGCGTGGCTTTGGATTTCGCTGACCCTGGGATTGGCCCTGTCGGTGCCTTGGCCGGCGGGAGCAGGGAGCGAGGCTGGCAAGAGCTGGGCCGGAAAGAGTGAGGCCAGCAAAACGGGGGCGGAACCGGAATCAGCGCAGGCTCCGGTAACGCTTGAATCCGTGTTTGCCGGGCGGGGCGTTGGCTATTCCATCCATTATCCGAAGGCGTGGAGGGTAACTCGTCCCGGCGGGTATACGGTAGTGTTTGGCGGAGCGCCGGATACCGTCGCCTACTACACCACGGTCAGCATAGATAACCGGCTGTCGCCCCGGCCGGATGATATCAGACTCGGGGCGGCCGCCATCATGGCCCAGTACACACAGGAACTCGCCACCCTGGCGCACGAGTCGAAAGTGTTGCTGAAGGCGCCATTCTTCTATCGCAAGGATCTGGTGCGGCTGGAGGGATACCAGACCGTTGCCGAATTTAGCGGTACGGCGGAACGTATGCGCCAGTGGGTCGTGGTATTGCCCCGGCGTAGTGGCACCGTCGTTCACGTATGGATTTTTACCGCTCCCACAGCCGAGTTCGACCACGCCCTTCCTACCGCCCAGGCCATGCTCGATAGCTGGAAGATCAGTGACAGCGATACGGAGTGAAAGGGCGCGCGCCGCAGCCCCGCAATTCACACCGGCGCCGTTGCCATGGCCAGCCAGGCCGCCGTATCGCTGTCCAGTTCGGGTGTCAGCGACAGGCACACCCGCTGGTGATAGGCATCGAGCCACTTCCTCTCACCCGAGGATAACAGCGAAGACACGATCAGCGCGCGGTCAATGGGAGCCAGCGTCAGCGTTTCGAAGGTGAGCAGGGGCCGTTCGGCTCCGGGCGGGGCAGGGGCCTCGATCACCGCCACCAGATTTTCGATGCGAATGCCGTACTCGTCCGCTTTGTAATAGCCGGGTTCGTTGGAGAGGATCATGCCGGGGCGGAGGGCTACCGTGCTCCCTATCTTGGAT
This sequence comes from Alphaproteobacteria bacterium, assembly GCA_015233585.1. Taxonomy (GTDB): domain Bacteria; phylum Pseudomonadota; class Alphaproteobacteria; order Rhodospirillales; family Rhodospirillaceae; genus JADFXL01. The sequence continues at coordinate 2,197 of JADFXL010000053.1, read as the reverse complement.
ATCCGTTGCGGGCCTTCGTGAACGCCAAGATAACTGCCGACGCCGTGTCCGGTGCCATGATCGTAATCGACGCCATCAGCCCATAGCGGACACCGCGCCAGTACGTCAAGCTGAGAGCCGGTGGTCCCTGCCGGAAAAACGATACTGGCGAGCGCGATGTGTCCCTTCAATACCTGAGTGAAACGGCGCCGTTGTTCTTCGGTGGGCTTGCCGATGGCGACGGTGCGGGTGACATCGGTGGTGCCGTCCAGGTACTGGGCACCGGAATCCACCAGATAGAGCATGTCCGGGGCCAGCGCGCGGTCGGTATCGGGGGTGGCGCGGTAGTGGACCACGGCCCCATTGGGTCCGGCACCTGAAATGGTGGGAAAACTGAGGCCCTGGAAGCGCTCACCTTCGGCGCGGAACGCCTCCAACCGCGCGGCGGCGCCGATCTCGGTCAGGCCACCGGCCGGAGCGGTATGCGCCAGCCAGGCCAGAAACCGGGTCAATGCCAGACCATCGCGCCGATGCGCGGCTCTGGCGCCTTTCAGTTCGATCCGGTTCTTGCACGCCTTGGGCAAGGCGCAGGGGTCAACGCCGGGGTTGAGGCGGGCCCCGGCAAGGCGCAGCCGTTCGACGATCCACATGGGCGTTCCGGCGTTATCATACCGGACCCGGTGCTTGGCCTGGCCCAGCGCATCCAGCGCCGGACCTATGGCGGCGGGAGGTTCCAGCTGTACGGATGGGCCGAGGTGGGCCAGGGTTTCGGCCGGAACCTTGCGTGGGTCAATGAACAACTCACATCGTTCATCGGCGTGAAGGATGGCGAAACCCAGGGGCAATGGCGAATACGGCACGTCTCTGCCGCGAATGTTGAGCAACCAGGCGATGGAATCCGGCGCGCTCAGAACTACCGCGTCGATTTGTCTTGCCGAAGACGAACCGCACAGGGCCTGGGTCACCTCGTGCCGTTTTTGGGCACTGGTGATGCCGGTGAAGGCGTCGGAATGGGGGGTAACGGGGGCCAGCGGCGGCGGTGGCCGGTCGGACCATACGGCATCCAGGGGATTGGGTTCGCACGGGTGCAGATGGCCACCCGCCAGCTCGCACGCCTCCGCCAGATGCCGCACGCTATCGAAGGTATGCAGCCAGGGATCATAACCCAGCCGGGCACCGGGCGGCAGATTGGCGGCAATCCATTGTGACGGGGGCTGCTCCACCAGATGCTGGCAGGAGAACCGTTCCGTATCGACCTCACGGCCGGCCTGGAGCGTGTAACGGCCATCAATGAACAAAGCCGCCCGATCCGCCAGCACCACCGCCATGCCAGCCGAGCCGCTGAAACCCCTCAGCCATTTCAGCCGTTCGGAAGCGGGCGCGACATACCCCCCCTGGTGTTCGTCGGCTCTGGGGATGATGAAGCCGTCAAGGCCGCAACGGGTAAGCTCGGCGCGCAGGGCGACAAGCCGATCTGGCATGGCCGGGGGCGTGGCCACGGTTATCCCCGACGCTTGAGCACCAGGGTGATCCAGGGCGCATCGACGATGCGGCGTTCCAGAACAAGTCCCTGGGTGCGGTAGGCGTTCAGAACGTGACGCTGTTGGCGCACCAGGATGCCGGACAGAATGGCGATCCCCCCCGGCGCCAGGGCGTGAGCCATCCGGGGTGCCAGCAAAGCCAGCGGACGGGCCAGGATATTGGCGGTAATCAGGCTGTAGGGACCACGGCGGCGTACGACCTTGCTGGTGAATCCCTCGCTCGCCACAGCGTTTATGTGGGCAGCCAAGCCATTGAGCCGGGCATTGAGCGTGGTGACCCGCACGGCGACCGGGTCAATGTCGGCGGCCTGAACCGACCCATGCCAGGTGCGGGCGATGGCCAGGGCGAGGATGCCCGAACCGCATCCCATATCCAGAGCCAGCGCTTGCCGCCGCCGCCGCCGTGCCAGCCGGTCGAGGGCCAACAGGCAACCGCGTGTACTGGCGTGCTCGCCCGAGCCGAACGCGGTGCCAGCATCCACCATGAGCGGCAGAAGCCCTACCGGCGGACGGGAAGTGATGTGCGAGCCGTGGACGAAATAGCGGGCGACCATGAGAGGCGGAAAGCCCCGCAAGCTCTCGCTGACCCAGTCACGGGCGGGGATGCGGGTGATGCGGAGGGGGGGCTCTTCGGTGTCGGTGGCCATGGCCGCCAGGGCAATCAGCGTGTTGAGCCG
>JADFXL010000052.1 GCA_015233585.1 Alphaproteobacteria bacterium | reverse complement strand
GAACAAGTCGATAACTGAGCCCGGTATGAGGGCTCTCTTGTCTCCTGGGGAAAAGGATATCCGGCTTGCCGCACTTTATCTTCTCGACATATTGAACACGCCGGCCGAGAATGGTAAATTAGAGCGACCGACTATGATCGCTTTCACGTCATCCGCTGTTGGTTTGTGGTAGAACCCGTCATCGGCAGAGGGGACGGTCATGGAATGCGAGGTTTTCGAACCGTTGCTGGGGGGCAATCAGGACCATTACGGCCGAACAGCGCCGAAGGGTATTGCAAGCCTTGGCCTTGGCAGAGGCCGACGAAGCGGAAGACGGGGGCATCGCCGAGTCGTACCCGGATTTTGAAGCGGGCGGACCAGCCACTTCGGTGGTTGTTATGTCGTCGGCCGCTGAGGTTAACAAAAGGTTGGTCTTGACTCCATCAGTCGGCCAACAGACCTTCGAACCATCATGAGCTGGTATCGTTTCATGCAAAATTGCGCGGGAAGCGAGTCCGGTGGGGCACCTGTTTGGTCCGGGGAGGCGTATTCTCCATGCTTTGACTGTGATTCGTTAACCTGAATTCCCAGCCGTGCCCTGCTCGGCGCGCCCGTGGCAAACTTGCTCGGCTGACCATAAAGCCAGCACCTCGGAACACAGGAAAAGCCGGCCGACATGACAACCATAAGAACCAACTAAAAAATGGAGAGTGACAATGTGGCCTTTATCAAGACATCTTTCAGTTCTAACAATCCTGGTTCTTTTGTGTTGCAAGGGCGTTGCCCCGGTTTTCGCCGGCACGACCGCAGCGCCGGGCTCGGGCGTCGGTAGTTTTGGCGATCAGACTGTTCGGGACACACAGCGTCGAATGGCGACCGCACCACAGATTGGTCTGATGCTGCGCAAGGATATTCCACCGCAGATAGAAGAAGGCTTATTGCCGCCCCAGGCCGAATTGATCGCCGTTCACGTCAGTTCGATCGATGTTCAGGGATCAACGGTCTATAGTGCCGCCGACTTCGCGCAGCTACTGCAACCTCATTTGGGCCGGGTCAATACGCTTGTTGAACTCTACGCCCTGGCCGACGCCATTGTCGCCAAATACCAGGCCGACGGTTATGCCTTCACCAAGGTCCGGGTGCCCGGACAATATGTCGGGGATGGCAAACTTGAACTCCAGATATTGGAGTCCCGAATTAGCAAGGTCGATTTCGAACTGGATGGGCATGCGGTTCCGGTGCCGCCCCGTTTGCAGAGCGCGGTGGCCACGATTTTGACGTCCCGGCTGACTCGGCTGGCCTCCGTAGAGGCCGCGGTCGCGGCGGCCAAGGCCATGCCCGATTACCACATCGCCACCACCCGATTTCGGGCCGCCGGCCAGGGCGAGATGCGCCTGACCGCGATACTGGTTCGTCCGGGGGAAGCGGGTGTCGTCCTTCAACCCGAATCAAATGCCTCGGCACCGCAAGCCGCCGCCGCCGATTTCCGCCTGAACGAGGTCCGGATCACCGGCGGTACCGTGTTCACCCATGGCGAGTTGGCCGAACTTTACACCCCTTTGCTCGGTAAGGACGTGACGCCGAGCCAAATCTACGATCTCGCGAGACGGATCGGCGCTCGCTATGCGGCAGCGGGGTATTTCGGCTGCCAAGCGACGGTGCCCCCCCAATTCGTCCGGAATGGCGTCGTCGAGATCGAGGTCCGCGCACTGGCCATCGACAAGGTCGCGGTCTACCTCAACAACGATCCGGTGCTGGCGGGCGATCTGCTCTTCAACATCGCCAATGCCGTGACCGAAAGCAAACCGGCGACCAACGCCGATATCCAACGGCAAATGTTTATTATGCAGCAGGTTCCCGGCGCGATGATCGACAGCGTGATCCCGCCGGTCGCCGCCGACACCGACGCCGAGGTTCGTCTGCGCCGCCAGCCCTATTCCGTCACCATGGCCATGGACAATCGCGGCACTGAAGTCGCTGGTCCGTTTGAAGCGGGGGTGATGTTGAAGGAAGACGGGATGTTCGGTCTCAATGAAGAAATCCAACTTCTCGGCTTGAGTACCATGCATATCCACGAAATGACCTATGGCGGGACCACGGTCATTCTGCCCTTGACCTCCAGCGGCTTGGTTGCCACGGCCGGCATCAGCCGTACCAGGGTCAATCCCACCGGTTATCTGCTATCCTCCGACATCGCGGTACAGGGTGACATGATCACCACCGGCTTGTCCTATCCGCTGTTCGCCAATGCTCAGTTCTCGACCCTGGCGACGCTGAATCTCGATGTGTTCAATAATCAATCCACCGCCTTGGGGGGCCGGATCACCGCCAATGATGAAAGAAGTCGGGCGCTGCGCTTCGGCATGCTCACCACCTTCATCGATGACATCGGCGGCAAGACCACCTTCAAGACAGTATTCAGTCAAGGCATCAACGCGCTGGGCGCCCGTCCCAATGGCGAACAGCTTAATAATCGACCAGGAATGAAGCTCGATGCAAGCGAATTTGACTTAGATATCCGGCGAGACCAGCAATTACCGGAGAACTTCAAGTTATCTCTTGGCCTTGTCGGCCAAGTTTCTTTCAACCCATTACCCGCCGCTGAAGTTTTTACCTTTGGGGGTGTCGATTTCGGCCGCGCCTATGATGGCGGCATTATCAGCGGTGATCATGGTTTTGCGGGCAAGGCTCAGCTTTCACGGCCGATTTTACTTGATCTGTCGGGGCTCCCGTTGATCGAGCCCTACACCTACTACGACATCGGTCGCGTCTGGTCGGCCCTGGTTGCGCCCGGTGGGCGATCCACCGAGTCGGCGGCTTCGGCTGGACTCGGCACCAAGTTCTTCACGGAATTCGGGGTCGGTGGTTCGCTCGAAGTCGACTGGCCACTGACCCATGTCGCAACCTCCAGCCCGAATGCCGGACCTGCGAAGCCCCCGCGCGTGTTTTTCCTCGTGTTCACCCAATTCTGAAGGCCCTCATATCGGGACTTGTTGGTTTGGGCTGTTCCCGACGGCGCTGCGCAGTCCCGCCTCGGGCTGAGTGGCGGCGCCATGGAACGGGCGCAACCATTCCTTGACGCGGCCGTGATAGCCGCTGACGCTGTTGATGGGGAGGTTCGGCGACCTCGGCCCGCCAGGAGCGGGAAAGATGTGGCAGCGAGGTCAGACGGCATCGGGATAGGGGGCGCCTCGCGACGTTCCCCCTCCCACACCACCGTGCGTGCGGGTCCGCACACGGCGGTTCGGCGGCTTAAGCGGACGGGAGGTGTTCGAGGAGGGAAGGGAGTCCCAGTTTGGCGAGGGTGGCGTTGTCGAGCGCGATGTGAAGTGGTAGGGATCGGCTGATGCGCCACGGCCCCAGGCTTGATCCTGCCGCCGGGGCGGCGAGGGCAGGGGGTGCTCCTCGGTTTGCGAGTTCGGTGAAGCGTCGCCGGCCTGTTTTCCATTGTTTCCAGGCGACGAGGCGGAACCGTCGTCGTGTCCACTGTTCCAGTCTGCGCAGCACGGAAGGTGTCTCACAAAACCCGAAGTATCCGCGCCAGCCATTGATATATCTGGCGAGTTCTACAGTCATCTTTGCCAGGCTTATCCCCCGGTTGCGACCCGTTATGTCGCGGATGCGCTCCTTGTACCGTTCGATCGTCTTGGGCGCCAGGCGCCGTTTGACCGTGTCCCGGATTACTTGGAAGCTGAAGCCGAGGAACTTGCGCTTGGACGGCTTTCCGACCGCGCTCTTTTCTGGATTGACCTTGAGTTTCAGTTTCTTGGTGAGTTCCCACCGGCCCTGACGGGCCGACCCCGCATGCATGAAAATGGTGCGGTCATTGATTTTGTTGAGATATCTGGCGTGTTTTCCTTGTAGGAAGCTCTTGATGCTGTCCATCACCCGTTCGCCTGCCCGCAGGGAGCGGACATAGATGTTGCAGTCGTCCGCATAGCGAACGAAGTGCAGTTTCCGGCTTTCCAGTTCCTTGTCCAATACATCGAGCATAACATTTGATAGTATTGGCGAGAGTGGGCCGCCCTGCGGGGTGCCTTCCTCGTTCCTTGTGACCAGTCCGTCTTCCATGATGCCGGCGGTCAGAAACGACCGTATCAGCTTGAGCAGTCTTTTGTCACTCTCTCTTTTAGCGACTAGTGACATCAGAATGTCGTGGTTGACTTTGTCGAAGAATTTCTCCAGATCAAGATCAACGACGTATCCAAGTCCTTGTTCGATATAGGATTGAGCGCGGGCGACCGCCTGATGGGCCGATCGGCCCGGGCGGAACCCGAAACTGTTGTCGGAAAACGTACCATCCCAGCGCGGTTGCAATACTTGCAACACCGCCTGCTGGATGAGCCGGTCGAGGGCCGTGGGAATGCCGAGCTTGCGGACACCGCCGCCCGGTTTCGGAATCTCGACTCGCCGCACCGGTTGCGGTCGGTGGGTTCCGGCCAGCAACCGGCCGCGGATGGCCGGCCAGTGTGTTTCCAAGTGCGCGGGCAGGTCTTCCACTGCCATGCCATCGGCACCGGGCGCGCCCTTGTTGCGACAGACGTGCTTGAGCGCGGCCTGAATATTGGCTGGCTCGCACACCATCTCCATCAAGTTCTCATCGTCAGCCGGGCGTTCGCTCGTGTCGGTCGCCGGAGGCGCTTCAGTCCCTTCGTCGTGGCCCTTGGGGGCTTCACCCTTATCGTCCTCGTCGAAGACCAGGGAGTACTGGCTTTTCTGCTGCTGTTCACCCACGAGAGTCAACCTCATGATTGCCCTTGTCTTCAAGCCCTTACGGGCACCGTTCGGGCCTTCGTCCGGGAAAGCCCCCGGCCTACTATGCCCTCTGCTGACTTCCACGCCCCGATCGGGAGCCTTGCGGTCTCCCCAGTCCAGTATTTGGACAGAACCGTGGACCTCCTGAGGTAAGTCTGACCGCCTTCCCTGCACACCCGCCGGATTTACCCCCAAGTCTCTTTGATGGAGTGGACTTCGCGATCCGATGCCCGCTCGTCCAGACCAAAGGGCCTCATATCCGATTTCTGTTCGTCAGGTCGCAGTTTTGCTACGCGCTTCTTTCAGGCTCCCCTCACGAGGCCACCCTTGCGTTTCGCTAATCCTTCGCCCCATCAGGCTGGATAGAAGACTTTCACCTCCAAGCTGTCAGACCTGCTCAGCACACATCGTGACCTCTTTGGCGGTATCGCCAACTTCGCCGTCCTGATGACGGCCGCCAAGCGCGCGATCGCCGGGAAGCGCGGCAATCAAGCGTCCTTGCCGGGCTCCGCTCGGAAGCGATATCGGTGTTGCAGCCCCGTCCGTGGCAGCCGGTGAGGCCCTTGCCGCACATTTTCGCTCACTGGCGTCTCATGTATGGCACTGGTCGAATATCGGGAGCCGTATGACGCGAGAGTTTCACGCACGGATCTGGGAGCGGCCACCTGGGCCGTCCGGACCTCGCCGGTCAGCGCGTCGACCACATCGACCGTCCGGCCGGCGAAATCGACGAACATCTTGTCGCCGGCGACGTGGGTTTGCCGCATCGACGGCTTTTGCCGCCCCAGCCAGTCCCGGTAATGGTCGCAGAACCGGCTGTAGCCGTAGCCATCGGGCGCCCGGGCCTTGTATTCTTCCCACAGCAACGCCAGGGTCATATCCCGGCGGCGCAACTCCTTGTAAACGTAGAGCCAGTCCGGTTTGGGACGGCGATCGGGAGCCGCCGCCTCCACCGACGGAAAGAGCCGCCGCTCCAAGGCGTGGTCCGTCAGCTCGTCCGGCAACGGCCATGTCAGCTCGCACGACCGCGCGCGCCGGATCGCGTCACCCACTCCCGACTTGCTGATTCCGAGGGCTCGGCCGATCTCGCGTTCGGACAGCCCCAAGACGTACTTATGACGCAGGACTTCTCGTATCTGTCGCATGAGCAATCTCTGGTTCGGCATCTTCCTGCTCCTTTGAAGGGGGGAGCGAAGATAACCGGAGGTTGAAGATCACCCAGTACGAAGCGGCACCTCACCTGCCTTGAACCGCCCGCGATCCGTCGGAATCGGTGCCCGCCATCAATCGGAATGACCGCCCGCCATCCCTCGGATTACGCACATTGGCAGAGCGTCAGCTAAGGTTTGATACCACGAATACTTATGCCACGCAACCCTAAGCCGAAGCGCAGTCACACGATAATAGTGGCTAAAGTTCTACTGTAACGGGCAAATCCGCTATCTTGATGACATTGAGCCTCGGACGGGGTACCATAGGCAGATAGGAATAATATTATGCGCTCTTGACCGCAACGTCCGTGTTCATTGTCACTTGTCAGGCCGTCCCGCACGCGGCAGCGGTTCCCGTTGCGGACAAAGGTGCTCGTGCATGCTGACCAAGCCAGCCCCAGGAACCATTCACGTTTGGCGATGGTCGCTGACTTTGGAGCCCGACCGTCTGCCAGGTCTGGAATCGCAACTGGCCGCAGATGAGCGGCAGCGTGCTCGGCGCTTTCTCCACGATCTCCATCGTGACCGTTTCACCGCCGCTCGAGTCGGTATGCGAGTCGTTCTCGGCCGCTATCTCGCCCAGGAACCATCGGCCGTCAGACTGGCCTACAGGGAACAGGGCAAGCCTTACCTGGCCAACGGCTCGTGCAATCCAGGATTGGAGTTCAACCTCAGCCACGCCGGGGATATGGCAGTACTCGCGGTCGCCACCGACATCGGAGTCGGCATCGACATTGAGTACCGACGACCACTCACGGAGGACATCACCTCCTTGCTGCTTTCGACGGAGGAAAAAACGCGTTTCGATCGTCTGCCCCATGCACTCCGGACTGATGCGCTGATTAGATGTTGGACCCGCAAGGAGGCCGTGGTTAAGGCCATCGGCTGTGGACTGTCGGAGCCTCTGGACCAGTTCGAAGTCACGTTTGTGCCCGACGAGCCGCCTCGCGTACTGCGGGTTGTCGGCTGCCGCCAGGAGGCGGCACACTGGATGCTCGTTCATCTAGAACCCGCACCTGAATATATATGCGCAGTAGCGGCACGAGCACTAGAGTTCGGAGTCGATATGTTTAATCTTGAGTCTCTATAACAAGAGGTCAGTCGGGCATTCCGCTCGACGGTCGCACGTTCGGTGGTCTCTGCTTCACGCGGCCTCGACCATCAGCACGACGCGGCGGCCCAGTACAGCAAGTGCCTGCTCAAGCCGGCCAATCTTGGACCGGTGCTTGAAGTCGAGCATCCGGCGCACTTCAGTTTCGGCGACGTCCATCTGGCGTCCGAGTTCGGTATTGGAGACGCCAGCTTCACGCATGGCGACACGGAGAGCGACCTTTGCGGACGTGACGGCATCGGCTGAAACGACCGGACGGCCTTTTGCGGGGCCGGGAGCTGGGATTTCTTCGCCGTGAGACGCAGCATAGCGCAGCCAGACCTCAAGCGCATCGGTGGCTTCATTCAAGGCTTCGGCGCGGTCAGCACCATCGGTGGAGCACCCTTGTAGATCAGGAAAGTCAGCGACAACGCGGCCATCTTCGTCGGTCTCAAGATCGACGTGATATGAGAATAGCATCGGTTCCTCCGTTAAAACTCCGTGAGATTGACGCCGAGGTCCTCCACTGCTCCAATCGAGGAAGATGGTCCCAGATCGGCGACTTCGGCGGCATCACCCTGCCACTCGACGAGGCCCTCGCCTACGTCGCGGAAAATGGCATCTTCTGGACCTGGGTTTGAAAAGTTACCCTCCCGATCAGCTCAGACCGACGCTATCGGATGGGCAAAGTCGAGCACAGCGCTAAATAAAATGGGTAATCCCCCGGCTCTGCCGGGGTGACAGTAGCAGTTTGACATTTGCGGGGGTATTCCTCGGGTCGCCCATCGATAAAACTCTTGAACGTGAGCCGCCAAAGCACACGTATGTGGAGTTTCAACGATGGACGAGCACGAGAGTTTAAGCCATAGCAGATGGGAATGCAAATGCCACGTTGTGTTCATTCCCAAGTGTCGGAGGAAGACGCTTTATGTGCAGTTACGACAGCATCCGGGGGAGGTTTTCCGGAAGTTAGCAGAGCAGAGGGAGAGCCGGGTTGAGGAAGGACACCTGCTGCCAAATCATGTACACATGTTGATCTCGATACCACCGAAGTATGCCGTTTCGCAAGTTGTGGGGTTCATCAAGGGCAAGAGTGCGATCCACTTGGCTCGGGTGTACGGAGAGCATAGGCGAAATTTCACCGGGCAGAGCTTTTGGGCGCGCGGCTATTTCGTGTCGACAGTTGGGCGTGATGAAGAGGTCATCCGCAACTACATCCGGAACCAAGAGCAGGAGGACGAGCGCTTGGAGCAAATGAATCTGTGGCGTTAACGGCCACTTTAGTGGCCCCCTGAACCTGGGGCCGCGTCAGCGACCCCGATAGCCGCTTTGAGCGGCTCACATCCCTGGTGTCGCGTCAGCGACACCACCCAGCCGCTTTGAGCGGCTCCAATTCTTCGGGCCGCGTCAGCGACCCGATCAGCCACTTTGAGCGGCCAAACTCATAAAGCCCCCGGCTTTGCCGGGGGATATTTACTTCAAGTCGGCGTCAATGAATCATGGCGGAGGTGAAGATGGCTTCTTGAACCCGAACAGGATGCGCGCCTCCTCCACCCCGCGGTCAACCTCGTCCTGGTTCACCCGCACCAAGGCATCACGGGCGATGGCCGCCACCACCGTGACAACACCGGGCGCCGCCTCGATGGACACGAACCGACCCACGGCACGCTTCTCGCTGCGATGCAGTCGGACCCGACGCCCATAAAGCGGGTGCCAGCGATAGTGGACGACGACTTCCTGCCCGACATGGGCAGAATGATCGGGAGATTGTCATCGCCCGGCGCCTCTGCTTCGGCACCAAGGATCAAGCCGAAACCAGTATGTTCTTCGAACTGATCGGCGCCCGCTACGAACAACGCTCCATCTTGATTACCGCCAACCAACCTTTCGGTGAATGGGGCAAGGTCTTTCCAGATCAAGCCATGACCTTGGCCGCCGTCGACCGCCTCGTCCACCATGCCACCATCCTCGAAATGAACGTCGAAAGCTATCGAAGGCGCACCGCCCTCGAACGCAAGCACGGTGCCGGCCGTCCGGCAACGCGCGCGACAGAGCCGTGTCAAGAGCGAGGGCTGAAGCCTTTCCCGCCTGAAGGCGGGGGTTTGGACCTGAAAAGAGGACTATCAAAGTGAGAATATTTAGCACTTGACTTCTTGTCGCTCCGCGACAACCATCATCAAATCACGACCGCGAATTATCATCCAGATTGTCGCGCTCATCTTACCCAGATTGTCGCGCCACAGTCTGACCCCATACTCGGGTCGGCCGGCGGAGGGAGCGCTATGCAGGGATGTCTACTTGGTTCGGCACCCGCTTCGGCCGTGTGCAGGGCGCTGCGGGGATCATCGGTATGTCTGGTGTCCGCCATGGCGTCGGGGCTGATGATGGCGGCGCCGGCAGGCGCCCAGACGGTCAGCAACACCGCAGCTGTGTCGCTGCTGTCGCCGTTCGACAATTTGCCCGTCAATACCTTTCAGGCAAGCCTGCAGGTGACCATTTCGGTCAACAATGCGGCGACACCGGCGCAGAGCGCGGTGGCCTACATGGACGGCGTGAACCAGTATCCGACAATAACTCCAGGACAATTCAGTACGAATACAGGAACAGCGCAGCTCAGCAACGGCCTTGGACTGAAGGCTAGCGCTGTGCTCAGCGGCCTAACCTACTCGACAACCGCGTCGGTCAATACATCGCTTTTATCCAGTTTAGTCAGATATACCTTTATTTTTGTTCAGACCGATTTAGTCTACGCTAAGAGGTATTTTGGCGCTCAACATATCGCCGACCAGGCCTACGGAGTTACCTCAGCGGCTGGCAGTCCATGGCCGTATTCGGTCGCCCCCAGTCAGATACACCTTTATACCTCCAGCGATACGCCCACGGCCCCCTATGGTCTACCGGGGAGCGCCAGCGACTCGACGGGGACGCCATCCTTTCCCAGCGGGAACTCGGTCAGCGGCTACATCTACGGTCTGATCGACGCCATTATGGTTCCCGAACGCTACCAGCAGTCGCTGACCCGCGCTTCCGACTATGCCAACAACCGGCTGGTCCTGGGCGTGCATTACGCGCTCGACCTCATCGGCGGCCGCATCGTGGCCACCGAAGACCTCGCCAACATGCTCAACAACACACCGGGCTATACCGGCGTTACGGTCGGCGGCGTGGCGATCCCGGCCGATTACGCCAGCGCCTTCAGTCAGGCGACGGCGAGCTTTCTCGTCCCTTTGCAAGCCGCCTGCGGCAGCCAGTCCATCAACAGCTGCGTGAACAACAACCCGGGGGACCAGTTCAGCGATGGCGCCCTGAACAAGGCCAATTACACCTATCGCCTGACCTATGGGCTGGCCCCGGTCGGACCGACCGATCTTGCCCCGGTGGTTCCCGCCGGCGCCCAGATTCTGCTGGCCACCCGCTTCCCCTACCTCTCGGACGTCCAGCGGACCGAGGTGCTGTACACCACCGAACTGCCGTCCGGCTACCCGCTGGACGACGGGTCGGGCTGGGCGCGGCTCAATCTCTATGCCGCGGCCGGCGGCTACGGAATGCTGCGCAACGACGTCACCGTTACCATGGACGCCTCCCAGGGCGGCCTCAACGCCTCGGATTCCTGGAACAACGACATGACCGGCAGCGGCCGCCTGATCAAGGCCGGCACCGGCACGCTGACCCTTTCCGGCAACAACCGCGTCGGCGGCATCTGGGTCCAGGGCGGCACCCTGGCGCTCACCGGCAGCGACACCTTCTCGGGCGCCAGCCGGGTGGAAACCGGGGCCACGCTGGCGATGGCCATCGACGGCAACACCCCCGGCCAGGGCCCCGGCACCTACACACGGATCACCGGTACCGGTTCTGCGACCTTCCTCGCCGGTGGCGTGCTGCGTCCGCTGATGGGGTCGGCGCTCGCCACCACCTCGGGCTACACCGCTCCGGCCGTCGGCTCCAGCTATACCCTGGTGTCCACGGCGACAAACGGCGTTTCCGGCCGCTTCGCCAGCCTAGCGCCTAGCGCCGCCACCCAGTCGCAGTTGGCCCCCAACACCGCTTTTGCCCTTGCCTACTACCCGAATGCGATCGTGCTCTATGTGACACCCACCTCCTACACCAGTGCCGCCAACGCGGCGTCGCTGGGCGACAACCAGAAGGTCGTGGCCCAGGTGATCGACCTAGTGGGAGCCGCCACCAACCGTGGCCTGACCGCCGACAACAGCACCAGCGCCCTGCTCGGCGCCGTGGGCGGGCTGAGCACCGGCGGCCTGCGGGCCGGCCTCAATCAGGTGTCGGGCGTCGGCATCCTCAACCACGCCAGCAGCAGTCAGACCGCCAGCCACGCCTTCACCCGGACCGTGGGCAACCGGCTATCGCAGCTCCATGCCGGCGCCACCAGCATCGCCGAGCGCGCCTCCAGCGGCCTCTTTGCCTTCAATGTGGCCTCGGCGGGCGGTGACGGTCCCGGCGGCGACGGCATCGGCACCGTCACCATGAGCGATGCCGACACCGGCATGTCGGCGGCCAAGTCCCTCGGCCTCTCGTCCTGGGCCCAGGGCGTGGGCGTGTTCTCCAACAATTCCGGCGACGGCAATGCCCCGGGCTTCCGCGGCACGGTGGCGGGCGGCGTCGCCGGTGTCGACTACCGGCTCACCGACACCTTCGTGCTCGGCGGCAATTTCGGCTATGCCCGCAGCGACGTCACCGCCAGGGACAGTGCCGGCAACACCACCGGCGACAATTATCAGATCGCCGCCTACGGCGGTTGGACACCGGGGACCTTTTTCGTCGATGCCGCGCTGGGCTACACCTTCAGCGAGTATCAGAGCCAGCGCAACATTTCGATGTCCAACTACAGCGGCACCGCCAAGGGCAGCACCAGCGGCGGCGACTTCGGCATCTCCACCCGCGCCGGCAAGCGCTTCGACGTCGCCGGGTACCACCTGGAGCCCGATCTCGGGTTGAGCTACGACCGGGTCAACACCGCCAGCTTCCAGGAAACCGGCGCCGGCTCCTTCAACCTGACGGTGGGCGGCACCGCCATCGACAGTCTGCGCAGCTCCCTCGGCGGCCGGATTTACCGCACCTTCCAGGTTAACGACGGCCTGCGCCTGGAGCCGGAAGTGCGGGCGCACTGGGAACACGAGTACATGGATCTCGGCGCCCGCACCTCGGTGAGCCTAGTCGGCCAGCCGATGACCATCACCGGCACCCAGGCCGCGGGGGACGCCGCGGTACTGGGCATCGGGCTCGCCGGCCTCGTCAACGAGAAGACCCGCCTCTACGTCACCTACGACGCCAGCCTGCGGGAAAACCAAACCGACCACGCCATCACCGCCGGGACCAAAATTACCTGGTAAGGCGACGCGCATCAATGAACGAATCGCCTGTTGATGCGCTGGAATAGGGGATTCCGCGCGGGCGTCTGGCGCTGTATCCTGTGTTCATGATTGAAGCAGACACAATCCGTGGCCGGTGGCTGGCGGTATGCGGTCACTTGGGCGAGCGGGGCCGACGGCTGTTTGCTGCGGCTGAAGTGCGGGCCGCCGGATACGGCGGGTTGGCTGTTGTTTCTGAAGTAACGGGTCTGGCGCGAAGTACGATCGGGCGTGGCCTGAAGGACTTGGATGGACCGGCTCTGCCTGCGGGTACGGAACGGCGTGCGGGCAGTGGCAGACGCCCGTTAACCGCGAAAGACCCGACTTTGCTGGAGGATTTGCGGTGCTTGGCTGAGCCTGCGACGATGGGCGACCCGATGCGCCCACTGATGTGGGTGTCGAAAAGCTGGGAGAAACTGGCCGCGGCGCTACGGACGATGGACCACCAGGTGAGCGCCAACACGGTGGGCAAGCTGCTGCTGCAACTGGGTTTTACCCGTCATGTCAACCGCAAGACCAAAAGTGGGGCCGACCACCCCGACCGCGACGGCCAGTTTGAGCACATCAACGCCCGCACGACGGCTCTGCAGGCGGCCGGACAACCGGTTATTTCTGTCGACACGAAGAAGAAAGAACTCATCGGCGAATACAAGAATGGCGGAAGCGACTACCGTCCTGAAGGTTGTTCCGATGAAGTTAAGGACCATGACTTTCCTGATCAAGAGCTTGGCAAAGCCGTCCCCTATGGTATTTATGATGTTCAAGCCAATGCCGGCTGGGTCAACGTCGGAATCGACCACGATACCGCGGAATTCGCAGTCAACTCGATCCGCTGCTGGTATGACAAGATGGGACGAGACCGTTATCCCAAGGCTAACCACCTGATGATTACCGCCGATGGCGGCGGGTCTAACGGCTCTCGTGTCCGGCTTTGGAAAGTCGAACTCCAAAAGCTGGCCGAAGAGACCGGACTGACCATTGAAGTCTGTCACTACCCACCCGGAACATCGAAATGGAATAAAATAGAACACAGGCTCTTTTGCCACATTACTCAAAACTGGCGTGGGAAACCTCTGGTCAGTCGCCAAGTCGTTGTTGACCTGATCGCCGCGACCACGACCAAAACGGGCCTGAAAGTTCGTTGCGAACTCGATACCAACACCTATGCCAAAGGCATCAAGGTCACTGATGCCGATATGGCGTCACTGAATATCCAGTTCAATGCCTACCACCCGGATTGGAACTACACCATCATCCCACGGGGGAGCGGATGACGCGCTTATTTTTGCGCGTCGCCTAAGCAGGTTTTCGAGGGTTGTGCCACACGACCTCCGCTGGCCCCCACCCCAACCCTCCCCCGGCTTTGCCGGGGGAGGGAGGGACCCGCGAAGCGGGAGGGTGGGGGCAAGTGTGGCACGGTCTTTGGAGACCTGCCCGAAGGACTGCACGGAGCCGGCCGTGCGCCGATGGCTGTCAGCGGACATAATCCTGCTCCAAGGTCCCCTGGGCCGCCAGCAGATGAGCGTGCGCCTTGCGCACGCCGATGCGGGCGTTGATCAGGCCGAGACGGGCACTGACCAGGTCCTGATACTTGTTGAGAACTTCGAACTCCGGAACCAGGCCGAGGTCGCGCTGGTCGCGGGCGCGGTCGAAGGCGCACTGACTGAGGCGCAGGTCCTCCTCGCTCTGGCGAACCACCGCCTGGGCCGAACGCACGGAGCCGAGCGACTGGTCGAGGCTGTTGACCACTTGCTGGCGGACCTGACGGGTGCGATCGTAGGACTGGCGTTCCGTGAGGCGGGCGCGGTCGAGAGCGGCCCCGGTGGCGTTCATGCCGATCGGCAGGTGGTAGTGAACGCCGACGAACAGATTGGTATTGTCGGGCTTGACCAGATGAGCCAGCGAGTCGGTCAGGCTGGCGTAGCCATAGGCGACATCGGTCTGGCCGACGCTGAAGCTCGCGAGGAAGCTGAGGTCGGGCAGGTCCTGGTTCTCGGCGAAGGCGAGACCGAGCTTGCTGGCGTCGTAAGCCTCTTCCTGGGCCTTGATCGCGGGATGGGAGGTCAGGACCCGGTCGTAAAGGCCGGCTTGCTCGACCTTGACCGGCGCCCGCAGCAGGGGTTCGGCATCGCTCGGCAGCAGCAGGAGTTGCTGGTCGTGGGCAACCAGGGTGCCGAGGTGACTGGACGCCGCGAGCAGGGCGTTCCAGGCCGCTTCTTCCTGGGTATCGAGGGCGGCCTGCTGAACCTCGAGCTGAGCCAGGTCGTAGCGGGTGGCCAGGCCGTTGTCGAACAGCCGCTTCTGGCTGGCGCCCCGCTCCTCCAGCACGTCCCGCAATTCCAGCAGCGTGCGCAGCGACTGCATCGCCTGCGCCGCATCCCACCACGCCTGCAGGGCCTCGTCGAGAACGGCGTTGCGGGTCGTCTGCTGGGTCCAGCCCGCCCGGCGTTCGCCCGAGAGCGAAACCTGATAGTTGTAGTAGTTGGGAGAGCCCTCCCAGCCGAAACCCTTGGTGAAGGGCAGCGGCATGGTGACCGAGGCCGAGGCCGAACTGGTCCAGAACAGGGTCTGGTTCCAGCCGTAGGGGTCGTAAACGCTAAACCCGTCCGGATAGGTGGGGCTCGTGTTGCTGGGCACCCCGACCCACGACATCGAGACCGGCCGGTGCCAGGTCGAGGAGACGCTGAGGTTGGCCGAACCGCCGGTCACCAGGTTGAGCGCGGCACCGAGGGTGCCGGTCACCCGCTGGTCGGTTCCCTTCGAATCGACCGAGGCGAACGACAACAGTCCGGTCTTG
>JADFXL010000051.1:3619-15692 GCA_015233585.1 Alphaproteobacteria bacterium | reverse complement strand
GTCATGGCGGGAATTGCAACGATTCTGGCGGCGAAACTTTTCGCTACCGTGTTTCTTACCCGTCTGTTCCAGGTTTGCCGGGCACAACTGGTTCAGATTCACTGGTTTGCCCGGCTCCTTGCCTGGATCACGGCCACGAAGGATCGTCTTTATGCCCGCGTGCGCGCCATGCCGGCATGGGCGGCTGCGGTTGCGCTGGTAGCCTCCGCCCGTACCGCGTTGCGACAAATGTTGAGCTAGGCACCCCGTCATGAAAGCCCCTTTGAGCCTCCTGATAACCGGCGCATCGAGCGGCATTGGCGCGGCACTGGCCCTGGAATACGCAGCCCCCGCCGTGCGGCTGTTTTTGGGAGGGCGCGATCGTATCCGCCTGGAAGCCGTCGCCGCCGCGTGCCGGGCCAAGGGCGCCCTGGCGGAAACGGCCGTGGTCGACGTAACCGACGCCATGGCCATGGCGGACTGGATCACCGCCGCCGACGGGGCGAAGCCGCTGGAACTGGTAATCGCCAATGCCGGGATTTCAGGAGGGACCGCCCATGACCACGAAACCTCGGACCAAACCCGCCGCATCTTTGCGGTCAACGTTACCGGTGTCTTGAACACGGTGTTGCCGGTCATCCCGCTGCTCCGCGCGCGGGGCCGTGGACAGATCGCCCTGATGAGTTCCATGGCCGGATTTCGCGGCTTTCCAGGTTCGCCCGCCTATTGCGAGTCCAAAGCTGCGGTCAAGGTGTGGGGAGAGAGTTTGCGGGTGTGGCTGGCCACCGACGGCGTCGAAGTCTCGGTCATCTGTCCCGGTTACATCATCACGCCCATGCCCGCCGTGAACAGGTTCTTCATGCCGTTCCTGATGCCGGCCCCCCCGGCGGCCCGCATCATCCGGCGCGGCCTGGCGCAGAACCGAAGCCGGATCGCCTTTCCCTGGCCGATGGCAGCTGTGGTCAACCTGCTTGCGGCGCTTCCTCCTGGTCTTGTCGATCCCCTGTTGCGCCTGATGCCTGCCAAGGATTGAGGCCCCCCTCGCAAGGAAGCTCACCGAGCCTCTGGACGCTATGTCCCTGTATTGATAACATTGCGAACGCAGGCAGACAAAGGTAACGTTCGCGCTGCATCATTTTAACAAAGATCGTGGGTTCATGGAGCCTGTCGCAATGGACGAAGTAACTTGGTTGGATATCCGTGTCGATTTATATTCTTTCGTTATCAGCGTCGGGATGATTGTTGCCTACCATATTATAATTGCGCAAAAAGTTAGAAAAAATCCTGCCTACACACTTCGCTCGGTCATGAATTGTGCCCGAGCCGCGTGGGTGCGGAGCGTCATGACCGCGAACCGGGATATCCTGGCCGTTCAGCCGTTACGCAATTCGACGATGGCCGCGACGTTTCTGGCGTCGACCTCGATCCTGTTGATTATCGGTGTCCTGACCTTGAGCGAGCAAGGCGATAAACTCGGCGCGACGTGGCATGTCCTGGGCGTTGTCGGCGCCACGAAACAGGAAATGTGGCTGACGAAACTCATCGTGTTACTGCTCGATCTTTTCGTGGCTTTTTTCAGTTTTGCCTTGTCGATTCGACTCTTCAATCTTGTCGGCTATATGATCAACGTCCCACTGGCGCTGGGCCACAAGATGATCTCGCCGGACCATGTCGCGGCCGAGTTGAACCTGGCGGGAATGTGGTATGGCATCGGCATGAGGGCGTACTATTACCTGGTGCCACTGGTTATGTGGCTTTTCGGGCCGCATTTCATGGTCCTGTCCACGCCGGTCCTGCTTCTCGTGGTGTTCCTGACCGACCATTTCCCGAGGAAAGCCGGGCGGCGGTCTCCCGTCGAAAACTTTGATACGATCGGATCAAAGCAGCCCGAAGCCAGAGTACCGTAAACGGTTGCCCCTCCCCGCGGCTATTCGTCTGCGACATCGGCGCGCAACCGCTTGGTCACGGAGCGGTGGCTTTTGGCTTCCAGGCGGCGACGGCGTGACCCGGCGGTCGGCTTGGTCTTGTGGCGGAAAACAGGACGCACGCTGGCACGGCGTATCAGTTCGACCAGCCGATCCCTGGCATCCTGACGGTTGCGCTCCTGGGTACGATGGCACTGGGCCGTGATAATCAGAACCCCATCCAGGGACAGACGCCGTCCAGCCAGCCCCTCCAGCCGCTCCCGCACGTCACCAGGCAACGAGGGCGAACGGCGGACATCGAAGCGGAGCTGCACCGCCGTGGCCAGCTTGTTGACATTCTGCCCACCGGGACCGGAGGCGCGGATGAAGCTTTCCTCGATCTCTCGTTCGTCGATAAGAATACTGGCTGTGATCCGTATCATGGTTTCGAGCTTATCGGCGTCGGCCGCCGGTGTCCATTCCCTTCAGGTCTGTGGACAAACCGCGACAATGAGAGTAGTCTGTCACTTGTGTAAAGAATGACCATGAAGCTTCATCTCAGAAGGAGATAGCCATGAGCGTCGCATCCCTCGGCAGCCAACCGCCTCAGGCCTCCGGGCAGAGTGCTTTGCTGGCAAAGCTTGAGAAGAATGGCTTATCCGCCAGCGCCGCCAATACGGTCAGTTCCCAGATTCAGTCGGTCGTGAGCGCGAGCGTTTCTTCCGGTTCCGGAGCGCCGGGTCAGGGTTCCATCCGGGACGCCATCAACAAACAGATCCAGTCCGACGTGGCGTCCGGTACCCTGACCCAGAGCCAGGCCGATGCCGTCAACAAGACACTGGACACAATGGACCAGCAAATGGCTGGCAAGGCTGGGGGGCATCATCACGGCGGCGGCGGCGGCGGGCCGCCACCGGGTGGTTCTGGTGGTCCACCGGGGGCCGGAAATTCATCCGCCGCCAAGACCGTGACAGGCACGAGCAGTACCACGTCGGCCAGCGGCGTAACCACGACCGTCACCACTTATTCCGATGGCTCGACATCAACAACAACCAGCTATGGCGCGGCACCGGCCACGTCTCGGTCGTCTTCCCAATCCTCGCTTCAGACGCTTCAAAGCCTATTGTCGACCAACACTGCCAACAACCCGGAATCTCAAAGCAGCACCGCCGATTACATGAAGAAGCTGTTGACCTCCGGCTTGGTCAACATAACCGCCTGAATGAGCGATTATCCGTTTCCTGGCAAGCGGTTATAGGGCCACATTATTAGGAGAGTGTCATGACGGTTAAAGTGGCTTCCTTCGGAAAGACGGTCAGCGACGTCCCCAACCAGACGGTGCGGACCGCAACCGATATCGGCAATCTTCAAGTCAACAACAGCCTCCTCAACGTCGTCGGCAATCTTGCAAAGAATGAAAAAAATCAGGATTTCAAATTCACCGTATTACCAACGTCCGCATCCGGAAATCTTGTTCTCTCCAACAAATCCGATGCGAGTGTCCGCGTTCAGATCCTTGGGCCGGGCCAGAGGGTAATCGCCGACAGTCAGACCGGTCAGGGCGTGGCCAGCGCCAACTGGACCGCGATCCAGCCCGGCGGCGAGGGTATTTCTTTGAAACCCGGCCAATACACAATGGTCGTGACCCGTGCGCCTGGTAACAGCGTCTCGAAAGCCGGCCATTTTGACGTGGCAATGCAGTTGGGGAAGAATACCCCAAAGAACGATTACACCACGACGATTGCCCCCGCGACGACCCCAGCCCCAACGCAGGCGCCCAATCCCCTCCTCTCGATGCTTAACGACATGTACCCAAGTTTCGGTTCCCTCTCAAGTTCCGACTCCACCACGGATCCGCTTTCGCCTTCGAGTTACAGCGCCACCGCCGACGCCAACTTTGCCAGCGCCGTCGCCAATCTGACCAACATTCTGGCTTAAGACGGACAGGGATGACGCCGGACCTTTTGTTGGAGTTTTGGCACTTTGGGGTTGGGGATAAGCCAGCTCCATGACTGCGCCGCCGCCGCTTGATGTTTTGCGAACCGTGTTCGGGTTCGGCTCCTTTCGCGGGCATCAGGCAGAAGTCATTGATCACCTGATCGGGGGCGGCGACGCGCTGGTCATCATGCCAACCGGCGGCGGCAAGTCGCTGTGCTATCAGATCCCGGCTCTGTGCCGGCCGGGGGTAGCCGTGGTGGTCTCGCCACTGATCGCCCTGATGCAGGACCAGGTGGAGTCCATGCGTCAGTTGGGGGTCAAGGCCGCCGCGCTCAATTCGGCAGGAAGCCAGGGCGAGGCGGTAGAGACCCTGCGCCGCATGAGGACGGGCGATCTTGATCTCGTCTATGTCGCCCCGGAGCGGTTGGCCGGGGAAGGCTTCCTGACCCAGCTCGGCTATTGCCGGCTGGCCCTGTTTGCCGTCGATGAGGCTCATTGCGTCTCCCAATGGGGCCATGATTTCCGGCCCGACTACCTTCAGATCACCCGCCTGTTTGAACGGTTTCCCGACGTTCCGCGCGTCGCCCTCACCGCCACCGCCGACGGGCCGACCCAGCGGGACATCGTCGAACGACTGGCCCTGGGAGACGCGCGAACCTTCATCGCCGGCTTCGACCGCCCCAACATCCGGTACCATGTGGTGCCCAAAACCTCGCCGCGTGCCCAGCTCCAGACGTTCCTTGACGCCGAACACGGTGGGGCCTCCGGCGGCGATGCCGGCATCGTCTATTGCCTGTCACGGAACCGGACCGAGGAAATTGCAGGCTGGCTCTGTCAGCAGGGCTTCAACGCCCTTCCCTACCACGCCGGTCTCGACAAATCGGTGCGGGCCGCCAACCAGGAGCGGTTCATCAAGGAGGAAGGCATCGTCATGGTGGCGACCATCGCCTTTGGCATGGGCATCGACAAGCCAGATGTCCGCTTTGTCGCCCACCTCGATCTGCCCAAGAGCATCGAGTCCTATTACCAGGAAACCGGCCGCGCCGGACGTGACGGGCTGCCAGCCAATGCCTGGATGGCTTATGGCATCGAAGACGTGGTGCAGTTGCGCCAGTTCATTGACACTTCCACGGCCCCGGACCGCCACAAGCATATCGAGCGCCAGAAACTCGACACCCTGCTCGGGTTTTGCGAGACAACGCGCTGCCGGCGTCAGGTGCTGCTGGAATATTTCGGTGACAGCCTGGCCCAGCCTTGCGGGAATTGCGACACCTGCCTGGAGCCGGTGGTGACGTTCGACGGTTCGGTGGAGGCGCAAAAGTTGCTCTCCTGCGTCTATCGCACCGGAGAAACGTTCGGCGCCGTCCACGTCATCGACGTATTGCTGGGTGCCGATACCGAACGAATCCGCAAGTTCGGCCATAACCGGCTGTCCACCTATGGCATCGGCAAGGAGCGGTCGAAAGAGGAATGGCGTTCCATCACTCGTCAACTTATCGCCATGGGGTTGCTGGTGATCGATATGGAAGGCCATGGCGGACTGCGACTCGGACCCGAATGCCGCCCGGTTCTGCGTGGCCTGCAACCGGTGGCGTTGCGCCGTGACACCACCAGCCGCCGCGCCAACAAGGCCGAGAAAACATCCGCCAGATCCAAAGGGGCAGCCTCTTCCGTGACTCTGGAATCGCCCGCCGCTCAGACCCTGTTCCAGGCCTTGCGGGCGCGGCGGCTGGTGCTGGCGCGGGAACAGGGGGTGCCGCCTTACGTCATCTTCCACGACACCACCCTGGTCGCCATCGCGCGGGAGAAACCGCGTACCCTCGCCGCACTGGCAACGATCCCCGGTGTCGGAAAGGCCAAACTTGACCGTTATGGCGAAGACTTTCTGCGGGTCGTGGCCCTCGCCGCGCCATGAGTTGACCAAACTCAATGAATGGGCGTTGGTACTACGCCTATGCTTTGGCTGCGGCGCAATACTGACGAGCGGAAAATTCGACTCATGCCGGGCGAAGACAAGCGGCGGGCTTTGCCCGCACCCACCAAAGGCCGGAGGCCTTTGGAAACCCATTTATTTGATAGTGTTTGGGCGGCAGCCCAATATCTATGGGTCAATCCTTAGGCTCGTTAGCACAAGAGGGCGAAGATGAATCAATTCGGCGAAAAATAGCGGGCTTCCACCCGCACCCGATCGGGGCACAGCCTTGAATCCCCTTTTTATTGAATAAGAAAAAAAGGGGTCTGGGGTATCACCCCAGATAGGGTTCGGGGCGATAGCCCCGATAGGGTCCAACGTGTGATTCTTTTTCAGGCTCTAACCAGGGATCGGCGAACATGGCGGACATTTTCGATTTACGCGGCATGGAGCCGCCGGAGCCATTATTGTTCATTCTCCGCCACATCGACGTGGCGCGAAATTCCGATGCCCTTACGGTACATCTATGGCACGATCCGGTTCCACTCTACCCGGAACTGGCCGAACGCGGCTGGACCTGGGAGAAGCTGCGGGAAGCGCCCGACGGCGTGATTCTGCGCGTCAGCCCTGCCGGCGGTGAGGGGCGAACATGACCCAGGTCGCGGCCACCATCCTGATGGCGGCACAAAATCGTCTGTTGCCGTTTCGGATACCCTTTGGTTTTTTCCTGGGCGCATCGGTATTCCAAGGGGTGATGTGGGGGCTTCTGGCCCTTGCCGCCGATCAGGTGGCTGGCTTCCAGGGCGGCGTTGGCCCGATGCTGGCGGTGCTGCATTCCCTTACCCTGGGGGTGCTGGTCATGGCCGCAATCGGTGCCACGTTGCAAATCCTGCCGGTAGTTACCGGACAGGCCTTGCGCTCCGTCCGCGCCGCAGGTCTGATTGCCTGGCTCTACGTTCCCGGTGTTCCCGTCCTGCTGTATGGTTTTTATGGTGGCCATGGTGTGGCCATGAGGACAGGTGGCGGAATGGTGGCCGGGGGACTGGCGCTGTTCGTCGGGCTGGTCGGCGATGTCCTGGGCCGCACCCACAAGATTTTTCCCGTGCTTCGAGCCTATTGCTGGGCCGCGCTGATAGCTGCAACCGGGGTGGCGATCCTGGGGTTGCTGGCCATTGCGGATTTGAACATGGGTTTCCTCACCAACCATTCCGCCGTCGGCCTGGCGCACTTTATCCTGGCCGCGTTTGGTTTCATGGGATGTCTGGTGTTTGGGTACAGTCACATTCTGGTTCCCATGTTTGCCCTCGCCCCGGCCCCTGGTACGACCGTATCCACGATTGGGTTCATTTTGACGGTGACTGCGGTGATAACGGGGGTGGCCGGCGGCCTGACGGGGGTGCCCGCCGCCCTGGGAGCGGCGATCGTGCTGGGCCTGGGCGCCGTCGCGATCTATCTGAAATCCATGCCCACCACAGTGGCTTCAGGAATGCGCAAAAACCTGGGCCTGTCCTTCGTGCTGGTCAAGGCCGCGTGGGTCATGCTGCCTGTGGCCCTGGCGACGGGAGGCGCCGCCTTGCTGAGAATCGGCGGTGAGCGCGGCCTTACCCTATTCGTCTTCCTGACCTTGTTTGGCTGGCTGCTGACCTTTCTCCTTGGCGTATTGCAACGAGTCATCCCTTTTCTTGCCGCCATGAATGCCAGCGGAGGCGGGGGAATGCCCCGGCTCTCCAGTCTGGGCGGCGAACGTCCCTTGAAAATTCATGCCGTCTGTCATGCCATTGCCCTGGTAGCGGTGATGGCAGGCATCCTGACCCGAATGTGGATACCGATCCTGGCCGGATCTCTGGTCGGTATGGTCGGAGCCGCATTCTTTCTTTGGTTCACGATCACCGTGTTCCGGCGACTCACCCACACTCTCAACACCCAGAAAGAAAAGAAGAGTCATGCATCAACATAAACTCCCCATCATCCAGACCCTTCATGAAGAACACATGGCGGTGCTGGCATTGCTTGAACGTCTGGAAAATTTTCTCAACAAGCGCAAGGCGGACAAGCCCCCCGCCAATGGCGACGCCGAAACCTCCGACCTGCTGACAGCTCTGGCGGCCAGCATGGATAGCGAGATCGGCCATCATTATGCCTTTGAGGAGAAACACCTGTTCCCGCGTTTCCTGAGCCTGGGCGGCCCCGGCGTGCCCATGATTCTGCGGGGCGAGCACGATGTCATCCGGCCCATTGCCGGGCGTCTGGCGGAACTCGCCCGTGCCGCCGTGTCCGGTGGTTTCACGCCGGCATCGTGGGGCGAATTTCATGAACTCGGGCTGGAAATGGTGGAGCGTGAGGTGTTTCACGTCCAGAAAGAGGAAATGGCCTTTCTGCCCGCCCTGGACCAGATGTTGCCACCCCAGAGCAGCGCCGAACTTGAGGCTGCTTATGCCGCGATGAAGGCGGCGGCTTGAACAACCCCTCGGGGCTATCGCCCCGACCCCTCCCATCTGGGCTATCGCCCCGATCCCCCCATCTGGGGCCATGCCCCAGACCCCCTTTTTTATTAGGCTCTTCCTGGAATCCAGGGTGGTGGAAAGCGTATATGTTTCAACACGTTAGCCATCATGCCCGGCCTTGTGCCGGGCATCCACGCCACTCCGCCCCTCTGTCGTCGGGGCAGATGGCACCGCGTGGATGGCCGGGACAAGCCCCGGCCATGACAGTAACATACTGATACGACATGATTTTTTCGTCAGGCGAGCCACACTGGGGGTACTCACGCCAAGCGGCTGCCGATTACGCTTGCGGCAACACCTGGGCCTTCTTGTCTTTATGAATAAAAAACGTATCAATGGCAAAATTCGGGTATATGAATTTTACAAGGCGGTCACCATCCAATTTATAAGTTTCATATCCCAGCTCATAAAAGAAATTGAACATAGGCGTCATCATGTCGTACCCTTTCGTATCTGACGCCCCCCGATGCGTTTCCATTACAATAGTTGGAAGATGATCTGAAACGTATTTCTGTCCGGACCGGATAACATCCCACTCCATAGCTTCAACGTCGATCTTTATGAAGTCAACATCAGGTATATCGTGCTCCAACAAAAAGTCCTGGAGCGGCAGGACGGGGACGGAAATGCCTTTATTGGAAAGTTTGCACGTGGGGGGCACGGAAGCCGCCGACCTGTCGGTAAGTAGAATCGCATTTCCGGGATTCATTTCGTCTTCAAACCACAATAATTCGCCGACCTCCAGCGCAAGGCCAACCTTGAAGGGAATAATCTGATTATTAAGTCCATTCAATTCTATATTTTTCTGCAACTTGGGAAACAGGGGTCCCGGCTCAATCGCATAAATTTTTTTAGCCCCAAGCGATGCGAGACCAAGCGAATAAGTCCCGACATTTGCCCCAATATCCAGAGCCACGCACCCTTTGACATTAAGCATCCGAATCCCCAGGAAAGCGTCTTCCCGATCGATTGTTTTTGACGTAGCCCCGGTGTCAACAGAATAAGACGAATTTGCATACATCAAATAATTACCGCCAAACACGTTTCCGATATATTCGATGTCTGGCCCAACATATTTTGGATAGCCTTTCGCAGCAAAATAACCCTGTATTGGACGGGGAAGGAACCGCACGACAGCATTTTTTGCAAAATAACGAAATCCATGTGTAAGAATATGCCTGATTCTTTCACGTTGTTGGGGCGTAGGCATCGTAATTACTCTCTGTGAGGATGACAAGAATTCAAGATGAATGATTCTAATCCGAAAATCAAGTTGAATGTTTTCTATCATTTGTGATTTCGGCTGCTCTGCGACACAAAATAACGGCACAGACGCGGCTATGGTTAATGTTGGGTAATAACTGAGGTCATGTATTGCGCCAGGAACGCTTGCGTCGCGGCCGTGGGGTGCTGGCCATCCCAGAACAGATAGCTCGCGGGGGAAGCGCAAACACTGGTGATGTTGGCAATGGTCGTGAGACAGGGGTCGGTAACATTGGTGAAGCCGAACGAACCGGGACTGGCCATGATCCGGAGGAACAGTGCGTTGACATCCATGACGAGGATGGTCACCCCCAGACGCTGACGCAGCAAGGCCATGGCGGCGGCAAGTTGAACATTGTGCCTGGCAGTAATCTGATTGATGGAACCGGCGTTCGTCGCCAGGGCGCCAGCGAGCGCCCGTCCATCGGGAGTCAATCCCATGGGTGGCAGGTTGGCAACCAGAAAGTTCCGCCCTCCGGCTTTGGCCAGGGTAGTAATGGCGGCCACCACGTTATTCACGGTGATGGTTATCTGGGTGTCGATTGCCGTTCTGGCCGGCAAGCCGCTGCCAACGGCGTTGCCAAGGAAGCCGGAATAGTCGTTGCCCCCGATCCACACGACATTCAGCGTTGATGCGCTGAGGCCAGTGGCGGACCGCACCTGCTGGAGCAAACCGGGAAGCGTGCCGGTGCCGGTATTGTTGTTATTGGTGTTATCGGACAAGGCGCCGCCCACCGCAAAATTTTGCACGCCCCCGCCGGGAATCCCGAGCAGACCTGGCAGCAACTCCGCATAGACCGGGCCGTTGCTGTAGCGTCCGCCGGCATATGGGGCGGTGTTGACGACATTTTCCTTGTCGATATAGCGGGAACCGATGTTGCCAGGGTCCGAAAGGCTATCCCCGAACACATCCATCCGGGAAAAAGGTCCGGCCAAAACGGAATGGGTCGCCAGGACCACGGCGGCAATCATCGTGATGGCGCCAGTTTCCTTCATTTTGGTTTAATGCCTTACAAGAAATTCTATCTTTACTATATCACAGTCGGGTTGCGACAACAAGTGCGTTGGCAATAAACATGTTTTAGATGTAATTTTACGATGTTTCCCTTGCGGTTGCTGGCGCCTTTCTAACAACGATAACCAACGCCCATCAAGCGGTACAATGCCTATACATTAGGCATATTTATGTAATGCTTGTATTTTGTTCATTTCAGTCTATGCTGACAATACAGGATCGGGAGAACCCCCATGGAGAGGGATGGGTCAAATGTCCATTCTGGACTTAGCCAGTGGCAATCTATGGCTCGTGTCGATTTATGAGATCAGTAAAATCCTGACCTCATCGCTGGACCTGACGTCGACGCTGCATGACGTGGTCAACGTGTTGTCTTCCTATCTGGACATGCGGCGGGCTGTGGTGGTTCTGAGGGGGACCGACGACCGTCTCCACCTCGCCGCCGCCGTGGGCGTGTCGCCGGAGGCTCTGGCGAGGGGCGAGGGGCGTGTCCCCACTCGAATCGCCCAGCAGATCCTGACCACCGGGATGCCGGTGATCCTTACCGGCACGGACGCCGAGGCGTATTCAGAGGTTGGCGGGGCGGGGACTTGGCTCGATACCCTCGACGATGAAGGGGTTGTCGTGATCGGCGTGCCGATCAAGGTTACCGATCGGATTGTGGGTATTCTCCTGGCGGACCGCATCTCCAGTCCCAACAGCCCGCTTCATGTCGATGCGGATGTCCGGTTTCTGACCATGGTGGCCAATCTCATTGGCCAGACCGTGCGCCTGCATGGCAGCGTGGCCCACGACCGCGAACGGCTCCTGACCGAGCACCAGCGTCTGCAAAAGGAACTGGTCAGCGGCACCAAGATCGCCTATCCCGCCGCGCTCGACAACGTGGTTGGCGGCAGCCGGGCGATCCGGGACGTTTACGCACAGATCACCCTGATTGCACCGACTCGCTCGACCGTGCTGTTACGGGGGGAAAGCGGTACCGGCAAGGAGCTGATTGCCAACGCCCTCCATGTGCTCAGCAACCGCCGCGACAAGCCGTTCGTCAAGCTCAATTGCGCGGCCCTGCCCGATACGTTGCTGGAGTCCGAACTGTTCGGCCATGAAAAAGGCGCCTTCACCGGAGCCACCCAGGAACGCAAGGGCCGGTTTGAACAGGCTCATGGCGGCACGTTGTTCCTGGACGAGATCGGCGAGATTTCTCCCGCCTTTCAGGCCAAGCTGTTGCGCGTGCTCCAGGAGGGTGAATTCGAGCGGCTGGGAGGCAACAAGACGATCAAGGTCGACGTGCGCATCATCACCGCCACCAACCGCGATCTGGAGGCGGCGGTTGCCATGGGCGAATTCCGTGCCGATCTTTATTACCGAATCAACGTGGTGCCGGTATTTCTGCCCCCGCTCCGTCAACGCGCCGACGACATCCCCCACCTGGCCCGGCATTTCCTGGACCGCTTCAATGCCGAGAACAACCGCAATGTCCGCCTGTCGTCCGAGGCCCTGGCGGTGCTGCGCCGCTGCTATTTCCCCGGCAATGTGCGTGAGCTTGAGAATTGTGTCTATC
>JADFXL010000051.1:0-3610 GCA_015233585.1 Alphaproteobacteria bacterium | reverse complement strand
TACCCGGGGCGGCGTGGTCCACGATATCGACCTGCCTTGCCAGCGGGATCAGTGCCTGTCGTCGGTGCTATGGAAACACCGCAATGACCCTCTGGCGGCCCCCTCCGTTCCGGCACCGCATCCTGAACCGGATGGGGCCGATACGGGCGGTGAGGAGTCTGAAACCGAGCTGCCCCACCGGGACCGTCTGGTCGGAGCCATGGAAAAGGCGGGATGGGTCCAGGCCAAGGCGGCCCGCATTCTCAACCTGACACCACGCCAGGTCGGTTATGCCTTGCGCAAGTACAACATCAACCTTAAGCGCTTCTGAGGACACCCACGCTGTCGCATGTGCGACAGCGTGTCGTACTCCCAACAGCCCTCATTTCCGTTCAGACAGCCAATCCCATGGCTTTGCGCAATGGCACCGCCTTTGCAGTGCACCATCCCAGGACCACCATCCAGCGGGAGAGGGCCGATGAACCAGCGGGTCATTGCACTTGACAGCCTCCTGAATACGGGCGTCACAAAGCGGAAAGGATGCGCCGCCTCGGGCTGTGGGGGCGCAGCGGACGGCCCCGACGACATGGCCCCGGAAGTATGGGCAAAGGTCAGGGACCACCCATGCTACAGCGAGGGAGCCCACCATTATTTCGCCCGTATGCATGTGGCGGTGGCGCCTGCCTGCAATATCCAGTGCCACTACTGCAATCGCAAGTACGACTGTGCCAACGAAAGCCGGCCCGGCGTGGTCAGCGAACGCCTCACCCCCGAACAGGCCGCCCGCAAGGTGCTGGCAGTGGCGGCGGCGGTGCCCCAGCTTTCGGTGCTGGGCGTTGCCGGTCCGGGGGACGCCCTCCACGACTTCACCCGCACGTTCGAGACCTTCACCCTGGTCGCCCGGACCCTGCCGGACCTCAAGTTGTGCCTGTCCACCAACGGCCTGGCTCTGCCCGACCATGTGGCGGCCATCACCGCGCTGAATATCGACCACGTCACCATCACCATCAACGTGGTCGATCCCGAGGTGGGCACGCGCATTTACCCATGGATTTTCTTCCGCAATCGCCGCTGGACCGGCCTTGAGGCGTCGCGCATTCTCCTGGAACGGCAAATGGAGGGGCTGGAACGGCTGGTGGCGGCCGGGGTGCTGGTGAAGGTCAACTCGGTGATGATCCCCGGCGTCAACGATGAACACCTCAAGGCGGTCAATGCCGCCGTCAAGCAGCGCGGCGCCTTTCTCCACAACATCATGCCGCTCATTTCCGACCCGGCCCACGGCACCCACTTCGGCCTTTCCGGCCAGCGCGGCCCCACCCCGGCGGAACTCAAGGAATTACAGGACGCCTTGGCAGGCGGGGCCAGCCTCATGCGACATTGCCGTCAGTGCCGGGCCGATGCCGTGGGCCTGCTCGGCGAAGACCGGGGCCAGGAGTTCCGCCTCGATCAACTTTCGGCAACCACACAAACCGCAGATCCCGCCCCGCGCCTGGAATACCGGGCGATGGTGGCGGAGGCTCGTGCCGACCGCCGCCGGGCGGCCAAAGCGGCGGCGGTTCGGCTCGCCCCTCTGGCCGATGTCCTGCCGCGCCGGGTTGCGGTCTGCACCAAGGGTGGCGGCCGCATCAATCAGCACTTTGGCCACGCTCGCGAGTTCCAGGTGTACGAGGTGGATCGCACCGGGGTGCGCTTCATCGGCCACCGCCGCGCCGATAATTACTGTGGCGGCGGCTTTGGACAGGACGAAAACCTGGAAGCGATTATTGCCGCGCTGGCGGGCATTGACACCGTGCTGGCCGCAAAGATCGGTGCGTGTCCCCGGTCCCGGCTGGCCGAAGCCGGCATCGCGGTGATCCAGACCTATGCCCACGAATACATCGAAACATCGCTGAGCGCGCTATTTGCATCTGGTCTGGCGCCCCAGGCATTGGCGTCCTGACCCTCCGGGAGTAACGATCATGGCTTACCAGATTCTCGCATCCCTCTGCACCGCTTGCGGCGCGTGCGAGTTCGAGTGCCCGAACAAGGCCATTCGCATAAAAAACGACATCTATTTCGTCAAACCCGAAAAATGCACCGAATGCGTCGGGCACTTCGACACACCGCAGTGTGTAGCGATCTGCCCGATCGAGGGTGCCTGCATCCAGGCGTGAGGTGAGACCATGCGTGAACAAGCCATCGAGATAGACGGCGAACCCTTGTTCGCCCCTGGCCAGAAAGTGCAGTCGATCCGGCACGTCAAGAACGACGGCACCGTCTTCGGCCGCGAAGTGGGCGAACGCCTGGTTGCCAAAGGCGAGGTGGGGTACGTCCGGGACATCGGAACGTTCCTGCAACAATATTACATTTACGCGGTCGAATTTCCCGCCAGCGGCGTTGTGGTCGGCATGAGGGCGCGGGAACTGACGGCGATGGAAGGATAGCGGCATGAAAGTCATGATCCGGCGTTCCGGTGAAACCTTCACGGCCTACGTGGCCAAGAAGGATCTGGAGGAGGCCATCGTTGCCACCGAACATCCCGGTCTGTGGGGCGGGTGGGTGAAACTGGCCAATGGCTGGCGCCTGGAATTGCCCGACATGCCCGCCGATACCCGCCTTCCCATTACCGTGAACGCGATCAGGAGCGGTGGGGAGGAAGCCTCATGATGGAAACAATAGCCCATGGCATTGCTGCGGGCGGCCTGATCCCCTATCTGGGGCCGGGGGTACTTGAACTGGGGACCGGGGGGCCGCTGGGGCCGGCTTCGACCCGTGCTCTGGTCGATCGGCTTTCAGCCAGGGTGGCGGTGCCGGGACGGATACGCGGCAACCTGTGGGCGGCGGCACAGTATATCGAAAGCCACCGCCACCGTGTGACCCTGGGCCGGGCCATGACGGAGATCTTCGCCCCCGCAGAGGAACCCAACCCGCTTCACCGCTGGCTGGCGGCCCTGCCGGGAGTTCGGCTCATCGTCGATACCTGGTATGACGCCACGCTGACGGCGGCCTTGAGCGAACGCACCGACTGGGGCCAGGTCAAGGGCATCAGCCGTGCGGGCAAGAGCCTCGATACCTGGGTGAGCTACCACGATGCCGGCGGCGACGAACGCGCACCGGCTCGGGCCGCCAAGTGGAACCTGCTTGTTTACAAACCCCACGGCGGGGTGTGGCCGGTGGCCGGCTCTCTGGTCTCGGACTCCGATTATGTCGAGGTTCTGACCGAGATCGACCTTCAGACTCCCATTCCGCCGATGGTCCAGGCGATGCGCACAGATCGTGGTTTCGTGTTTCTTGGCTGCCGGTTCTTTGACCAGATGCTGCGCACCTATGCCCGCCAGATCATGAAGCGCTCCGCAGGTCCCCACTACGCCGTACTGCCGGGGAACCTGACCCCCAACGAAGAAAAGTTCCTCGCCGAACAGAACATTCTTCCCGTCGTCATGCCTCTGGCGGAAGCGGTGGCGGCAATGCGGGAGGCGTGACGGGCGGGAGGCGTGACGGGCGGGCTTCCGCCCGCGCCCGACTGGGGCGATGCCCCAGACCTCCTTGTTTTTTATTAAAAAGAAAGGGGGTTCGGGGCATCGCCCCGAGCGGGTTTGGGCGGCCGTCCAAAATCGGAACCTATTTCAGTCGCAAATCAATCTCCACGCCC
>JADFXL010000050.1 GCA_015233585.1 Alphaproteobacteria bacterium | reverse complement strand
ACCAGGCGCAACCACCGCCCATGTGTCGCAAGGCGATCCGCCGGCAGCACGAGAAAAATCGTCATATCGCCGGACTTCAAATCGCCAAGGTCGAAGCTCGACGCGCCGAGAACCTCGGTCATGCGCGGGCTGTCGAGGAAATGTGTCTGCGCCTGCGCCGTCGAGATCACGCCCGAGCGTTCCCTGTCGGTCTTCTGCATGAGCCGCTGCGCCGTGCGCGCGACCAGGCCCGATGCCGCGTGGTTGTCGATCATGTCCTCCAGCAACTCGGCGAAATCCTGTTCGCCCAGCGTCAATATGTGGCGCAGCGTGCCGAGGTGGCGATGCTCCGGCAATTCGGTGGTCACGATGTGCATGACCAGGCCCGCGATCAACGACCGCGCTTCGCCGTTCCAGAACTCGTCATCGGCTTTCGTGGCGGGCAGCACGAGCCCGTCCGCCAGCAGCGCCGCATCCTCGACCAGATCGGCGCTGTCCGGGGCCAGCGCCAGCAGCGGATTGAAGCACCCGCACGCCAGCCCGGTGATCCCCCACGGATCGAGCACATGCACCGCCTGTCCCATCTCGCGCCGCCGCCGCGCCGCGACAATCGCGTTCTCGCCCTTGGGATCGATCACCAGCACGGAGCCGGGCCACGTCAGCAGGTTCGGGATAATCGCCGACACGCCCTTGCCCGCCCGGTTCGGCGCCAGCGTCAGCAGATGCTTGTCGGTTTGATGGCGCAGCAATTTTCCGTGGTGCCGCCCGAGCACGATCCCATCCGACCCGAACAGCCCCGCCCCCTTGAGGTCACGAGATTTCGCCCAATGCGCCGTGCCGTAGGCCGAGCCCGTCTCATGCCAAAACAGGCGATCAAGAAACAAGTCATGCCCCAACCACGCACCCGCCACCAGCGCCGCGCCTGCAACAGTCCAGATCGTTCCGTCTGACCCGAAGGGAAAGGCCATAGCCCCCATTTCCTTTCCGGAGTTGGCGCAATCATTTGCCGATCGCCAAAGCTCCCGCCGTTCGCGGCATTCCGCCGAGAAACAACTCTTTTGTACGCTACCATAACAATGTAAATGTTATGTAAATATGCTGCCTATTTTGGCTATTTCCACTACAACAACACCAAGATTCTGCATGAGTCAGCGCAGTTATAACGCGCGCGTGACGATTTTTGACAATGTATTATCTAAATTACGCCCATACGGCATTAAGTATTGTGTCCGCGGAATTTCTGTGTCCATAGAGTTCGTGTCCCCGGAGTTCCTTTATCGTCACCAGGAGATATAAACTTCGCCGTTACCGCCGTTCGCGCCGCAACCTCCGACGTTGCCGCCGCATCCAATGTTGCCGATGTATCCCGTAAGCGGAGTGCCGCCCGGCGATCCATTAGGCGTACCGCCATAAGTCGCACCATTGGAGAATGCCCCTCCCGAAGCATAATTAGAACCACCGCCATAGGGCGGGGGCTGCGTGTTTGCCTGGCCGCCGGAATAGGCCGTGGCTCCGCTGGAATTGCTTTCCCAACGGCAGTAAATGTAATTGTGTCCGTAAGCGTCCAGAACCTTCACGCCCGCGCCCGGAAGGAAAACGCCGTATTCAGTTGGCGATCCCGTGCCAACGCCCGCCGTTCCGGAAGGAAGCGTGCTCTGCCCGGCAATAGCCGTCATGATCGTCGGAGCCGCAGCGCAATTCGCCGAAGCATTTCCTCCCTGCGGCGGGCAAAAGACCGTCGCATCGGACGCCCCAAGCACCGATGTTCCCGCAACAGTCCTGTTGCTGGCCTGAAGATCGTTCCTGATTGTCAGCCCGTTCGTCATCTTGATGTTGCTTTGCAGAATCTGGCTATATCCGCTGAAGAGAGCCCCAGCGCCCACGCCGATAAGGCCGAGCATGTAAAGAATAGGAGCAAGGGCAAAGCCGCGTTGACGGCGGATGTTGTGAAGTCGTCGTTTCAGGCGAAGCGCCAATAATACTGAAACACACTTAACGCGCACGATTACTCCCCATGAAGTGGCAAAGAGAGCCAGCCGGAGATGTTACCCTCTGGTGGGCTGGGAGTTGAGAAATCGCGATCAGACGATTGCAATGGCCTTTGAGCCGTTAGGCTTTGGACATGCGCCACTGCCTCCCAGCCCATTGGCCGGAGGCAGCGTTTTTGCGGCAACGCTCTGCAAACGCTCGGACAATAAAATCCGAACGTCGCAAGTCGCACGAAACTCGCCACGAAAACAACAGACCTGTTTTCGGACAGGATTCACACGAACTAACCGCTGATCGACGAGGTTCTCACACCCCAATTCGCGCGCACTAATAGCCGCGCTTGTGTGGTCTACGTTCTTGAGCCAATAGAATTTGGAAATGGACACGGAGCACGGGCAAAAGTACGCCGTATCGAACCATCCCCCTTATTCCGCGATCACTTCGGGCAACCTATCGATACGGTGATTACGCTCAATCACTTCCTTGGGCCTGTTCTGCCGATTGGCAGAAAAATGACGCGGCCCGTTTCTTTGGCTATTCCCGACAGGAACGGCCTGCGACACGAATGCCTCGCAGAGGCGTTCGACACGACGCACAACATTATTGTCCTGCTCTATCCCGTCCGCGCACTGGCTACTTCGAAAATCATTCTCCCAACCGGGTTTCGCAAAACATCCGCCGCTTGAGAATGCCGCGAATAGAGTGCCAGAAGCGGATTCGTTGAACATTTGCACCCAAATTGTGTGGCAGAACAGTCATCGCAGCACCTCTCGCCGATGCCAGGCCATGAAGATTTTGTGCTTGGGAGACAGGGCGAGGACGGGGAGGGTGTCGAGGGTCAGGCGGGTGCGGTTTGGGTCGGACAGGCGGGGCGAGACGATCACTTGGCCGGCATCGTCGAATGAGATCAGGCCGGCGTCGAAGGCGGCGTCGAGGTGGGGGGCGAGGAGGAGGCCGTTGTAGGTGTCGAGACGTTCGGCGTCGTCGGTGCAGTCGGCCCACGGTTTGATATGGCTGGCGCGGAGCAAGGCGGGGTCGTCGATGCCGGTCAAGGGACAGCGGCCGTTCCAGTATTCGAGGAGCGCGTCGCGGAAGATATTCTGTCCGACCCGCTGCACCACCAGCCGTTCGGCTTCCGTGGTGCGGGGCAATGCCGCAGCCCGTTCGGTGAACCGTTCCAGCGGCACCATTGGCAGGGAGCGCCCGAGCATACGGGCGCGGCGCAGCAGCGCATGCAGGGCGGTGGCGTCCGGCACCGTGAAGGCGGCCGTGGCGCCGGCCGGCAGGGTGAGGGGAGCGTGGCGCTCCGTCCGCTCCAGTTCGGAGACGACGGCTTGCGATGACAGGGCCGCGATCCAGCCGCCGGTGTCGTCGGCGGTGAGGGCCAGGGTCACCGGCGTTTGGGTGCTCTCGAAATGCAGCCAGCCGTCACGCTCACCCAGCTCGATGTCGAAGCCTTGATCGAGCGCCGCCTTCTGGAGAACCGTCTCGGCGATCAGCGGTAAGGACGCGCGGGTGTTGGTCATTTAATCTCCCCGAGATTAATGTTGTCCCAAGTCTCCATGATTAAATCGCGCGTCGCAAAGTGTTTGCGCTCCCGAATCTCGGCGCGCTTCAATGCGCCGAAAGTCTCAAACCCACAGCTTGAACCAAGGACATCCTCCGGGTCTAACAGGTAACGCATTTCGTCTTTATCTAGTCCAAAAAGGTCACGAGCGACAATAACGTCAATCTCAGCCCGAAGCTGGGCGCGACGGTCGGGATTTTCGACAGGGCTATTGGTGTGCGCATCCATCCCGAGTAGAGGGGCCACTCGCTCCCAGAATGGCACCATCTCCAGCCCGGTCGCGGTCAGCAGAAGTGCCCGGCGGGCAATCGCCTGTTCCAGTGCAGTGTTGCCGTAGGTTCTTGGAAGGGGGAGACTGTCGAGTACGGTATAGGACATCTTCAACGCTACTTTTTTGCGCGCTATGAAATCCAGGCAAAAGCTATTAGCAATCCCGATCCAAAGCAAAGAAGTTAAGTCGTTGTGTGGCACAAACATTATGGTGGGGACTTTGTCTCCGCATAGTGTGTTGGCCGGAATTATGGCAGCGACAAGCGCACGTTGATTTGTTGGGCTTGCGACATCGCAAAATCCAATTCTGAAGCAGCGCCACCGATCAATGGCTTTGGATGGAACATTGGTATTGGAAATTCTCCATTGTGGACCAATAGATTTCGCGATGGAGCCGAACGGAATTTCTTCCCAGACGGATGACCGCCCCCGTCCAGATATATACTTCTTGGCTCGATGATCGAAAGCTTCAACCATCCGCCCTTCGTACAAGGGAATACCATCTGGATCGTCTTCGAAATCCTCCCGATCATTGCCCATATCCATTTCACGACCATATTTTCGATCCGGCGCTGCAGGAATAGCGCCTCCGAATTTCGGAAAGCGAGAATACAGCTTGCGTGAAATTGAAATGTCAGAAGGGTGGGCAACCTCGGCAATGGCGAAAGCCTCCGGGCTGAACTCCTCAACCAGAGAAACCGGAATCTGAATAGACAACCCCGATGTCAGTGCGGCCAGCTTTTCCTTGGAATTGACCCCGAAGGCTGCCTCGAACTGCTCTGTCTTACCGTCGGGCGATGCCACATAGAGGCAGAACTTGGCTCTGGTATCGATGTCCGCGAACCATATCTTCCGTGAGTTCTCGAACCCGGCCATTAGATGGAGGCGACACCGATCAAATAAATACCGGCGGATCGCTGCCGCATTTGCGCCGCTATAGAGATTTTCGGGAACGAACTGGGAAGCGCGACCCGTGCGGTTGACCGCCTTTACGGCCAGTTCAACAAACATGCGGTAGACGTTGAAATCTCCTTTGCCGAGATTGCCCTCCGCAAACAACGTGTATCGTCCGCTTTCCTTCATGAAGTTGGCTGAAGCGTAAAGGTCGTGGCCGTATTGGTCCCACGCTCGATTCATGCCCGGCATTGCCAGAAGCTCGGCAATACGGGCCTCTTGCTCATCCGGTGACATGAAGCGAATTTGACCGTCATAGGGCGAGAAAAACTCTTTCGTGTCAGGACTCATCGGCTTCCACGGCGGATTGCCGAGGACGCAGTCGAAGCCGCCCTTGGCGAAAACTTCCGGGAAGGCCAGCGGCCAGTGGAAGGCGGAAGCGCGGCTGGCGATGTCGATCGCGGCGGCTTCCAGCGGGCCGTACAGTTGCTGTCGGTCAAGCTTGCGCCAAAGGTGATCCGTGGTCGGAATGGTGACGGCGTTGGGGTTCTTGGGCACCTCCCCGGTCTTGGGCGCGAAGAACGCGGCGACGAACAGGTCGCAGGCGACGCGCAGAGTCCAGGCTTCGGGACTATGTTCGAGCGTGGCGAGCGCTTGCTGTTTTGCGGCGATGCCGGCGAGATCATCCTCCGGCATGGCGTCGAGACGCGCGGCGGCATGGCCGAGGGTGGCGAGGGAGCCGGCGAAGGGCAGCGACGGCCGGTCCTTGCGTTCCTTGCGGTTGCGGGTGGCGTAGTATTTGGCGACCGCCTTGTCGTCGCCGGTGAGCGCCTTGTAGGCCTCATCCGGGATTCCGTCGGCGAGGCTGGCCAGATCGAACACGCCGATCAGGCTGTCGCCCTGGCGGATGCGGCCGTCGAGGAAGGACAGCGGCTTGCCGGGCTCGACCGTCTCGATCCATAGCGCCACCTTGCACAACTCGACCGCCAGCGGGTTGCGATCGACGCCGTAGAGGCAATGGCGGGCAACCTCGCGCAGGGCATGGCGGTAATCGTCGCCGGAGGGCGCGCCGGGGCTTTGTTCGCGCGCGATCCGCGCAGCGATGCGCCGGGCGGCGGCAAGCAGAAAATGCCCCGAGCCGCAGGCGGGATCGATCACGGTCAAGCCAAGCAGGGCTTCGATCGGGTGGTCGGGTTTGGCGGCGACCGCCGCCTCGATCACCGGATCGAGGGCGGAGTCCAGCAGGAGCTGCACCAGGCTGTCGGGAGTGTAGTAGGAGCCGCTGGTCTTGCGGGCGTTGCCCTTGGCTTCCGCCCCGCCGGCGAATTCGAATCCTCCAGCGCCGCTGGTCACCCGTGGCGCCAGTTCCAGCAGGCTTTCGTAGACCGAGCCCAGTTCCTCGGTTTCCATGTCGCGCCAGTTGACCCGCTCGATCCGGCCGCTGTCGCGGTCGATCAGCCAGGCCAGGCGATAGATCGCCGTCAGCAGATCGCGATTGCCGAGCTTGGCGGCATCAAGATGCGGCGTGGTGCCGGGCAGGAACAGGCCGCCCAGCGCCGGCAGCGCCAGCTTCGGCTGTCCCGAGGCCAGCGCCCGGAAGGCGATCTTCGCGCCCTCGAACAGGTCGTGATGATTGTCGTAGGCAGTGCGGCGGATGGCGCGTTCCCGCAGGCGGGCGAGCGAATAGCCTTCGACGTAGAGCTTGCGCGCGGCGTCCGGGGCGCCGGGCGGGTGCAGCAGGCCACGGTCTTCGGCGGTGAACAGGAATATCAGGCGGTAGACCAGGCGCAGCAGTTCCTGGAAATAGCCTTTGGCATCGAGCCGCCCCTCGGTGAGGGCGGCGCAGAGGTCCTTGTTGGCCGGGTGCCTGAGAAAGCCGCCGCCGAGCGCCAGCAGCGCCGCTTCCACACCGTCGCCCAGCCGCTCGCGGGCCTTGACGCCTTCGGCGCGCGCCCGTTCCCGCCACCGTTCCAGCGGGCAGTCGGTGGGAGAGGCCTTGGCCTGGCCGAATCGGCTTTCATGCAGCAGCAGCCACAGCACCGAGAAGTCGGCGAACAGGCGATCGGTGAAAATGCGTTCGAGGTTCGCCTCGATCCAGGCCGGGCGGGTCATGCTGGCGTTGTCGCGCAGGATGCGCAGCGTCAGGGCATCGAGGGCGATACCCCACGCGGCCCGATCTTCGGCGTTGAGGTATTCCTGGACCAGCAGCGTCGCCGAGCGCTTGCGACCGCCGTCGCCGAACCGTTCATGGCTTTCGTCGAGGCCGCTACGGCGGGCATTTTCCAGAGGCGGCGGGGCGATCACCACCGGCACCCGGCCGCCCAGCGCGGCGTAGCGAATGGGGAAGCTGTGCCCTTCCGCCATCGGCGGTTCGATCGTGACCAGAGAATCGAACCCGAACACCTGACGCAACAGGTCGAAGGCGAAGCGCTCGGCCCCGTGAATTCCCGGACTCGTCTTGCGGCTCTGGCAGAACCGCGCCCACAGCGTTTCGCCGATGGTGAAGGCGAAGCCGATTTCGTCGCGCAGCTTCGCGCCCGGCTCCAGCCCATAATCGGCTTCGGTTTGCTCGCCTGCCTCTGCGGCCCCGATCCGCCCAAGCATGTCGGGAGCGATCAGCGCGCCTTCGATGGCGAGCGCGTCGAAGGCGATGGGATTGACGGGACGACGGGCCATGGATCAAAGCACCGGCATGAGGACGTAGAGGCCGACCACATCAGCCGGCAGCACCGGCGTCACGGTCACGGTGCCGCGCAGACGGGCCGCTTCGGTCTCGGCAGCGCGGCGAATTCGACCGTGATCTTCGGCCAAGACAGCGGCCCGCGCCGTGGCGTAGGCCGCGATGTCGGAACCTACCTCATCAAGGCGCGTCAGGGCAGATGCCAGCATGCGGTCGCGCACGGTATCGGCGACCGGCTTCGACGGCGCATCGAGAAGCGCCATGGCCGCCTCGTCTTCCGCCGTTCTGGTGAACGGTTGGCCGGACCAGGCGATGGCCGTCGCCTCTTCGGCAAGCAGCAGGCGCTTGCCCTCCCGCCGCGTGACCTCCAACCGGTGCCGCACACGAAGTAGCGCCACCGTGGTCACCGTCTCGACCGCCTCACTGGCCCACACGCCGGTTCGCGGCAGCGTCGCCGGGTCGTTCGGGTCGGCCTCCCCGTCCAATGCGAATTCGAGCATCGTCTCGGCAACGATGCCCACCAATGGATGGGAGCGGTGAAGGGCGATATGGCAGGGCTTGGCTGTGCTCTCGAAGGTAAAGCGCAGGGAGTCTTCGAGGCCTTCGCCCGCCAGGCGTTCGCGCAAGGCCGGCGGCAACAGGTGAAGCGACGCCTTGAAGCCGTGGCGGGTCGGTTCGAGCGGCGCTCTCAACCGCCGCATTGCCCGTTCCAGAAAGCGCCGGGTC
Source organism: Alphaproteobacteria bacterium (assembly GCA_015233585.1). GTDB lineage: Bacteria > Pseudomonadota > Alphaproteobacteria > Rhodospirillales > Rhodospirillaceae > JADFXL01. The sequence goes on along the minus strand of JADFXL010000050.1, from coordinate 7,639 downwards.
TCGGACCCGTTGCCGAGCACCTTGAGGGTCTTTTGCCATTCCGGCAGCACTTCGGCTGGTTTGATTGCGGCCTGAGCGAACACGGTGCGGCTGCGCTTTTCGCCTTCGGCGGCATCGCGCCACGCCTTATCCATCGCCTTGCTTTCCGGCAGCGTGTCGAAATCGAGGGTCAACTGGCGGCGATCATGATCGTTGTGGCGGAGCAGGACCGCCTTCATCAGCGCCTCGGTCAACTTGCCGTCGGCATCGGGCAAGGGCATCGGAACGCCGGTCTCGCGGCGGATGCGCTCGGCCTTGCGCAGGATCACTTCGAGCACCGCCCCGTCAACCGCATTGTTCTCGCCATAGATCAGCACCGTCCGGATTACCAGACTGGGCTGACCGAAGCGATCGACCCTTCCTTCCCGCTGTTGATGACGGGTCGGATTCCACGACAGGTCATAGTGGACCACCGCATCGAACAGGTTCTGAAGATTGATGCCTTCGGACAGGCAATCGGTGGCGACCAGAATGCGATGGTCGGCCGTCGTCAGGGCCTCGACCCGCGCCTTGCGGTCGTCGCCCGGCAACTCGCCGGTCACCACGGCGACGGTATGGCTGGGAAACGCCCGCTTGAGGGCCTCGCCCACGGCGCCGGCCGTGGCGATGAAGCGGCAGAAGATGACCGGGGAGAAACCGGCCTCGGTCAATTCCTTGACCACACCTCGCAGCCGGATGAATTTCGGGTCGCGCTCCGGGCGGAGGGTGAGGGCTTCCGCCTGCCCGATCAGCTTGGCCAGCGCCGGGTCGCCGATGTCGGCGCCCGGCTCGGTATCGTCATCGCCCGCTTCTCCGGTGTCGCCGTCCAGCACCCGTTCGGCCAGGGCCTCGACATCGGCATCGTCGCCGAGCGCGCGCTTGCGCAGCGTCCTGAGCGCTGCCGCCGGGCTCGACCCGACGCAGCGCATCAGCGCCAGCGTGCTCCAGAAGGCCAAACGCCGGGAGCGCTCGTCAGTGCCGGCTGTGGTGGTCACGTTGGCGCAGTAATCGAGCACGGCGTCGAAGAAGGCGAGGTGCTCGCCGGTGAGCCGGTAGGTCGGCTCGCTCATCTTTTCCCGCTTCGGGAAGACGCCGGGCTCGTTCCAGGTATCGATGTCGATGCGGCGACGTTGCACAAAATGGGCAGCCAGACGGCGGCGCATCGTCTCGCGCACGGTTCCGGTTTCGACCTCGATACCTTCGAAGCCGGGATCGATCAGTCCGAGCAGCCGGTAGAAGGCCTCATCGTCGCCGCTGTGTGGCGTCGCAGTGAGCAGGATCAGGTGGCGCTCCCGGTTCGCCGCCAGTTCGTGCAGGAGCTGGTAGCGCTGGTGATGACCGCGCCCGGCGCCGACGCAGGCATGGGCTTCATCGACGATCACGAAGTCGGGACAGGCGCGCAGAAAGTCGTTCCGCCGCCGGTCGCTCTTGATGTAGTCGAGACTGACGACGGTGATCGGATAGGCCGAGAAGATGCTTTCGGTCTGGGGCAGCTCGCGTTCCAGCTTGCCGGCGCTGGACGCGGTGACGGCGACCGCCTGGATATGAAATTTCTCGGTCAGTTCGACGCACCATTGATCGACCAGATGCGGCGGGCACAGCACCGCCATCGCCGTCACTTCGCCGCGATCCATCAACTCGCGAGCGATCAGTCCCGCCTCGATGGTCTTGCCGATGCCGACATCGTCGGCGATCAAAAGGCGCATCGTTTCCAGTTTGAGCGCCATCAGCAGCGGCACCAACTGGTAGGCGCGGGGTGCGAATGCTATCCGGCCGGCGCTTCGGAACGGACCGGCGCCCCGCCGTAGCGACAGCCGCAAGGCGTCGCGCAGCAGCAAGGCGGCTTCTTGCGGTCCGGTGCGATCCGGATCGGGTGGCGCAAACGTCGCCGATACCACCGGCTCCGCTTCAATCGAGCGGTCGATCACCTGGGTATCGCTTTCGGCGCCCGACAACGGGCGCAGCCGAAGCAGATCGCCACCGGCGCCGGGCAGCACGATCCATTCCCGGCCGCGACAGCGCACCAGATCGCCGGGTTGGTGCTGGACAGCGGTGCTCATGATTTCACGCCCCCAAGGCTTCAGCGAGTTCCGCTTGTCTGGCGGGCCAACACGCCGGGTCGGGGCCGAACACCACGATCACCATACCAAGCGCCTCAAGGTTGCTCCGCACCTCGTTCGAGAGGCCATCGACCGTCGCCACGACGTATCGGCTTCGCCACACCGCATGGCGGACACCGGCGAGTTGCGCCAAGGGGCTGGCGTCGGCCGGCTCGATCCCTGATACAGCGAAAGGTGCCGTGTCCGCTTCGCCGCCGTCTTTGGAGGCGGGGGCGGGGGCTTTGTTCACGACATCGGTGTCGTGATCGAAGTTAGCCTGCGCCAGGCGCACCAGAAAATCGCGAACCTCCGGTAGCTGGCGGCGGATCAGTTCATGATCGGGCTGATTGTAGTAGGACAGCAGGCAGCGATAACAGCCTTCGACGCAGTGGGCGTCTTCGTCCTCTTCAAGCTCGCCCGCTCCGTCAGGAATCCGGAGGTGCATGATTTCGAGGGCCTTTACTGCGACGCGGCGGATTTCCGCCGGGTCGGTGACCAGACGAGCCAGCACGCCTGCCCCGCCCTCGGTCGCTTCGTAGAACAACAGACTGCGCCGCTCGTCACGGTTTGGCAGGGCCTCGACCAGGATTTCGCTCTCTTCGATCTGGAAGACAGCCTCAATCCCTCTCAGCAGAGCCTGTTGAAGGGTGGCGACAACCTCGACCGGCATGTCCGTCGTCGGAAAACGAAGCAGCAGCGCATTTTTCCGGTCCTGGACGCTGGGCACGATCCGTTGCGCCTCGCGCTCCATCGGCGTTTGATCGTCGTCCTCATCCGGAGACTTGGCCCACCAGCCCGAGCGCGGGTTGATCCAGAAGCCGGTTTCTTGTTTGTCCTTGCGCCGCCGGAGTCCAAGGTTGAGGCGCTGGATCGTGGCCCCAGCGCCGAACGACAGCGTGCAGAGAATTCCGCCGTCATCGCGCGCCACGACCCTATGCACGTCGATTCGCCCTTGCCGCGTCGCCCAGGTGAACGTGGTCCGAATCTCGAAGCCCTGACGCTGCCGGTCTTCGTCGTTCGCGGTGATCCGCTCCGCCGGCCAGGTATCGACATTGTCGATGCGGTAGACCTCGGCGACCAGGTCGGGGTCCGCCATTGAACCGCCGCAGGCATGGCAGGCCTCGGGGTTCTGTCCCTCATGGGCGCCGCCGCAAGTTCGGCAGACCCACACGTTCTTGGTCGCCAGTTTCCCTTCCCCGGCAACCGTGCTCTCAGGTTTCAAGATCGCCTTTGTCACCCGGTAAGCGCGGCCTTCATGGTAGATCAGGCTGCGCGGGCCGAATTCAGCGATGGCGAGAAAACGTGCGCGTGTAAGAAAGGTCTGCTTGCGATTGCCGTCATTCGATCCAGGCACATAGGCCATGAGGGGCAATCTCGGGAAATTATAGCCGGGCAGGAACGCTTCGGTGGCCAGGTAGCGATAGGTAAAGAAGTCAGAAGACGCCGACTCCGCGCCCTGCTTGAGCAAGTCTTCTTGATCCACCGCCTGCCGATATTGCGCCTTGGCGGCCCGGCGATCTTCCGGCCGGGAGGAATGATCCCCGAGAATACGGTTCGCCTCTTCCCGCAGCCGGCCGGCGGCCCTGAACAGGTCGCGCCAGCGTTGGAACGCGGCGGAGAAGCTGTCGAAGGCAGACGCCGTGATCCTTCGGGCCAGCGCCACCCGGTCCACAGCCCAGGGCGCATTTTCTGGGGTAAGACTGCCGTTGACCTGGTCGAGGACCCCGAGAATCCGACGCTCCGCCTCAGGCGCGACACTCGGATCGGACATTTGTTCCGCGAATACCGGCAGCACAGGTATGTCGGCCGCCGAAAGATCGAGAATGCTGGAAATCTGTGCCGGCAGGGCGACGCCGGTCGTTGCCAGCCACACCGCCTGAAGATGGCTTTCGATCAGGTCCTGATTGGCAAGGTCGAGAGCGGGAGGGCGGACCACGCCCTGCACCATCGCGGCGGGATTCCGGAAGAAATATTGGTCATGGGGGCTTTGCGCCGCACAATAGCTCAGCACCAGCGCCGCCTGCCCGCTGCGACCGGCCCGGCCGCTGCGCTGGGCATAGTTAGCGGGTGTCGGCGGCACGTTGCGCAGGTAGACCGCGTTCAGACTGGAAATATCGACGCCCAATTCCATTGTCGGCGAGCAGAACAGCGCCGGAAGAAAACGCGCCTGTTCACCGATGCTGCGGAGATGATCCAGGTTATTCGCCAATTGCGCAATGTCGTCGGCGCTATACCGAAAGCGCTGTTCCCGCGCCTGGCGTCGTTCCGAGTCGACCTGTGCGGTATGCTCGCGCGCTTCAAACCCGAATATATCGACGGTATCTCCGCGAAGCACGTCGCTTAAAGACAAATAAAGCGAACGGAAGTAGGGATTGCCTTCCTCCGATATGGGGGATGCCTTGAATTGCACAGCGTTACCGGCCAAGCGCCACCCTTCTACATCCTTGCCGAATGGCAACGTCGCTTTTGTCACCAGCCCATGTTTTCCGCTGACTCTTAACAAGAATTGCAAAATGAGCAGATATTCGGTGGTGGTCAGACGCCGTCCCCAAATCTCGGAGGCGCAGAGCTTTCGGCCCAGGGCGCTCTGCCGACCGCCACGCAAGATGATCGCTTCATCCCGTGGCGCCGTCTCTTTTTTCGATAGCCCGGCAAAGACCAGAGCCGGTGCCCGGCGTGGCGTTTCCTCGCCGCCGATCCCCCAGGGCGCCTTGATAACATTGATGCACCGGCTCTTCAGGGCCTCGACATCGGTGTCCTGAAGCGCCGGAACGTCAACGGCGAGTCCCTGCCGCAAGGCCTCGCACAGGCAGCGAATAGCGTTGGCGCGTTGTGCCGGGCTGGCCGACTGTAATGGTTCGGGCGCCGACGCAAATATCGCCTCGTCACCCGATAACTCGGTGACGCCCAGGTACTCCACTTCGATCAGCTTCAACTGTTCGAGGTTTGGGTTGGTGTAGCGCCACCCTCGACGTTGATCGACCCACACCCGATGGGCGAGAACCCCTCGAAGGGTTTCCTCGGCTCGCAGCAGATTGACCCCGACAAGGTCGGCTTCAACCAGCCAATCTTGACGGCGGTTCATCTGGTTGCCGGTAAATCCGAGCGCCCGTTGCATCGCGAGGCCGAGGCGATCGGCGGACACCCCCTCGGCACCGGCGTCGGCGAGAACCCGCAAGAAGGCGCCGCGCAGCAGGCTGACGAACATGAAGTCATTGAAATGCCCGGCCTGAAGCGCGGCATCCTGACGATTGTCGGTGAACCCCAGGAGCTTGCGCTTGTCGCCTGGAATCTCCGACCGTTCGGAATTCATCCACCGCAACACCGAGGCGACCAGAACCGTCGTCGCGCTTGATCGACCTTCCGCCGACAAGCCGGCCAGCCGGTTGATGTCGCGTCCCCTTGCCGAGTGGTCGTCGCCGCAGGTCGGACAGAACCGGAATCGGCCGGGCAGGAACCAGGCCTGAAGCCCCACCGCCGAATCGACCCTTCCATCCGGGCCGATCAGGTGCCGCTCCGTCTGGTGCTTGCGGTAGGTCGATTTGAGACGCACCGCGCCGGACTTGGTGGTCTCCTGCCACGCTTCCGGGTAGTCCTCCGGTTTGCCCTCGAACCGAAACTCGGGATCGTTCGGCTCCGGCATCAGAAAGCCGAAGCGGTCGCCGGCGCCATCTTCGACATTCTCATCGACCGGCGGCACGTCTTCAATGTCCCGCGCCAGCGCGGTCGTTGCGCCCGCCTCGGTCTTGAGCTTGACCGGGTGAAATTCCTGTCCGCAGTTGCGGCAGAAATGCAGGGCATAGAGCCGCTTTTTAACCCCCGTCTCCGCTCCGATGGAGTCGAACTGCTGCCCGTCAAAGTCCAGTCTTCGGACGCCCGGAGGTTCAATCGTACCGTACAGCCGACCGGCGCCGCTGATGAATTGGTGCAGCTTGAACGCAAAGAATGGCCGCTCGCTGCCATTTCCGGTCCGGTCTTTTTCGCTTTGACTTGCCGCCAGCAGACAATTCTGAATCGCCTGTTTTGCATCATCGAAAGAACAGCCGGCCTCCTCGGCCAGCCGCCGTGCGGCGGCTTCCAGAGGCATCGGCTTAGCGCGTTCCCAACTACCGTCGGCGCGGGCCGACAGGCCAAGGGTTGTTTCGATCCAGATCGCCAGCGGATGATCGGCGATGTCCGAGTTCGCAAGGCGTCCGCCGAAGGCCAGTCGAGCCGACTCGGCCACGCAACCGGCAAGCAGGGGACGAACCTGTTCCGCCGTGCGGCAGCGGTCGGTCGCCCGTTCCAGGGTTTCGCGGATCACGCCATCAGCGGCGATGGGGGTGGCGAACAAAGTGGACGCGACTTCCGCCACGGCGACCGATTGGTCCTTGTCGGCGCCGTTGCTGGCCATCGTGGCCGACGTACCGATGCACTGAAGCACGGCGTCAGGCTGCACCAGGCGTTCCCGGACCCGTCGCACCAACATCGCCACGTCGGCACCCTGGCGGCCTCGGTAGGTGTGCAATTCATCGAGAACGAGGAACGACAGTCCTTCGCAATTACTAATCACCTGCCGGTCAATGTCGTCTTGCCGCGTCATCAGCAGTTCGAGCATCATGAAATTGGTTAGCAAGATGTCGGGTGGATTTCGCGCAATCGCCTCCCGTTCGACCTTGCTTTCTTGCCCGGTATAGCGGTTGAAGCTCACCGAGCGAGCCGCCGGGTCGCTGCCGAGAAATTTTTCCAGTTCCTTGTGCTGGCTGTTGGCCAGGGCATTCATCGGATAGATGACGATTGCCCGTGTGCGCGGCCGATCCCCGCTCTTTCGCGCTTTCAGCGCGGCATCGATGATCGGGATGAAATAGCACAGCGACTTGCCGGACCCCGTGCCCGTGGTGACCACGAAACTTTGGCCTTGCAGCGCCACTCCAATCGCCTGCCTCTGGTGGAGGTGCAGCTTCAGGGTTCTGTCGCTCTCGGTTGCCGGAAAGTCCGAATCGATGAAGATGTCGGCGCATTCTTGAGACAGCCCGCTCCTGCGTACAAATTCAGCAACCGATCCACCTGTCTTGAATCGAGGATTTATCTGAATAAGTGCTTCGGGCCAAAAACGGCGGTCCTCATAAAGGCTGTCCAGACGATTATTGATGTCGGGTGCCCGCACCTTGGCGAACGATCTCGCAAAATGCTCGTAGTCTTCAATTACAGCCGTATTCAGGTCAAAGATATTCATGGTTTCCGACAGGGTTCAGCGCCGCGACAACCCGCAGTTTATCCACCATCCGGTCGTGACGATAGGCTGAAAATTGGGTGCGAAGATCAAGGATTCCTGCGGCATGGGCACAGGCGCGGGGAACACAATTCTCGCCTCTGAGCCGCGAAGCCATTCGGGCACGCCCCTGATCGGGGCCACGCTCTATGCGCGCCGGCGGACCGGCGCTTACCGAGCCACCTACGTTCCTTCGTCGCTCCGTGGTCTCGGCCCATTCGGGTGACGATCCCTCGTGCGTGATGCGGCGGGCGCCCTTGGGGCGCCCCGG
>JADFXL010000004.1 GCA_015233585.1 Alphaproteobacteria bacterium | reverse complement strand
GTCGCCGTATCCATGAAAGTGGCATGGGCCGCACCACGCGACAGGGCCTCCAGCCCCATGGCTCCTGAGCCGGCAAAGGCGTCCACCACTCGTGCCCCCACCAGATCGGGTTCTTCGGAACGGTGGATCAGGATGTTAAAAATGGCCTCACGCGCCCGGTCGGAGGTCGGCCGCGTGATCGACCCCACCGGCGCCATCAACCGCCCCCCCCGGAAACGACCACCGACGATCCGCATGGACGTTAGCGATAACGGGCCAGATAGCGCCGCTCGAACACCACTTTGACCCAATGCCACAGCCGCGACGATGGCAACATCAGCATGAGTTTAGGCGTTCGGAGCACCAGCGCCCCTTTATCGAGGCTATCCACGATGCACATCAGTTCGGGACGAAAGTTGCGGACGGGGGAGGTTCCGTCCATCTCACCAAGGAGATTTTCTGCGGCAACCACCGCCTGAAGATCGGCCATATGGGCCTGCTTCGGCAACCATTCCGGGCCGGGGAACGATCCCGAGTCGCCCGCCACATAGACCTTTTCCCAGCCCGGCACCCGGCAGGTGGTCTCAGCCTGGATCATGCCGCCAGCCGAACGCGGCAGTCCGGTACCCTCCAACCATGCCGGCCCTGTCATGCCCGGCATGAAGAGAATCAGGTCCGCCGGAATTTCACCGCCCTCGGTCACCACCGACGTGGGGGTGAAGGCTTTCAGCTTGTGGCCGAGGTGGGTCTCGATGCCACGCCGCGCCATGTCCGCAAGCAGGCCCTTGACTGCCTTTGTCCCAAGCCGTTGACCCGGCTCCTTGGACGGATTGAAGAACACCAGCTTGAAGCGGTCGCGCCGGTTCTCGCGGCGCAATTGGGAATCGATGCCGAACAGAAACTCAAACATCGGCCCCCCTCGAACCGCCCCCGGTTCGTTGGGATTGGCGGCGAAACCAAAGGCAATGGTGCCGCCGTTCATGGCCGCCAGACGCTGGCGCACGGCTTCCGCCGCCGCTATGCCCTCGCAGGGCAGGATGGCGTTCTCGATCCCGGGCAGTTTTCTGAGGTAGCGGCCGCCAGTAGCAATAATCAGCCCATCATTGGCCACCTCGCCGGTCGTGGTGACCACGGTACGCCCACCCTCCCGGACATCGGTGACCTGGCCAGCATGGAACGTGACCTGCTGACGCACAAAAAACCGGTCCAGAGGCACCACAAGATCAGCGGGGGTTCGCAATCCGGACGGAATCCAGATCAGACTCGGCAAATAATGAAATTCCGCGCGCGGCCCGATCAGGGTGATGACGACCGTACGGTCACGACGCCGCAATTCCCGCACCGCCGTCAGGGCGGCAAAACCCGTACCTAATATCGTGATGCGTTTCATTGGGTGTACATACTCCATGGGCAAATTCAGATGTCAGGAAATAGATTCCGATGACGAATCGCGACGTTGCAGAATAGGTAACTGCCCAGGCACCCCTGATGTCAGGCGAACACTTATTCATGATAATTGACCGAAAGTGGTAAGAACGAGGGCCTGAGGCCCTCGCGCTCCCCATTTATCTTATTAACGGGGAGCGTGAGGGGCCAAGGCCCCTCGCATCTTTATCTTCCGGTTGATTCTCCATCATGGATATTTTCTGATTTATGGGGCGCCTGGGCAGTTACATTTAATTAAGAAATACAAGTGCCTCGGTCTGCCGCCCACATGGCGCTGGAGCAGCCACGCCCAATTTCAGAGTTCAAAGTCCGGCATAGGCCCAACCTCGCGGCGGCCGCCCCGTTTCTTTGGACGGAAAATGCGGAGCGGATTGGGAATATACATCAACCCCCGGCCGATACGTTCGCGCAATTGAGACACCCCTGTCATCCCGGCCGTGCGCCGGTCAATGAAGTTCCAGGTATCCGCCGAGTCGTCCGACCCATCCCCCAGCCAGTACATCAGCGCCGTGATATAAACCGCCGCCAGCATTCCCCGCTTGGTGTAATAGGTGAAATCAGTAGCGGTATCGCCAACGGCGTACCAGACGGCATCCACCGTCCGGTGGGTACAGCGGGCGGCGGCGGCGGCATGAGGCGGCAGCGCCAGCAAGGACACAGCCCGACGCACGGCATCCCGCTCCCGCGTCCATGGTTCCAGTCGGCAGCGTAGCGCTATGGCGAGTCGTTCGCGTGGCCGCCTATCGCCAAACGGCGTCGACGCCAGATCCGCCACCATGCGACGGTCGCCAAGGGCGAAGAAATGCTCCACCGCCTCGACCACGCCCAAAGGGAACACTTGCGCGACAATGCCAGCCTCAAAGCCGGCGTCGACGGCCCCACTGCGCAGGCTACGTATCGTCCACCCATCAAAAACAACATGAGAAAGCGCAGCGAGTACGATTTTATCGCGAACGTCTTCCATTTCCATGGCAACGGATTCCTATGCGGCTGGGGCTTCTTTATCTTCATCGTCGTGCCGCCGGGCGGCAAAACGAGCACGGATTTCATCCGTAAACCCAAGCGTCGTCAAGTCTGCCATGCGCATGGGGTACAGAATACCATCCAGATGGTCACATTCATGCTGAACCACGCGAGCATGAAAATCATGGGCCTCCCGCTCGATCAGCTTCCCGTCAAGGCCAAAGCCGCGATAGCGGATATGCAGGTAGCGCCCCACCAGTCCCATCAGCCCCGGAAGCGACAGACAACCCTCGAACGCGTCCTCCCGATCGTCACTCAATGGCTCGATGACAGGGTTGACCAGAGTCGTCAGCGGCACGGCTTCCCCGCCGCGTCCGGCCGGAACAAAGAAGATCACCACCCGCAATGGCACGAAAACCTGAGGTGCCGCCAGCCCTACGCCCTGTTCCTGCCCCAGCGTGTCGACCATGTCGGCCACTAGGCGGCGAACCGCTGGCGCGCACGGATCCACGACGGGTTCCGCCCCCCTCACTAATACCGGATGCCCCATGCGCGCAATTTGCAAAACCGCCATGACGCGCAATATGGGGGAGAATCATAGGCACGTAAAGCGTTGGGCCGCGAACGATTTCGGGATTATGACATCGGTAATGCCTTCACAACCGGTCACGACTGGGTTATACCTTGTGGCTTCCGGGCGGTGACGAGAACCGCCCGTTATTTTTGGTAACCTCTTTTGTATGGGAGAGCGAACCCTGGTTCAGGTACTGGTCCGCGACAACAACGTCGATCAGGCGTTGAAAGCCCTCAAGAAGAAGATGCAGCGCGAAGGCATCTTCCGTGAAATGAAGCTGCGTCGGAGCTATGAAAAGCCCTCCGAAAGGGTAGCCCGCGAAAAGGCCGAAGCGGTCCGCCGGGCCCGGAAGCTGGAACGCAAGCGTCTTGAGCGCGAAGGCTTCTAGATTTTATCGGGAAGACATCCGCGCGGTTTTTGTCCTCATCGCGTCGGTAACGTTAGCGTTTCTGGCTGTACGCCAGCCGCTGCCGCTACCTGATGCCGACTCCATTGGCTATATCGCCTACGCCAGGTCTCTGGTCGTGGCCGGTACTTATGCCCGCACGCCGGACGGACCCTCGGTCGACCTCCTTCCTGGGAGGGAGCCATTGTACTCCGCTCTGCTCGCCGGTGCCGCCGCCGTAGTCCCCTCCATTCGCGAGGCCGTGGTTGTTTGTGCGCCGCCAGCCGAATCCTGCAAAGCCGGGTTCCGGGGGCTGCAATTCCTGAACTTCCTGCTGATGGGAGGGGCCGCGCTCCTCAGTATGAACCTGTGCCGCCGGGCTGGTGGCAGCCGGTTGGCAAGCGTTATCGCCGGCGGTTATGTCGTCTTCAATCTGCATATGTACAAGGACGCCCGCTACCTGATTTCCGACTTTCTTGCCGTCGGGCTTGGTGCCGCCGTCAGTTGGTCCATGTTTCGCGCCGTGCGCCAGCCACAGAGATTGTCTGGCTGGCTGGTGGCGGGCGGGGCACTTTCCTTGCTTACCCTTACCAAGGCGATCTTTCTGCCCTTCGCGGTGATGGTGACGCTGGGGGCGCTGGGGGCCGGTCTGGCCCGTTATACCCGCCAACAAGAAGGCGCCAGAGCTTTCGGTCCAGCCCTGATCCTTGCGGGAGTCCTGGCGATTTCGGCCGGTGCCTGGACGGCGCGCAACCTCGCCCTGTTCGGTGTCACCGATGACGGCCGTGCTGGCGTCGCGCTCAGCACGCGTGAGGTCTTCGATCACATGACACCGTCGGAGCACCTGGCGGCTTTCCTGTGGTGGACGCGTGGGCCGGGGACTGGTTTGGCCAAACGGCTTTTGCCCGAGACCGCCTGGCATCGCCACGAATGGTATGTTCCCGATGGATTCTACGTTACTGGTCAGTTTGCCAACCCGGAGTTGCGGCTGCGAAGACTGACGCAGGCGGGCTTGTCGCCGGCACAGGCAGAGGCCGCCACGCCTAGAGTTGTTGTGGGCGAAATCCTCGATCACATCTCCGCCTATCTCGCCACCATGCCGGTGTTATTCTACCGTGGCCTATGGTTTGACGAATTCATCATCTTTGGCTTTCCGGCGCTTTTGTGGCTGGTCTGGCGATCGGCGCGGCGGCGGGACTGGCCGATGATTGCCGCACTGGCACCGGGGCTGTGGTCGCTTCTTGTCTATCCTGCCGTGTCGCTTAATATTCCGCGCTATCAATTTCCAGCCGTCATTGCCCTGGCCCTCGCCGCCGCCCTGGCCGTGGATGCCTTGCGCCAGGCCAGGAGAGTATCGGCAGCCCGCTCGGAAGGAATTGATAAGTAACCGGAAGAGGAAAGAACGAGGGCCAATCATGGGTAACATGCCTACGGCATGATGGCTCTCGTGCTCCCCATTTATTATCTTTTATTAACGGGGAGCGCGAGGGACCGAGCCCCTCGCATCTTTAATCTTAACGCTCTTTCCCCGGAACCCATTGCACATCCGCCCGGCCGCCGTCGTTCATGACCCGAGCCAGAACGAAAAGATGGTCAGAGAGCCGGTTGACGTATTGGATCGCCAGTGGATTGACCGCCGAAGGCTCGGCCTCGGCCAGTTCGGTCATTTCCCGTTCGGCCCGCCGCGCCACCGTGCGGGCGAGATGAAGCTGGGCGGCGGCTGGCGTCCCACCCGGCAGGATGAACGAGGCAAGGGGACTCAAATTCGCGTTCATGGCGTCGATTTCACGTTCAAGCCGATCAACCTGCTCCTGAACGATGCGGAGCACCGACTGGGAAGTCTCGCCAGGTTTTGGCGGGGTGCAAAGATCGGCGCCAAGATCAAACAGATCATTCTGGATGCGCATGAGCATGGCATCGGCCTGGACATGCTCCGAACCCTGCGTGTACAGGCGCGCCACTCCCAGCACCGCATTCGTTTCGTCAATCGTCCCATACGCGACGACACGAACCTCGTGTTTGGCCACCCGGCTGCCGTCACCCAGGGAGGTCTTGCCTTTATCTCCGCCCCGCGTATAAATGCGCGTCAATTGTACCATCTCGGTTCCCTTTCCTCCATCTTTGGGCGTAACGCCTGGGAAACAGCCACGTATCATCCTCAGGCCATAAGGTTAATCACTGCCGTTCTTCCCCAGCCCCGTTGACGCCAGCCTTATATGCGAGGACCTGGGGCGGTCATAGTGATTTTGCACGGCGGGCCATGGCAGGGCCACCCCATCGGGTTTGAATTCGCAGAGGTTTTCCCTGGTTCTCAATACTTATATCGGTCGTCACTTTATCGGGTCATTCTTCACGGTACTGCTGACGATCATGGGTCTCATCGTGCTGTTTGACATGATCGAGCTGATACGGCGCGCGGCGTCGCATGACAATGTGCGTTTCACCGCCCTCTTGGAGATGGCGCTGTTCAAGCTGCCGCACATGATCGGCATCATCCTGCCATTCGGCGTCATGCTGGGAGGAATGGCAACGTTCTGGATCCTGGCGCGCAGCCATGAATTGGTCGTGATGCGAGCGGCCGGCGTGTCGGCCTGGCAGTTCATGATGCCGATCGCGGTAATCGTTCTGACCCTTGGCGTGATCAACGTTATCGCCATCAACCCGATTGCCGCAGCGATGTACGGCCGCTATGAGCATTTCGATGAAAAACTTTTGCTCCACCACAGCAGTTCCCTGCTGTTATCGGATGACGGACTGTGGCTGCGGGAGTCTCAGGGCGATCAGCAGATGGTCATTCATGCCCGCGATGTGCGGCAAAACGGCTTCACGCTGGCAATGCACCGAATCACCATTCTGGTCTTCAAGGACCAGGACACGTTCCTCCAACGATTCGAGGCGGAATCCGGCACCCTCCTCAATGGATTTTATGAATTATCCGAAGTGTGGGATATGCAACCCGGAACTCCGGCGGTTCATCATGACCATTTCGCTATTCCTACGACCCTGACCGTGGCAAAAATCCAGGAAAATTTCGCCTCGTCGGAGACGATCTCATTCTGGGAATTGCCCGCATACATCCAGTTTTTTGAAGCGGCCGGGTTCACCGCTCACAATCATCGGCTCCATTTGCAATCCCTGCTGGCCTCTCCGTTTTTGCTCTGCGCCATGGCTTTGCTTGGAGCCAGCTTTTCCATGCATCCCAACCAGCGAGCCGGTGGATTCCTGCACCGTCTGGTCGGTGGTATCATCGCCGGCTTCATCTTGTATTTCTTTTCCAAGATCACCTATGCCCTGGGTCAGTCTCAGACCTTGCCGATCTGGCTGGCGGCGTGGAGTCCGGCCGCTGTGACAGGACTGTTTGGGCTATCCTCGGTATTCCACTACGAAGATGGGTGAGAGATGTTCGTCAACCCTTCCCGCTGGCTTGTGCTGCTGGTTCTGGCCCTGCTTGTGGTCGTGACCGTATTCCCCGGTATCGACCTCACGGTAAGCCGCTGGTTTTTCACCGCAGGCGCCGGATTTACGTTGAAGGAGTTGCCGGTCCTGGAATTTATCCGCCACGGCCTGCCGCCGATTCTGATCGGGATTGATGCTTTTGTTGCTATACTGTGGCTGGCGGGGATTATGCTGAAGAAACAGTTTTTCGCCATTGACGGTCGCATCCCCGCTTTTTTGTTATCCTCGCTGGCGATCGGTCCGGGATTGATCGTCAACAGCCTGCTTAAAGAGCATTGGGGACGCGCCCGCCCATCCACGGTGATCGAATTTGGCGGCCACCTTCTGTTTACCCGCCCCCTGGTTATCGCGGGCCAGTGCGATCACAATTGCCCTTTTTCCTCGGGCCATGCCCCCCCGGGTTATTGGACGGTGGCTTTCGCTTTTCTGGCCCCACCGCGCTGGCGTCCCCATGCCTTTGCTGCGGCTTTGGTCTTCGGCAGCCTCGTCGGCCTGTCCCGAATCATTCAGGGCGGGCACTTCCTAAGCGATGTCGTGTATGCCGGGGTTGTTACCATTGCGGTGACGTGGGTGTTGTATCGCCTTATTTTGAAGCCACACCGTCCTTTGTGAAACAACTCGGGGCTATCGCCCCGAACCCCATTTGGGGCGATGCCCCACCCCCCCTTCTTTATTGGAAAAAAGGGATTTCTAGGGATCACCCCAAGCAGGTGTGGGCGGAAGCCCACAGGAGTGTTCTCAGGGAAGGAAGGCCCTCTGACGCAGATGAACCCTGGCGTCGCTCCGACTGGCCACAATCAGCACATCCCATTGCCCACGCAGGGGCAACACCGCGCCAGCGTCATAGTGGCCACCGCCATGATCCGCAAGAACGAGATGCTGGTCGAACCCGCCAACAGACGGTCGCCGCACTTCGGCCTCGACCGTCAGGCCATTGACGGGCCGGCCACTCGCGTCCTGAACCGACAAAGCCACATCGGCCGCAACCTGGGACGATGCCTTGCCACCGGCCAGCTGGCCAAGTCGCGGTGTCACCGTGAGGGCCAGATGCCAGCCAAGTTCTTTTTCCCGTTGCGCCTCAGCGATTTGCTGGTTGTAGGCGACGCCTTTGTCATAGGCGTCTTCGGTCGCCAGCCCAGAAAACGTGGTGACCGCGATATAGACCATGATCCCGTTGATCGCAACCACCACGCAAAACACCCCCACATAAATGTAGGGATACCACCACCCTGGGGAACGTTGCGGCTGGCTCATGAGGCTATTCACCAGAACCTGCGAATATGGAGGGGAAGGAGTCCGACCGGCCCGAGCGTTGCTCGGTAAGAACGAAACGCAGCTCCTGAGTTTTGTTCACCAATTGCCCCCTGGGAACGGTCACGTAAACACGGAATGTGCCGACGCTGTCACCCTTGACGGGAAGTTCAACCGTCGTGGCAGCGGTGGCGGTGTAACCGATGATGTCCACGGAAGCCTGTGGCAACCCTTCGGTGCGCAGGGTGTAGACCTGATCCTCACGGCTCATGTTGAGGACTTTGATGGTGTAGCCATTACGGGTCGCGCCATTGGACATGGTCACGTAAAGCGGGCTTCGCTCGTGCAGTACATCAACTTCCAGACGGGAACGGGTGACAAGAGTTCCTCCCATCACGGCGACCACCAACAGCAGCACGCCGGTATACATCAGGGTCCGGGGGCGTATCGGGCGCCTTCGGGTCGCCGTTCCCTTCCCGCGGGCTGCCAGATTATAGGACGAGTCATAAGAAATCAGGCCACGGGGCAGCCCGATCTTGTCCATCACCTGATCGCAGGCGTCGATGCACAGCGCACACCCGATACAGGCAAGCTGACTGCCGTTGCGGATGTCAACTCCGGTCGGGCAAACCTGCACGCACATCGTGCAGTCGATGCAGTGGCCCCGGTTTTCGAACAACTGACCGCGTTTGTGCGTTCCGCGCGGCTCGCCCCGCCAACCCTCATAAGTCACGATCAGGCTGTCCTCATCGACCATAGCGGCCTGAAACCGTGGCCATGGGCACATGTAGATGCACACCTGCTCGCGGGCAAATCCGGCCAGCAGGAACGTGCTCGCCATGATGAGGAACAGAGCGCTGTAGAACGACGACGACGCGCTCCCATGCAGCAACTCCATCGTGGTCACGAACGCGTCGCTGAAATAGAGAAGGAACGTAGCGCTGGTCAAAAATGAAACCACCAGCCATAGTACGATCTTGATTGTTTTTCTCGTAAATTTTTCGGATGTCCACGGGCCGCTGTCGAGGCTCAAACGCTTGGAGCGATCGCCCTCGGTCCGGTACTCGATCCACTGGAAAAGATCGGTGAACACGGTCTGGATACAAGTAAACCCGCACCACAACCGACCCCAGAGCGACGTTGCCAGAAACAGGCCCACCGCGCCGAGAATAAGAATGCCAGTAAGGTAGTAAACCTCCTGTGGCCAGATTTCGATCGAGAAGAAATAGCCCCGGCGTCCGGCGAGGTCCAGCAGAATGGCCTGATCGGGAACACCGGCCCCGCGCGACCACCGCAGCCACGGCCCCAGGAAAAAGATCGTCAAAAGAATGCCGGTAGCAATCCATTTCAGGGTGCGGAAACGCCCATCGACCCGGCGCGGCTGAACCTTGCAGTGCTCAGCGTACAGAGAAGTCTGTTGTGGCTTTTTGGGTGATGCCGTCATGCGCACACCAGGGGTAACATTCGGAAGCAGAGGAGGACCGGGCACCGCCCGATCCTCCGAACGTCCGGAGTCGTTTTCACTCACGTGGTCAGCGTCCTCCGCCCAAAGAGTGGACGTAAACGGTCAGTTCCTTGATTACGGCTTCGTCGAGTTTGGCACCCCACGCCGGCATTACGCCCATCTTGGGAGAATGCACCTGAGCCATGATTCCCTCCTTGGTGCCGCTATAGAGCCAGACGGCGGTTTTGAGGGAAGGCGCGCCGACTTCCGTATTGCCAACCCCTTTTTCACCATGGCACGCCACACAATGTTCGGCAAATATGGCTTTGCCGGGCAGAGTATTGGCGGTATCCGGAGCCTTATACAAGGCTACCACATAGTCGGCAACTTTGGAAATCTGATCCTCATTCAGAACCTTGTCGTCGCCGAAGCGCGGCATGTCCATGCGATGGGTTTCCGGGTCCGCCGCCCACCGCGAACCGTGGGTGATGGTGGTCTGAATTTGGGCCAGCGCCCCCCCCCAGATCCAGCGATCGGCCGCCAGCCGGGGGAACCCGTAGGCACCGGCACCGCCTTGCTGGTGACAGGGCGCACAATTTTCCCGGAAGGCCACCGCGCCGCCAGCCATGGCGTATTCCCGCAGTTCCGGGTTGGTGTTGATTTGTTCGACCGTGGCCGTCTTGAGCTTGGCCATCCACCCCGCCTGAGCCAGCTTGGCTTTGGCGATGTCCTGAGCCACTTCGCCCCTGGATGTATAGCCCAGCACCCCTTTGGCATAGGTGTGCAAAGTTGGCCACGATGGGTAAGCAATCCAGTACCCCACCGCCCAAGCGACGGTGAGATAGAACACAATCACCCACCAGCGTGGCAGGGGGCTGTTCAGTTCCTTGATGCCATCCCATTCATGGCCGGTCGTATTCTTTCCAGATACCGGATCTCGTTCCGCCATTGCCATGTCACCGCTCCTCGCCACCGCCGACGTCGCTATCCAGAAACGGAATACGCGAACACGTTTCAAATCGCGCCCGATTTTTCGGCCGGTACGCGTGCCACAGGACGCCCAGGAACACGGCCATCAGTGCCAAGCCCCAGGAGACGTGCATGATTTCGATAAATAGCTCGCTCATCCCTCACCTCACCGCTCGATGGTTTTAGGATCGAAATTGGTGAAGTCCACCATGGTGCCCACCACCTGAAGATAAGCAATCAGGGCATCCAGTTCGGTGATCTTGCCAGGAATAACGCCGGAACCACCGATGTGTGCCTTTGGATAGCGCGCCATCAGATCCTTGGTATTGGCATCCGGCGTAGCCTGTGCCTTCAGGTCGGCGGCGGCGTTCTTGATATCGTCGTCGGTATAAGGCACGCCGACAATGCGCAGAGTCTTCAGATGCTCAGCGATATCGGGCTGATTAAGTTCGTGACGAGCCAGATGGGGGTAGCCCGGCATGATCGACTCCGGCACCACCGAGCGCGGATTCTTCATGTGGGCGACATGCCAGTCATCGGAGTACTTGCCGCCGACACGAGCCAGATCGGGACCATTGCGCTTGGACCCCCACTGGAACGGGTGATCGTACTGGCTTTCGGCAGCGAGGCTGTAATGACCATAGCGTTCCACCTCATCGCGGAACGGGCGGATCATCTGGCTGTGGCACACGTAACAGCCCTCGCGGATGTAGATATTGCGTCCCACGAGTTCCAGCGGCGAATACGGCCGCATTCCCTGCACCTTCTCGATCGTTGATTCGATGGTGAACAGGGGCACGATCTCCACCAGTCCGCCGACGATGATGGTGAGGAAAATCCCCAGAACCAGCAGGAGAACGTTTGTTTCAAACAGTGCGTGATGCTTGATGAGCATTGGGGTTCCCCTCTTTACCGGGCCGCGACGGCCGAGGCGGGTTTAGCCATATTGGCCTGGCCCGTTCCCGCCCCTTCGTATGGCTGCTCTTCACGGAGATCGCCCTTGATGGTGCGATAGAAATTGTAGGCCATAATCAGCGCCCCGATCAGGAACAGCACGCCCCCGGACGCCCGCATGAAGTAGTACGGTTTCATGGCCTTGACGGTCTCGATGAACGAGTACTGAAGGAACCCGTACTGGTCATAGGCCCGCCACATCAGCCCCTGCATGATGCCGGAAATCCACATGGATGTGATGTAAAGCACGATGCCTAGTGTAGCGATCCAGAAATGGTAACCGACCAGCCGCATCGAATACAGACGCGACCGCTGCCACAACACCGGAACCAGATGGTACAGCGCGCCAAACGAGACGAACGCCACCCAGCCCAGGGCACCGGAATGAACGTGCCCGATGCCCCAGTCCGTGTAGTGGGAAAGGGCGTTGACCGACTTGATGGACATCAGCGGCCCTTCGAAGGTGCTCATGCCATAAAAGGCGATCGAGGTAACCAGGAACCGCATTACCGGATCGGTACGCAGCTTCTCCCAGGCTCCGGACAGAGTCATGATACCGTTGATCATGCCACCCCACGACGGCATCCACAGCATGATGGAGAAAGTCATCCCCAGCGTCTGAGTCCAGTCAAGCAGGGCCGTATAGTGCAGATGGTGAGGACCAGCCCAGATGTAGAGGAAGAGCAAGGCCCAGAAGTGGACGATGGAAAGCCGGTAACTGTAGACCGGCCGCTCCGCCCGCTTGGGGACGAAGTAGTACATGATGCCCAGAAAGCCGGCCGTAAGAAAGAACCCGACCGCGTTATGTCCGTACCACCACTGGGTCAGTGCGTCCTGCACGCCCGAGTACAGCGAATAACTCTTGGCACCGGTGAAGGATACCGGCACGGCAAGGTTGTTGCCGACATGGAGCACCGCGATGGTGATGATGAACGCGAGGAAAAACCAGTTCGCCACATAGATGTGCGGCTCACGACGTTTAAGCAGGGTGCCGAGAAAGATCGCCAGATAGGCCAGCCACACCACGGTCAGCCACAGATCGACGTACCATTCCGGCTCGGCGTATTCGCGGCCCTGGGTAATGCCCAGCACATAGCCGAGCGCCGCCATGACAATAAAAAGCTGATAACCCCAGAAAACGAAATTAGCGAGCGCCTCGCCACCGAAAAGCCGTACCCGGCAGGTGCGCTGCACGACAAACATCGTCGTGGCTAACAGGACGTTTCCGCCAAAGGCAAAAATCACCGCCGACGTATGGACCGGCCGGAGACGGCCGAACGTGGTCCATTCCAGATCCAGGTTCAACGCCGGAAATACCAATTGCCACGCTATAACAATACCAACAAGGAATCCAACGATGCCCCAGAACGTCGCAGCCAACACGAATTTGCGTACCACGCTATCGACGTATGGCTCGGACGGGGCGTGGTTCCCACGCGCCATGGTCGTTTGAATCATATCGCCTCCTGCCACCGGCTCCCCAAACACCTTCAGGAAAAACCTGACGGCGTCGTTACCGATTAGGTCAAACTCCGGCCTAAGCCGGCCCCACATTAGTTACCTCTGATTTACATCATCCCATCGCGAATTAAAACTATATTTTTTCTAATTAACGCGATGCGCGATAACCGCCAGCCTGTCAAAACCAGCCTGTCAAATCGGACCCTCAACACAATCCACTAAAAATTGAGAACCAGAAGTAACCCTGATTGTCATTGTTATAATGATGCTTTTGAACGTATGGCAACTTTTTTTGTGGGGTTATCCGGTTTGTCGGGTACCATGATCCGGCGAAGCGGTTCCGCTCCCCTTGTTCGGCAGGAATAACCCATGGCCTCCGTTGCCCCCCCCACTGATGACCCTTTGCTTCGGCCTGCCATCAAGGTTGGCCCCGGCATGAGCCGCCGCTGGCGGCGAGGGCATCCCTGGCTGTTTTCCAATGAAATCGAGATGACGGCGCAAGCTAAGGAATTGCCCCGGGGTACGCTGGTCACCGTCGTTGACGCCGGAGGGGAACGGCTGGGGGTTGGCACCTTCAACGCTCATTCCCTGATCGCGGTCCGCTTGTTGTCACGGGACTCGGCCACGGTGGTTGATGCCGGCTTTCTCGCCCTGCGCCTGCGAGCGGCTCTGGCGTTGCGGGAGATTGTTGTCGCCGCGCCCTGCTACCGTCTGGTCCATTCCGAGGCCGACGGACTGCCGGGCTTGGTGATCGACCGTTTTGGCGACGTGGTGTCGTGCCAGGTCAATTCGGCGGGCATGGAACGACTCCTGCCCGCGTTGCTGACGGCGATCGAGGCCGTTCTGGCCCCGCGAGCGGTCGTACTGGACAACGATACGCCGGTACGGGAGCTGGAGGGACTGGACAGCTATCACCGGGTCGCCACGGGGGAACTGAATGGCCCGGTCGAACTGGTTGAAAACGGGGTCCGCTTCCTGGCCGATCTGGACGGCGGCCAGAAGACCGGCTGGTTTTACGACCAGCGCGACAACCGCGCCTTCGTCGCGCGTCTGGCGCGGGGGCAGCGGGTGGCTGATTTTTTCAGCTATGCCGGTGGCTTTGCCATTCAGGCGGCGGCTGCGGGTGCCAGCGAAGTGACTCTGGTCGATCGTTCGGAAGCGGCGCTGGCCTTGGCCGAACAGGCGGCGGCCCTGAACGGCGTCGCCCCGGTCTGTCGATTCGTCCGGGCGGAAGCTTTCGCCGAGATGGCGCGACGGGTTGCCGCTGGCGAACGCTTTGGCGTTGTGGTGTGCGATCCCCCCGCCTTCGTCAAGAGTCGAAAAGACCTGGCCACCGGGCTGAAAGGATATCGAAAAATGGCGCGTCTGGCGGCGGCGCTGGTGGCGCCGGGCGGGTTCCTGTTCGCGGCATCCTGCTCGCACCATGTCACCGCCGATGCCTTCGCCGAAGAAATCACGCGCGGCGTCGCACTGGCCGATCGCGGTTGCCGGATCATGCGTGCGGCTGGCGCCGCCCCCGACCATCCGCTTCATCCCGCTCTGCCCGAGTCGGCTTATCTCAAAGCCCTGGTGCTGCATCTGGATTAAGGTGAAGGCCGCATCTCCAAAGGGTCGGGGTATAGCCCTGGCCACGCGGCGGGTTTTGTCATTACCCAGTATCTGGCAGTTGACCCTTGGAACTGCCCCCGCTCGAAGTGAAGCTTCGAGCCTTTTTCTGAATTGAACGGGTTTCCAAAGGCCCCCGGCCTTTGGCGGGTGTGGGCGGCGCCCACAGGGTTCAAATGCGATGATGATGATTTAACTTTGCCTATAGGTTCATTTATGCCTAGGGTTCTGTGGAATACGCCTGGAAGAAGTAAGGGGGGCCAGATTATGCGCAGATGGGTTGCCATGGTTTTGGCGGCAGGGGTCGTTGTGATTGTAAACGCATTCATGCCGGGACCGTGCGGGATGGCCCTGGCCGGTGAAACTCAGTCGACCCAATCTCAGCCGGTCAAAGCCAAGCCTAAGGCGTCCCAGCCTCAACACCCGGCGCAGGCGGCAAAGCCGGCACAGACAGCAAAGCCGGCACAAGCCGCAAAGCCGGCACAAGCCGCAAGGCCGGCACAAACGGCCAGACCTTCGTCACAGACGACCAAGCAGCCCGCACCAGCGGAAAGACCTTCGTCACAAACGACTAGGCAGCCCGCACCAGCGGAAAGGCAGCCAGGGCAGGCCGGTAAGCAGCCGGGACAAACAAACAAGCAGCCGGGGCAAGCGGCAAAACAGCCGGGGCAAACAAACAAACAGCCGGGACAAACGGCAAAACATCCGACACAAGCGGGTAGGCAGCCTCCTCGCGTTATCCACAACCCCTCCAATTCGAGGCGCCTGGACAAATGGCATAACAGGCCCAGGAAGTGGCAACACCGCGATCATAATGATGAGCACGTGTTCCACCGCTCTCCGCCGAATGAATTCGTTGATACCAACCCCGAAACGGTTCGGGAACGGCTCAAGCAACTCTGGGTCATGCCATAGTTCAGGGGAGGATCGAAAATGATGTGGGCTAAATCAATGTTTTACAAAGCTCTGAGATCCTTGCCGATGAACCTGATTCACGCATCTGCGAGCCTTCGCCGTCGAGTGCCCACCCAACCCTCCGTTTGGGGCAAGTCATGGGTAGCCGGAGCTGGTTCCGCGCGTGGTTCCGCGCGTCTGGCCGCCGTGTCCCTGCTTGTGCTCTGCGCGGGCTGTGCTCCGATGGCCGAGTCGATTGGAGAGATTGAGCAACAGTCGGCAGGCTCCAGCAACATCAGCTCGCTGGTCGATCAGTTCGTGGATGGAACCGTTCAACTCGACTGCGGAGCGTCCTGCTCGGACACCTTTGCCGCCCGTCGCCCAGCCATGTTGGCGATGTATCGGTCGAATGACTGGGTGCGTCTGTCCCGAGAGGTCGTTACCATCGGTTATGATCAGGATCTGGCATGGTTCTATCTCGGCCAAAGCGCCCAGGGACTCGGTCTGGGGGACGCCGCAGTGAAGTATTACCTTTACGCGATGGAAACCCCCAGCAAATGCCTTGATGAGATGTGTGACGGTTTCATTTTCCCGGAACGTATTGAAAGGCAACTTTCACATATGAGCGTTCCATAAAATAACGTATATGAGCCAGACACAGAAAATCAAAATGATACTATGACCGGAGTGATGCTCCGTTCTTCGTACCCAGGCGGGACACATACGTCCCACCCCCACTAAAAATAGGGTCTGGGGCTTGACCTCAGGCAGGTTCGGGCGGCAGCCCGATACACCTGTTTCTGAGCGTTTCCGATTTTTAGAGGTTCCCCCCGGAGTCAAAACTCCCATAAGGCGATAGTGCGGCACCTCGCACTTCCCGTGATCTGTGCCAATGGCCAGAACTTCATGACGCTGGGATCCAGGGTGTCCTGGCCTCCGAAAAAACCAGTTTGCATTTGACATTTGGTACCGTTTGCCACAATGTGTGCCCGAACAGCAGGGGGTCCACAATATATAGTCCGCGCGACGGGGGAGTTGAGACGGACCAAGACAGGGATCTTCCATAATATCCAGGCAATTTCAGGGGGATGACCATGCGGATCAAACGCTTCTACACGGCTGACGACCAGTCGGCGTATGAAGGCATCACCTTTCGAACGGCGACCAGCGAAATCCGTAATCCAGACGGGTCGGTGGTGTTCCGCCTGGACCGTATCGAAGTGCCCGCAGACTGGTCCCAGGTGGCCTGCGATGTTCTGGCGCAGAAATATTTCCGCAAGGCCGGGATCCCGTCCGTGCTGAAACCGGTCGAAGAGCCGGGTGTGCCTGAGTGGCTGTGGCGTCATGAACCGGATCATGAGTCCCTGGCGGCTCTGCCCAAAGAGGCCCGGTACGGCTGTGAACGCAGTGCCCGGCAGGTGTTCGACCGACTCGCGGGCACCTGGACCTATTGGGGATGGAAGGGCCGGTATTTCGACGGGGAGAGCGATGCCCGCGCCTATTTCGACGAGATGCGCTTCATGCTGTGCCGCCAGATCGGCGCCCCCAACTCGCCGCAATGGTTCAATACCGGCCTTCACTGGGCCTATGGCATCGACGGCCCGTCCCAGGGGCACTATTACGCAGATCCCGAGACCGGGGAAATCACGCGTTCGCGCAGTGCTTATGAGCATCCCCAGCCGCACGCCTGCTTCATCCAGGGTATCAACGACGATCTGGTCAACGAGGGTGGCATCATGGACCTGTGGGTTCGTGAGGCGCGGTTGTTCAAGTATGGCTCCGGCACCGGAACCAATTTCTCCAACCTGCGCGCCGCCGGAGAGCCATTGAGTGGCGGCGGCGGCTCGTCGGGACTGATGAGCTTTCTCAAGATCGGCGACCGCGCCGCCGGGGCCATCAAGTCGGGAGGCACCACCCGCCGCGCCGCCAAGATGGTGATCGTCGATGTCGATCATCCCGATATCGAAGCGTTCATCGACTGGAAGGTCGACGAGGAGCGCAAGGTTGCGGCGATGGTCACCGGTTCGCGCCTGTGCAACCTTTATCTGCCGCCGATCCTGAATGCCTGTACCGCCTGGGACGGACAGGACGGAGAGGCGCGTTTCGATCCCAAGCTCAACAAGGCGCTGAAAAAAGCCATTCTCACCGCCCGCAAGATGATGATCGCCGAGAGCTATATCCAGCGCGCCATTCAGTACGCGCGTCAGGGCTTCACCTCGATGGAATTTCCGATTCTCGACTCCGACTGGGACTCCGAGGCCTACCGCACCGTGTCGGGTCAGAATGCCAACAATACCGTCCGCGTGACCAACGCCTTTCTCGAAGCCGTCGCCAACGATGGCGAATGGCATTTGTTGCGGCGCACCGATGGCAAGGTGGCCAAGACGGTGCGTGCGGCGGATTTGTGGGAGCACATCGGCCATGCCGCCTGGGCCTGTGCGGATCCCGGCCTGCAATTCGATACCACCATCAACGAGTGGCATACCTGCCCCAACTCGGGACGTATCAAGGCCTCCAATCCCTGCTCTGAGTACATGTTCCTCGACGACACCGCGTGCAATCTGGCGTCGTTGAACCTGCTGCCGTTCCGGGGGGATGATGGAATCTTCAACGTAGCGGCGTTTGAACATGCGGTACGGCTGTGGACGATCGCCCTTGAGTTGTCCGTGCTGATGGCGCAGTTCCCATCCGAGCGTATCGCCCAGCTTTCCTACCGCTACCGCACGCTGGGGCTGGGATACGCCAATATCGGCGGTCTCATGATGGCGAGCGGCCTGCCCTATGACAGCGAGCGGGGCCGCAGCCTGTGCGCCGCCATTACCGCCCTCATGACCGGAGTCGCCTACGCCACTTCGGCCGAGATGGCCGAACAACTGGGTGCCTTCGCCGGCTATGCCGACAATCGCGAGGCCATGCTGCGGGTGATCCGCAACCACCGCCGCGCCGCTCGTGGGGTTTCCTCGTCAGGCCAAAGACACGCCTCCGGTGGAGATGGCCAAAGGCACGCCTCCGGCGTGGAAGGCTATGAAGGTCTGTCGATGCCGCCGGTGGCGCTGGACGCTGCCGCCTGTCCCGATACCGAACTGGTGGCAGCGGCGCGGCGGGCGTGGGATCAGGCCCATGACCGGGGCGACAAGCACGGATTCCGCAACGCTCAGGTCACGGTCGTGGCGCCGACCGGCACCATCGGTCTGGTGATGGATTGCGACACCACCGGGATCGAGCCGGACTTCGCTCTGGTGAAGTTCAAGAAACTGGCTGGCGGCGGCTATTTCAAGATCATCAACCGCATCGTGCCCGAAGCCCTGCGCACCCTGGGCTATGGCGTGGAGCAGATCGAGGCCATCATCCGCTACGCCGTGGGCAGCGCCACCTTGCAGGGGGCTCCGTCCATCAATCACCGCTCGCTACGCGCCCGTGGCTTCGACGACGAGGCGCTGGCAGCGCTGGAAACTGCCGTAGCCACGGCCTACGATATCCGGTTCGCATTCAACAAATGGACCCTGGGGGACGATTTCTGCGTCCATGCCCTGAAGCTTACCCCCGAACAGCTTGACGATGTCGGGTTCGACATGCTGGCGGCCCTGGGATTCACGCCCGCCGAGGTCGACGCCGCCAACGTCTACGCCTGCGGCGCCATGACCCTGGAGGGCGCACCGCACCTCAAGGCCGAACACCTGCCGGTGTTCGATTGCGCCAACCCGTGCGGCCGCCTCGGGCGGCGCTTTCTCTCCGCCGAAAGCCATATCCGCATGATGGCGGCGGCACAGTCCTTCATCTCTGGCGCCATTTCCAAAACCATCAACATGCCCCAATCCGCGACCATCGAGGATTGCAAGAATGCCTATATGTTGTCATGGCGACTGGGCGTCAAAGCCAACGCCCTGTACCGCGACGGTTCCAAGTTGAGCCAGCCGCTGAACGCCAGCGTGCTTGGCGACCCGGACACCTATGAAACCCTGGCCGACGACATGGCCGAGCAGCCGATGGCCAACCGCACCGCCATCATTGCCGAACGCATCGTCGAACGCATGATCCCGCCGTCGCGGCGCAAACTGCCGCATCGGCGCAAGGGTTACACGCAAAAGGCCATCGTCGGCGGCCACAAAGTCTATCTGCGCACTGGCGAATACGAGGATGGCCGGGTTGGCGAAATCTTCATCGACATGCACAAGGAGGGCGCCGCCTTCCGCAGTCTGATGAACAATTTCGCCATCTCCATTTCCATCGGCCTGCAATACGGCGTGCCGCTGGAGGAATACGTCGAGGCCTTCACCTTCACCCGTTTCGAACCCTCCGGCATCGTCGAGGGCAACGAGACCATCAAGATGGCAACCTCCATTCTCGACTACATGTTCCGCGAACTGGCCATTTCGTATCTCGGTCGCAACGATCTTGCCCATGTCGAGCCAGGCGACCTCACGCCCGACAGTCTGGGCCGAGGCCACGACGAAGGCAATTTGCCCGAGGATGCCGGCAATGCACTTGGTTCGATGATCGAACGTATCGCCAGCAAGGGATATGTGCGGTCAAGCAACCTCTATGTGCTGACTGGCCACATGGCCAAGGACCAGCAGCCCACTCAGGCATGGGTTGCCTCGGCTTCCGGCACCAGCGGGGGGCGAACCATGACGGCGATTGGCACAGTGACCACGATGACCGGGGCTGCCGGGGGCACAACGCATCTCATGCGCGAGGCGCGGCGGCGGGGTTATGAGGGGGATTCCTGCGGCGACTGCGGCAATTTTACCCTGGTGCGCAATGGGACTTGCTTGAAGTGTGATACGTGTGGGGCGACGAACGGGTGTTCGTGAGATCGGAGCGATGGCCAGGAAAATCCGTAACTGCCCAGGTAAAGGGCGGATCGTTTGAGGTTCATCTTCATGTGGACGTCCCCAGATCAAGGATTGCCGGGAAGGTCATGAAAAATGCGCTGCCGACGCCGAGTTCCGATTCTATCCAGATCCGGCCGCCGTGGTGCTCGACGATCTTGCGGCATACGGCCAGACCGATGCCCGTGCCTTCGTATTGTTGGCGTGTGACCAGACGTTGAAAGATACCGAACACCCGCTCGAAATTCTTCGGGTCTATTCCGATACCGTTATCGTGCACACCGATGACCCATTCCCGGCCATCCCCGCGCCAGTCGATAGAGATCGTGGGCTTCCGATCCCCTGACCGATACGTCACGGCGTTGCCGACGAGGTTCTGGAAGAGACGCACCAGTTCCGGCTGCCTGCCAATCACGGTCGGCAGATTTTCCGCAACCAGGATATCTGCACCGGATTCCTTGATGGCAACCTCCAGATTCAAAAGTGCCTCTGCCACAACTTTGGCCAAGGGAACCGGAGACGGAACACTCTCAGCGTGCCCAACCCGCGAATATTCCAGCAGACCCTGGATGAGGCCATCCATCCGTTTTGCCCCATCAACGGCGAAACCAATGAAAACCTGGCCCTCCTCATCCAGCGTATCGCCAAGCTTGTTCCGAAGCAGAATCAGATAGCTGGTGACCATGCGCAGCGGCTGTCTGAGGTCATGGGAGGCCACGTAGGCGAACTGCTCCAGTTCGGCATTGGATCGCGCCAGTTCCTCCTCGATCTTCTTGCGGGCGGTGATGTCGCGGGCGGCGGCGAAAATGCCGGCTACCTCTCCGTGCTCGTTACGGTAAATGGTGGCGTTGTAGAGCACGTCGGTAACCGTGCCGGACACATGGCGGAGGGCAAGGGGATAATCCGTGACGTAATCCTGTGAGAATACGCGCTGATATCCGATACGGGCCTTCTCCGGCTCGGTGAAATAATCGGAAAAATCGCTGCCGATCAGTTTATCACGCGGAACGCCAGTGACCTTTTCGGTGGCCGAATTCACATCCTGGATCTTGCCTTTGGCATCAATGGTGACCAGGGGGTCAAGGCTCGCCTCGATCAGGCTGCGCGTGTAGAGGTAGACAGCGCGCAGCTTTTCTTCTATCGCCCGCCGCTCGTTGATATCGCGATTGCTGGCCCTTCGGCCCATGAATATCCCGTCCTGGCCATACCCCGCCAGGCAACCATGAGAGACCCACCGGATCTCGCCGTCCCGCCGCACGATCCGAAAATCAATCGCCGCTTCCTCTGCGTAGGCATAATCGTGCCGATGATGCTCCATCAGAGCCTGATCGTCGGGATGGATGATGCGATAGAGCAAATCCGGTTCAGCCAGGAATTCCGTCTGCGAATATCCCGTCACCCGCTCACAGGATGGGGACATGAACAATATTTCAAGCCCACTCCCCTCCCAGTATTCCCAGTCATAGGTGTAATCGGCGATGGTGCGCAGGTTTTCTTCGCTCTTGCGCAGAACCTCCACCGACTGCCTCCAAAGCAATCCGAACCCTATTATCACCAGACAGAAAATGATGGATCCTCCACAGTATAACCAAACATGCTGGTGCCATTCGACGAGATAATCCTCCTCGGCAACTCCGGCAAACACGAGCAACGGCAACGTGCCCACCTGTCGGAAGCTGATCAGGCGCATAACGCCGTCCAGGGGTGACTTGCCCGGGTAACAGGCGTGCATTATTCCTTTATCGGTAAAGGATTGGGCATGAAGGTGGGCGACCTTTCCCATGTCTTTTTCACTCGCGGGATAGCGGGCGACAGGATGCATCTCCGTGTCGAACAGCGCCACCAGCCCATGGGCGCCAAGCTCCAGGGATCGGTAGAATTGCTGGAAATATTCCAGATTCAAGACGATATTGACGATGCCGGCAAAGCTGCCATCTTCAAAATCGAGGCGCCGGGTCAGAACCATTGTCCATTTGCCGGTGGTACGCGAGATAAGAGGCGGGGAAATCACCAGTCCCGCCGTCGAACTGTCTTTATGACGTATGAAGTGATACCGGTCGGCGATATTGATGCGGGGAACCGGGTCAAGCGAACTGTAAATATGATTGCCTCTGGCGTCGGTGATATGGATCAATGTCACTTCCGGCACGCTCTCCGTCTGGGATTTCAGCAAGGCATGGAGTCCCTGACGGCGTGAATTGATTATGCCGCGATCCACGCGCATGTCGTCTGGACGTATGTTTCTTTGTATTTCCCGCAACAGCAGGTCCACCTTCTGAACCGTCGCCAATGCGTGTTCATCCAGCAGCCGGGACAAATTTTCCACTTCTGTCCGGGCATGTTGTTCCGTGACCCGATATTCGTTGAAGAGACTGAGCACCAATAAAACAATGATACCCCCCAGCACGACGAAACTGGAAAATACCGCCAATCGTGAAAAACGATTGTATGTTGACATGGGTCTTTTCATATGAATTCACGATCAGCGGGCGTACAAAATAAATTATCTGTTCTTTGGGCACCGCACAACGGCGAACCAGTATTCCTCAACGCTATGGATCACGTTGAAAATCTCCTGGACATCCAGCGGCTTGGTGATAAATCCGGCGGCGCCGAGTTGAAAGGAGGCGAGGACGTCGCGCTCGGTTTCGGAGGTGGTAAACACAACCACGGGAATGACGACGAGGATGGGATCGGCCTTCATCGCCTTCAGAACTTCCCGGCCATTCATCAGCGGCATATTGAGATCGAGCAGGACGAGGTCCGGAGTCGGGACGGCCTGATACGGCGCTTCCTTCCGCAGTATGGACATCGCCGCGCACCCATTTTCGGCCACCGTCGCCCGGCAGGTGAATCGTCCCTGGGCCAGCGCCAGTTTAACCAGTTCCGCATCTCCCGGTTCGTCCTCAACCAGGAGAATCTCAAAGGTACCAGTTTTGTTCACTCTCATGGAAAGTTCACTCCCCTCCTGAGCGTAGCGCTATGCGTACGCAGACCCCGCCTGTGTCGGCATTTTCGATCCAGATGCGTCCGCCGGCGGATTCGACGATTCTCTTGGCTAGCGACAAGCCGATGCCAGTGCCCGAGGCGCCCTGGTTCTGGTTCAGTTGCTCGAAGACATCGAAAACACGCGCATGATATTGTGGGTCGATTCCGATTCCGTTGTCACAAACAGACAGCACGACCTGCCCCTCGCCGCTGGTCGCCCATATCTTGACGTGCAAAGGACGATCATGATGGTGGAACCGAATCGCATTGTCGAGGATGGCGCTCAGAACGTCGGTCAAATACGATTGACTGATCCATACGGGCGGCAACGGTTGCCGTTCAATGGTTGCACCCGTATCGGTGAAGGTCCGTTCAAAATTATGGAGTGCGACCTCCAGTGCGGCATCGGCATCGCACAACCCGACCGTTTGAGGCAACCGATAGGCGGACAAATAGAGCTCAGCGTCGTGAAGCAAATCGTGCAGGCGGTGAGCGCCACCCAGAACGCGATCGAGCGCCTTTTTTGCTTCGGGCGAAAGGGGCGCAGGAACAAGCATCTCCAATAGTTGAGCAAACGCATATTGAAGCCGCACCGGTTCCTGCAAGTGATGGGCGAGAACGTGGGTGAACTGGTCAAGGCTGCCGTTGACCCGCTCCAGGGCATCGGCCTTCTCCAACAGAACGTTCTTGCTTCGGCGCAATTCCTCGGTCATGTCATCGGCCATCGCGACGGCCCGTTTCCGCTGACGGGCGACTGAGTTGACAATGAGAAATAGCAACAAGTCGACCACTATACCACCAACGGCAACGACCGACGGCTGGATCGCGTCCACGACGCTTATGAACTCCGGCATCGTATGGACGTAGAGCGTCCATACGTGATCGCCTATGGCAAGGGTGGACGTGGAATCAAAATCCGGGCGGTGATCCGGGCGGTGAATAAACTGCCCCGCCACGTCATCGTCATAGAGCAGCGACTGAGGCGACATCCCGTCACCGTCGTACAGGTGGAAGCTGACATCGGCCATGCCGGAACCCAGAATGCCTCGCATCAGATCCTTGATTCGGAACGGGCTGTAGACGAACCCTTGAAGGGCCACCCGGCGCTGCTCGATCGTTCCGGTCGGGGCTCCCTGGCGATAAAGCGGCAGATACATGAGGAACCCCTGCTGCACGTCGGTCCCGGTCTCCTGGACCAGAGTGACGGTCCCCGACATCGACACGTTCCCGATGTCGCGCGCGCGTTCCATGGCCGCGCGACGCACCGGTTCGGAAAACATGTCGTAGCCGAAGGCGCGCAGGTTCCGCCCGGTGAATGGCTCAAGGTAAACGACGGGCGTGTAAGTCTCGCGCTTGCCCTCGGGGTACACGGTGTAATCCGGGAACCCTTCGCCACGGACGGCGGCGATGTGGCCGGAAAGATCCGCCGGGGAAACCACCTGGCCGTAGCCAATGCCCTGAATGCCGGGGAAATATTGGTCGATCCTAAGGGTGGAAAAGAATTTCTTCCATCCCTGGCGCGTCACACGATCGGATGCCTCGAACAGACCGGCCCCGCCGCGAAGGACCGCCTCATACGCCCGCATCCGCTTCTGAAGCGAAGTCGTGATGTCGGCGACCTCAAAGCGAAAGCGGTCCTCCGCACGCTGGTGAACGAAATTGTTGGAAATCCACCACGCCAAACCCGTCAGCAGAAGCGACAAGACAAGAACCGTCCATGCCGTCATGGGATGGCGCAGGATCTCCGTGAAAGTCTCTCGCCGCCCGAAAATTCCCATGACCCTATACGCCCAATTTCTCCCAACGCCCCCATTCAGGCTGCGGCTGGTCCATCTTCGAGAAAGAGCAGTAGACCCCCTTGCCCTGCCGTTTTGCCGCATACATCGCCTTGTCCGCATTGGCAAGAAGGCTGGCTGGGTCCGTGCCGGCCTCGGGAAAGACTGCGATGCCGATACTGATGCCGATGGAAACGGTGATGCCGTCGAGCGATATCGGCTGGTTGAACGATTGCAGGATGGAACAGGCGATTCGTTCCACCCTTGCGCAGTCCGCAATATCGGTGAGGAGAAGGATGAACTCATCGCCGCCGATTCGGGCCACGGTGTCGCTCTCGCGGACGCATCTCTTCAAAAGTCCCGCCACATGCCGCAACAACTCGTCACCGAGGCGGTGGCCATGGCGGTCATTGACCGGCTTGAACCCGTCAAGATCAAGGAACAGCACGGCCAGCCCCCCTTCGCGACGGAACGCCTGGGTAACGGCCCGTTCCAGACGATCTTCCATCAATGCCCGGTTTGGCAGCCCGGTCAATGCATCATGAAATGCCCGCTGGCGAACGAAGTCCTCCTCCTGGCGCTTTTCCGTGACATCGCTGAACACGCCGACGAAATTCTCGATCGTCCCTTCATGCCCGCGGATGGCCGAGATGGTCAGACGTTGCACGTACACCTCCCCATTTTTGCGACGGTTCCAGATGTCGCCCCGCCAGTGACCGTTGGTCAGCAACGAATTCCACATATTTTCATAGAATTCCGGGGAGTGTTTTCCCGAAGCGAGCAGATGCGGCGTCTGTCCAATAATTTCATCGGACCGGTATCCGGTGATTTCGGTGAAGGCGGCATTGACCAGCCGCACACGCGTCCGGGCATCCGTCACGATCATCGCTTCAGCCGAGCCGTCAAACACGCTGGAGGCTAGGGTGCGGTAGTGATCCGCCTCCCGCCTTGCGGTCAGATCGTGGATAATCAGCTCCGCCACCGGGCCACTGTCGTGATTAACGGCCAGCACGACGATTTCAACCTCGACCATCCTGCCGTCACCGCCATGGAGTTGCGTCTCGACCACGCCCAACCGTTTCATACCACGAAGCACGTCCCTGATCAGCGTCTCCAACCTCGACACGTCATGACTCACGACCAGGCTCGCGAACTTTGGCCCGCGCAGGCCGGCGGCGGTGGAACACAATTGTCTTGCCGCCTCGTTGACAAGCTGCACGCCGTCCTCCGTACATACCAGGATGGCGCTTGGCGAGGTCTCGACCAGTAGCCGGTACTCTTCCTTGGCCCGAAAAAGCCCGTTTTCCAGTTGCTTGCGCGCGATGGAGTGCAGGATTGCCCTGGCAATGGTTTCCCCGTCGCCGCGTCCCTTGACCAGATAGTCCTGGCAGCCCTCCTTCAATGCCTGAAGCCCGACATCCCTGTCCTCCAGTCCGGTCAGAACAATGACAGGAAGATCGGGCGCGGCCTGTCGAAAAGCCCGGATGGTTTGCATACCCCTGGAATCGGGAAGAGAAAGATCGAGAAGAACAACGTCAAAGGGAAGGCTGCGTGCGCAACCAATCGCAAGAGAAAGACAATCTGAGATTGTTGTATCAAAGCGATCAAATTGTACTTTCCTGAGCGAAGTCACGACCAAGTAGGCATCCCCTGGGTCGTCCTCCACCAGAAGCACCCGCGTCACAGCGATTTCCGGCATCACCCCATCCCTGCGGAACTCCGCCATACAATATGGTTTCCCGCATAATCCGTGTCTCCGCTAGTCAGCAGGTGACCGCCATCCATAGTACACGTTACGCACACCACAAATATATTACAGTATGCATAGGGTATTGCAATTCCCAGATTCTGGTAGCTGCGATACCTGGAAATAGGTATGTTGGGTATTTGCTCTTATACCCTGCAAGACAGGCGAACATCTATTTACAATAACAAACCAAAAGCGATCCGGACGCCAAGGCTGGCTCCGTTCCAGAACACTAAGAACGCTCCCCGTGTTCATCTTGGCGATGTCCTCCATGTTCGGTCGGCGGCGGGGATACACGATACCCTTTTCCTGGTATCAATATTACTCAGTATTGGGGATTGCCGTGTAGACAGAATTCGATATTATAAATCCTGGACGTTGTGGTTACGAACCGGCCGGATGTAACGGGGTGGCCGCTGATATCTATCTACTTATTATCCTAAATACAAA
This sequence comes from Alphaproteobacteria bacterium, assembly GCA_015233585.1. GTDB lineage: Bacteria > Pseudomonadota > Alphaproteobacteria > Rhodospirillales > Rhodospirillaceae > JADFXL01. The sequence goes on along the minus strand of JADFXL010000004.1, from coordinate 18,428 downwards.
AAAGCGCTAACCAACAAGGGTTTGATATACGAATATTCAACTTCATCAACATGCCCAAGTGTGGCCGTGCGTGGCGGTGTCACGCTTCATTTGATTTCTGCCGGTAAGACGGATCACATATGAAGACAAACCAGGACGACTCACTATTTGCCGGGATCGGCAGGGAACCGGTTCGCGCCCTTATGCATCCCACCGTCATCATGTGCGAGCCCGAAACGGCAGTTGCCGACGCGGCCGCCACAATGGCGCTGAACAAGTGCGGTTCGATTATCATTGCCCGTGCCGGCAACCCTCTCGGCATCTGGACCGAAATGGACGCGTTGCGTCTGAATCTTGACCACCCCGGTATCTTCGAGCAGCCCGTTTCAAACTTCATGAACGCTCCGCTCATTTCCATCCCCGATAACGCCAGCCTGCAGGATGCGGCGGTCAAATTCCGGGAACACAGCATCCGTCATCTGATTGTCGTGGACATTGCGGGCTTGATGATCGGGATCATCAGCCAGACCGATGTCGTCCTGAAGCTCGGCATTCAGTCCTACCTGTCCTTTCGCGTGGTGGGTTCGGTCGCCTTTCGGCCGGCGCTCACCCTGCCCCACGACATCGGGGTGGGCGAGACCATTGGCCAGTTGTTCGCCAACGGCCTGGATGCCGCGCTGGTCACGGAGAACGGGGAACCTGTAGGGATCATCACCGAGCGGGATGTTGTCCGGTTGATCGCCCGGCGTGCCGATGACGTGCGCATCGGCGACGTTGCGACCCGGCCCCTGGTGTCCATCTCCATCGACGCACCACTGATCGAGGCCCGCAATTTATTGGAGGCGCGGCGATTTCGCCACCTCGTTATTACTGGCCCCGACGGCGAGGTGCGCGGCATTCTGACCATGACCGACATCCTGGCCGCCATGGAGCACGGCTATGTGCACCATCTGGAGGAGGTACTCACCCGGAAAAGCCGGCAGCTTGAATCAACCGAACGTCGTCTCGACCTTATCCTGCGATCGGCCGGCGACAGCGTCGTGGGCCTTGATGCCGCCGGCCAGGTCACGTTCGCCAATACCGCAGCGGCGGAACTGCTCGGCTGGCCGGAAAACGCCATCCTGGGCCGGAACTGGTGCGATCTGGTCTGCCATTCTTGCCCTGAACAGCACGAAACCTGCCTGGCCACGCAGTCGTGCCGCACCGAAACGGCGACGCGCCTGGATAGTTGCTCGTTTACAAGACGGGATGGTTCCGTGTTCCCGGCGGAAGTCACAACGTCTCCTCTGGCCGAAGGCGATCGCCATGTCGGGGGTGTCCTCGTATTCCGCGACATCACCGAACGCAAGGCGGCAGAGGCAGCGCTCCACGAGGAACGCAATTTCACCAAGGCCGTGATCGAGAGCCTGCCGGGCATCTTCTATGTCATCGACCGCGACAGCCGGTTCGATCTGTGGAACCATAATTTCGAAGCCGTGTCAGGCTATGGCGCCGACGAAATCCGACGGATGCACCCAATGGATTTTTTCGCTGGTACCGAGAAGATCTTGGTGGCCGAGAGGATGGAGGAGGTCTTCGCCGTTGGCCACGCCACCATTGAAGCAAATTTTGTCACCCGAACCGGCCAGCGTATTCCGTATTTTTTTACCGGCTCCCGTCTGTTGACTTCCCACGGCGATAAATTCGTGGGTACCGGTGTCGATATCGCTACGCGGCAGCAGATGGAGGAGATGCTACGCCGCTCCAACCGCGATCTCAAAGCGTTTGCCTATGTCGCTTCCCACGACCTTCGCCAGCCGCTGCGCATGGTTCGCAGCTATCTCCAGCTCCTTGAGCAGAAACTCGGTAAAACGCTGGACCAGGAGGCACGGGACTACATGGCCTTCGCGGTTGATGGCGCCGTGCGGATGGACCGTTTGATTATCGACCTGCTGGAATACGCCCGTGTCGGCCGCACCACAGAACCGCCGGGTTGGGTTGACGTGCGAGACGTGATCCATGAGGTTCTGGACATGTTCAAGCTGTCGATTGACGAGTACCAGGCCACCGTCACGGTCGAAGGGGAACATTGGCCGCAAGTGTTTGCGGACCATGGCGAGATGTTCCGCCTGTTTCAGAACCTGATCGGCAATTCGCTCAAATACCGTCCATTAAACAAGCCGCTACATATATCGCTTTCATTCCGCCATCGCGAAAGGCTGTGGGAGTTTGCGGTTCGCGATAACGGCATCGGGATCGACCCCGTTCAATTCGAGCGTATCTTCGGCATTTTCCAGCGTTTACATGCCGTGGGGGATTACGCAGGCAGCGGCATCGGCCTTGCCATCTGCAAGAAGATTGTCGAGCATCATGACGGTCTTATATGGGTGGAGTCAGAACCGGGCCAAGGCAGCACCTTCTTCTTCAGTCTTCCGGACAAGTCGGAATAATCGTGGCCAGAAGGATTTGTTATTTTGAACCCATATGAGCCCATGATGCAGAGAAAAGGTATCCATGAACGCACGAATCAGCCTGTTTGTTCTTGCGCTCCTTACGCTGCTTTCTGCCGGAACCGGCGGTGTTCTGTTCTACGTCCACCTTTCCAAGGGCGCGATGCAGGAGGCTGTCGACGATACCGAGCGGACCGCCAGGGTACTGGCCAAGCATACCACGCTGCATCTGGAGCAACTCAGCAAGTCCACGGCCACCCTGAGCAGTCTTCTCCAGATGCGGGAGGCCTTGCAGGGGATGCCCGACGGTCTGGAGCGTGCCAATATGGTGCTCGACAATTATTGCGGAACACTCGGCGCGGCCGTCTGTTATCTCCTGGATCGGACGGGGACCACGATCGCGTCCAGCAACCGGAAAACCACCACCAGCTTCGTCGGCAAGAACTATGCGTTTCGTCCCTATTTCAAGGAAGCTCTCGCAGGAAAGGCCAGCACGTACATGGCTCTCGGTGTCGTCACCAGGGAACGTGGCATCTATTATGGAAATTCCGTAACGGATGCCGGCGGCGCGGTGATTGGCGTGGTCGTGATCAAGGCCGGAGTTGAGGCGATTGAGAATGAGTTCCGCGATCATGCCGGCTTCATTACGCTTACTGATGTCCACAATGTCGTCTTCGTATCCAACCGGCCCGACTGGCTGTTCCGTACCCTCAACCCCCTGAATCAGGCCGAGGCCACCAGACTCCGGGAAAGCCATCAGTATGGAGACACGGTTCTTGACTCCATCGGCCTGAAAGTTCTCGATGTCCATCGGATCGAAGCCCCGGATGGAAAGACCTATCTCGTTGGTCGTCACGCCATTGACGCCCTGCCGGACTGGCAGATCTCCTATTTCCTTGACAGCAGCCGGGTTGCCGCCACGCTGAAGGGACATGAGTACTGGATCGCCTACGGCTTCGGTGTCCTGTTCCTACTCACCTGCCTGGCCGTTGTAGCCCTGTTCCGCACCGGCGCCAGAGATATCGCCCGGCGTCAGACAGCCGAACTTGCCTTGGAGCGACGGACCGAGCTTGAAACGCTCCTCGCCAGTATTTCCAGCGACTTTGTTTCCGCCGACGCCGGATCGTTTCATGCCAAGATCGTTCACACCCTGATGGCCCTCGGTCTGTTCACCGGGACCGACCGCGTGGTTTTGTTCCTTCGGTCTCCCGGTAGCCATCGTCTGGCACTCGAAGCGGAATGGTCGACCAATAGCATCAAGTCCCGCCTCGCCGCCCCGCCAAGTTATGGCGATGACGAATTGCCGTGGCTCGTGCCGCAACTCAAGGCGTTGCAAACGGTCTATACCGCCAACGTGGCCGAGTTGCCGCCCGAGGCGGAGCGCGAGCGCGAGCTTCTGAAATCTTTTGGTGTAATTTCCAACCTTTCCGTGCCGTTGGTGCTGCGCGGCGCGTTCGCCGGGTTCATCGGCTTCCACGCCATCCGGGCGGAACGCCGATGGACGGAGAACGATATCCGCTTGCTGGTGACAGCAGCGGAAATCCTCTCCTTCGCCCTGGAGCGGGAGCATACCGAACTGGCATTGCTGGAGGCACGGGACCGGGCCGAAGCCACCAATCAGGCCAAGTCCCAGTTCCTGGCCAACATGAGCCATGAAATACGCACGCCGATGAACGCCATCATCGGTTTGAGCCATTTAGCGTTAAAAGCGACACCCGATCCTGGGATGACCGATTATCTGACAAAAATCAAAAGTTCAGCCACAGCCCTGCTGGGAATAATTAACGACATCCTTGATTTCTCTAAAATTGAAGCCGGTAAGCTTAGCCTGGAAAACATCGAGTTCAGTCTTCAGTCGGTTCTGGACGGGATCGCGAACGTCACTTCGCTGCGGGCGGCAGAGAAGGGGATCGAGCTGCTGTTCACCGTCTCATCCAACGCACGACCATCGCTAATGGGGGATCCGCTGCGTCTCGGGCAGATTCTGATGAATCTGGTCAACAATGCGGTCAAATTTACGGAAACCGGCGAGGTGGTGGTTTCGGTGGAACAGCTTGAAGCTGCCTCCGATGGAGTGACGGTCCGATTTTCCGTACGCGATACCGGCATCGGCATGACCGAGGAACAGATGTCGCATTTGTTTCAATCGTTCTCGCAGGCCGACATGACGACGACACGCCGCTTCGGCGGCACCGGCCTGGGGTTGGCCATCAGCAACCGCTTGGCAGCCATGATGAACGGTTCGATTGCGGTGAAAAGCCAACCGGGTCTGGGCAGCACGTTCACGTTTGAGGGTCGCTTCGGCCTTCCGAAGTCAACGCACGGGCCAGTTCCCGCCATTCCTGAAGATCTGCGCGACCTAAGGGTTCTGGTGGTGGACGACAACGCTACCTCACGCACGATCCTTGCCGAAATTCTCACCGTCTGGTCCATGCAGGTGACCACCGCGACAGGTGGACTCGAAGCGATCGCCCTGCTTGAACAAGCATCGGCGGCGGGCCACCCATTCAATCTGGTGTTGATGGACTGGCAGATGCCTCAAATGGATGGCATCGAAGCCACGCGGTTGATCAAGGAAGATCCCAGGATCGCTCAAACACTGACGGTCGTCATGATCACCGCCTTCGGCCGTGAGGAAGTAATGGCGCAAGCCGAACAGCTGGGTATCCAGGCACTCCTCATCAAGCCGGTGGGAGTATCCCTCCTGTTCGATACCATCGTGAATGCCTTCGGCGGACATGCTTCCGCGATGCCTCGCGCCGCCATCGAACCATCGCCAACCTTGGCCGCCCATGCATTAGGCGCTCGCGTTCTTGTGGCCGAGGACAACGAAATCAATCAACAGGTGGCAGAGGAGCTATTGACCGGATTCGGGATCGCGGTAGACATCGTTGCCAATGGACGATTAGCGGTTGAGGCCATGCTGAGCCGGACTGTGAACTACGACGCAGTTCTGATGGATGTCCAGATGCCGGAAATGGATGGTCTTGAGGCAACCCGCCGGATTCGCAGCGGGATGGTCGATAAATGCCCGCCCGTCATCGCCATGACCGCCCACGCCATAGATGAAGACAAGAAACGGTGCCTGGACGCCGGCATGTGCGATCACATCGCAAAGCCCATTGACCCCATACGGTTGATCACTGTTCTCAACCAGTGGATAGCTCCACGGACGGAGACGCTTCCGCATCCGTTCCGGCCGCCATCGGCCGACACCCTGGATACCCTGCTTCCCGACGTCCTGCCACCGTTCAACATTGCCGTTGCCCTACCCCGGGTCAACGGCAACCGAAAGCTGCTGCGCAAACTGATCATCGATTTCGGCAAAAAATATGACGCTGCCGTCCAGGATCTGCGCCGGATGGTCGGGGCGGGCGCCATTGATGAGGCCGGACTTCTGGCCCATACCCTGAAAGGCGTGGCAGGAAATCTGGAAGCCAGGGCGCTGTTCGATGCCGCACACGAACTGGAGCGCGGGTGCCGTTCGGGAAGCGTAAACGGGATTTCCGGGTTGATCGATGGTTTCGAAATTCATTTGACAGCGGCATTGGCGGCAGCAAGGTCATTGATGACGGAGAGACGAAGCAACGCGGCTTCCATTGCCGTATCACCACCTTCCTCCTCGCTGAACAGCGATGTTGTGGCGGCTCTCGCCGCTGAGTTGATCCCCCTTCTGGACAGGAACAGCCTGACCGCTCGCAAGCGGTTTCCCAACTTCCAGTCGTCCCTGGCTGGACAGGGAGTTGACGAGGATCTTCAGGAAATGGCTGTCGCCATAGAAGGTCTTGACTTCACCAAGGCACGGCAATGTCTCGATAAGATTTCCGGCAAATTGGTTTCTGGAGACCGTCATGAGCAATGATCAGCGTGGACTTGTCCTGGTGGTGGATGACGAACCCGCAAATATCGAGATCCTGGCAGAAGTGCTCGACGACCAGTACGAGGTGGCGTTCGCCACCAGTGGCCTTCAGGCGCTCGCTCTGGTGGAGACGCTGCGGCCCGATCTGATTCTGCTCGACGTCATCATGCCAGAAATGGATGGCTACAGTGTCTGTGAACAATTGAAGAAGCAGCCGGTTACGGCAAGCATTCCCATCATTTTTGTCACCGCGCTGAACGATGTCACCGCCGAGATGCGTGGACTTGAGCTGGGGGCGATGGACTACATCACGAAACCCATCAGCCCACCGATCGTCAAGATCAGGGTGCGCAACCAGATCGAGCTGAAACAGGCCCGCGAACGGGCTGAGGCCGGGGAACGGAGCAAGGCGGAATTCCTGGCGACGATGAGCCACGAAATCCGCACACCGATGAATGGCGTCATCGGCATGACCGAGCTGCTGCTCGACACCCGATTGAGTGACGAGCAACGCTATTTCGCCGAAACGATCCGCAACTCCGGTGAATTGTTGCTTGCGGTTATCAACGACATTCTTGATTTCTCCAAGATCGAAGCCAGCAAGCTCGAAATCAGCCCCGTTGATTTCGAGTTGCTGCCGTTGCTCAAGAGCGTGGCGGACATTGTGGCCCCACGCGCCCATGCCAAGAATGTCGATATCACGACCTACCTCGATCCGGAATTGCAAGGAATGATGCGGGGCGATGCAATGCGTCTGCGGCAAATCCTGTTGAACCTGACGGGCAATGCGGTGAAGTTCACCGATCACGGCGGCGTTTGCATCGCGGTGAGTTCGGTGCAAACGGATACCGGCACCCGTGTCCGCTTCGACGTAACCGACACCGGCATCGGTATTTCCCCAGAGGGACAGAAACGATTATTCATGTCGTTCTCCCAGGTCGATGCGAAAGCCGCCCGGCGTTATGGCGGAACCGGTCTCGGACTCGCCATCAGCAAACGACTGGCCGAACTGATGGGGGGTGAAATCGGGGTGACCAGCGAACCCGGCCGGGGCAGTACCTTCTGGGTGGTTTTGCCGATTCCCGTTTCCGGTTCTGTGGCGGATCCCATTTTGAACCTCGCGGGCCGGCGGATCCTGGTTGTGGATGACAATGCCGTTATCTGCGAAACCCTCGAACGTCAACTCGCGGCCTATGGCCTAGTGGTGCAGACCGTTCAGGACTCAGGCCTGTGCCTGGCCGAGTTGACCCGTGCCGCCGCCGGGAATCAGCCATGGGAAGTGGCCGTAATCGATGGCCACATGTCAGGCATCTCCACCCCCGATCTGGTGCGAATGATACGAGCCGTTCCTCTTCTCAAATCCTGTAGACTGATCCTGACCTCGTCCCAGGGCCTGTTGAAAGACCCTGATACGGTGGAGGCCATTGATGGTTTCCTTCTCAAACCTCTGCACCTGGATGTTCTCTTTGGCGCTATCGGTCGCGCTCTTGGCCTGATCGGTGGCAAATCCGAGGCGATGCCCGCAACAACCGAATTGGCTCCGACCGGAGAGCTGATGCGCATTCTGGTTGCCGAAGACAATCCCGTCAATCAGCAACTTGCGTTGATGCTGCTGCGCAAGCTGGGACATACGGTCGATATTGCCGAAAATGGAAGAAAGGCAATAGAGGCGGCGCGCTCCTCGTCCTACGAGCTGATTTTCATGGACGTGCAAATGCCTGAAATGGATGGCTTCGAGGCGACAGCCGCCATCCGGGCGCTTCCACCCCCGGCCTCAGCCATTCCTATCATCGCCATGACCGCCAACGTCATGCCAGGCTTTGAACAGCAATGCCTGGATGCCGGCATGAACGGCTATATCAGCAAACCGATCGAACGCCGCAAGCTGTGTGACGTGCTGCTCCGTTACTCCGGCGTGAACAGACCGCGCGACAAGGCAAGCTGCGAACCATCGACAGTGACCACTGCTATCAACCTGGGCGTTCTCGATACCCTGGCCAAGGATATCGAGGCGGAAAATGTGATCGAACTACTGGTCGAGTTTATTGAAGATGCGAACGTTCGTCTCAGAGCCGTGCGTGCCAGCCTGACGAATGGCGACCTGAATAGCATCAGCCGCGAAGCCCATACCGTCAAGGGTGCGGCCGACAGCATGGGACTCTCGAAAGTATGGTCGGCGTCGAAGACTCTGGAAGTTGCCTCACGCGGGAGTGGGGATGTCGAAACGGCGCTGGCACAGCTCGTTGAGGCCATCAACAGTCTGCCCGCAGCCTTGATGACCACGGCCTACGCGCTACCGGACGCTCTGTTCGTAACTGGGGAGAGCGCATGACGATACTCGAACACCGCGTTTTGATGTTCCCCACCGGGAGTCTGCTCGATGCCATGCGCCGGTATTGTATGCGGAATGGCCAACCGCTGCCCGACGCGGTGCCGCAGGATTTCGCGTTTGATCCTACCCACGAAATGGCGTTGACCCTCCGGTTTTCATCGGCAGACAATCCAGGACGAGACAGTAGCAATCATGCCTTTGGCCGTACCCAGGTCATTGAGGCGCTGTGCGACTATTGTCAGGAGCATCATGTAAAGTTGCCAAAACGGGCATCAAAGCGACTCTCGGTTTTCCACGATCATGCCGCCGTCCTCATCCAGGTTGGCCTGGAGCGTGCAGGCGGGGAGCCGCAACGAGATGTCATAACCGTCCGGTTGGTCGATGTGATACAACACGGGATACCTGATAAGAACGCGACAAGATCAGACATAATAAAAATAATATGGAATAACACGTCGTTCTGTATCATCGACTCCAATTCAGAGACCAGAAGAGCGATTAGAAATACAATTATTTCTTGTGGCGCGCGCCATATTTGCGAATGCCATGATGAAACAGAGTTCGTCCGCATTCAAATTGATAACGATACCAAATTTGATCTTATCTTCGTCAGTGTGCTACGTGGAATGAGCTGTACTGACATTATAAGAATAATCAGAAATGCCGAATTTCATTCAAAATTCGCAATCTGCATAGCAATTATACCAGAAAACAGCAGCGACGATACGTTTCTGCTAAAATCTGGCTGTAACGAAGTATTGAAAATTCCATTTTCAATGGAGATGATAAAGAATCTTCTTGAACACGTAATGGTACATAAATTTTTGTTCCGAATGCATGGGAAAACAGTCATTTCATGTGATGGAGAGGCGCAAAAAATTTCCAATATCGGCACTCCAGCGAAAGAAATGAAGAAATGATACTTGAACGGCGCGTCATCACATTCTCTTCAGTCACCTTTATTGATGCGCTTCGACGTTACAGTAACCATGCGGGCACACGATTACCCGATATCGCGCCGGAGACGCTGATCTTTGATCCAGGGAAAGAGACGGCGCTAATCATTCGCTTCGCGCAAGAAAAATACACAACCATAACGGGATCTTGGGAATTTGTTTTGACTTACGATCAGGTCGTTGACGCACTGTGCCTGTATTGTCACGAACACCTTATCCCTTTGCCAAAGGGATCCATGAAACAATTGGAGAAATTCGATGAAGGCGCGGCCCTGATGATGCAGGTCGTTCAACCAGAGTCTTTTTTCCTTCAAGCCAATAAGGATACGATAAATCCGATCACACGCATCCTCCCACGAGTATCGAGAGGAAAGATTCCACAAGAAAAATTATTCACCATATTATGGGAACAGGCCGCATTTTGCATCATCGATCACAACGCAAGGAGCCGGCGCGAGTTCAAAAGTATAATATCAGGATTAAAAGCAACCCATATTGATGAATGCTCTGATGCTTATGAATTTATCGAACTCATGGACTTGAAGGAATTTCACGTTGTCATTATAAATACGGGAACGGTTGATCTTGGGAATGACTTCATAGCGACGATTCGTAGACAAGAATCGCGATCCCGGTTCGCACGGGGATTGGCAATATTACCTTCGAAGGATGTCCCTGGGGCAGAGAAGTTCCTTGATGCCGGATTCCACGAAGTCATTGCCGCTCCATACTCAACAAATGACATCATGTGCGCCATCGACTGTCTCTTGACAACTCCCTGGCATTGGGAAAGCCCCGGCAAGGCTTCTGCAACGGAGTGATGGAGATGCAGCCCTCATCCCTCTTCAATACCCAGCAGAACGGCAACCTCCTGCTGAGACATGGCTTTCCGTTCGACAGCGATTACCTTGTTTGCGACCCGTTCTTCGAGAACCGCTTCTTCGTGGGATTTGGCAAGAAAGGAACCCAGCCGCGGATTTGCGGCCACGCGGGTTTCGGCTTGGTCAACGTCGCAGCCGCAAAGAAAAGCCATCATATCGAGATCAATCTGTTCGTCCGTCCTGGTCGGCGCCGTCTCACGCGCCTCCGTCTGTTCATGGCCCATGGTTGTTACCCTCCCATCGACAATTCGTCGCATCCGGCCCACATCACCCATGATAGGACAACGAAACTTGGCCAGCAACATCAAGACACAGGCGTCATGGGGCAATCACATTTGAACCCTGTGGGCTTCGCCCACCCCCGCCAAAGGCCGGAGGCCTTTGGAAACCCGTCTATTATCAAGGTTTGGGGCCTAAGGCCCCAAGCGGGCATGGGCGGCAGCCCATTTCTACCATCTGCTCAGATATCCCCCGAACGACATATTCCAGGATCGTGCCCTCATGATCGTTCATGAACGCCGTATCGTCATTTTCCCGCCGGCCGATTTTTTGGACGCACTTCGGCGCCACTGTTCTCGGTTGGGCCGGAGGTTGCCATGCCGTGCGCCGGACGAAATGCGGATCCATCCCGACCCGGAAGGATTAGCCGTAACACTCCGGTTTCCTCCCATCTTTTCCGGAGGTCCCACGAGGGTCGTCGATTTGCCGCGAGAGGAAGTGCTGGACGCCCTGGCGCAGTCCTGTCACCGCCAGCACGTACCCTTGCCCGCCAAATCCCTGAAGAGGATCGCGCCATACAGAGGCGGAGCCGCGTTTATGATCGAGATGGGGGAGAAACACCTCCACATCATGATTGTCGAGAATCATGACATGATGCGCAATCTGATCAAGAAATTGCTCGCAAAAGCCCCCATCTCCCGCATTACGGAAGCCACCAACGGCCTGAACGCACTTGAGCTTCTGAAGTCGGGCGACGTCGAACCCGATGTCATCATCTCCGACCTGTTCATGGATCATATGAACGGGGATGATTTTGTTCGGGTGTTAAGGGCCGATGTCGCCAGCCATTCCAGCCGAACCCCCGTGCTCATCTTGACCGCTGAAAAGTCCCCGGCCATGCACGAAGCCATCCTCATGGCCGGTGCCTCAATGGTGGCCACCAAACCCATCACGGGAACGGACCTCATCAAGTGCCTTTTCACTGCGTGCGGCTACGTTGCGGATGAACAATACCATCGAGCCTTATGATTGACACATGAAAACACCTCACAGGACCGCTAACGGTTCGCACGTCGCGACGTTCCTCCGCGCCGTGGACTTTGATGACCGCTTCGAAGAATCCCCCCAAGCGGGCACGTGTGGCAGCCCGCCCGGCTGGCCCTCCAAAAAAATCCCCCGACGGGGACATTTTTTTCTTCAAATTTCGTTCGATCGGCGTATATAGCACAACCAGACGCACAGCGCACGTACCTCTGGCCCTCGTGGTTACGCAACGACGTCAAAGCGTTCTCCATGTGTCGCCGGGTTCTTGACCGGCAGCCTAGAGGATGTGGCCATGTTCGCAGTGTCTCGGGGTGCCGGTATGGCGCCGATTATCTTTTGTAACCTTGTCCCTTGGCCCAGTCGGTTCCTCGGCGATGTCCGGGTGCCCTACCGCTGTCTGTTAGGCCGAAAGAATCCCCTGTCCAGTATCGGCACCGCCTGAGCGAGGGCGGTTCGTCTCGCGTCTCATCGACTTGATCTTGAAAACTCGTGTACGAAAGGGTACGCGATGACCGATAAGATTCGACGATTTCTGGAGGAACAGCAACCTCCGACCCCGTGTCTCGTAGTCGATCTCGATGTGATCGCCGATAACTACAACAAACTTCGCCGCTACCTGCCGATTGCGCAGATTTACTATGCGGTCAAGGCCAATCCGGCGCCGCAGGTTGTATCTTTGTTGACCGGCTTAGGTTCGTACTTTGATGTTGCCAGTGTCGCGGAGATTGATTTGTGCCTGGGTTGCAGCGTTGACCCTGCCCGTCTGTCGTTTGGCAACACGATCAAAAAGCAGAGCGATATCGCCTACGCCTACCAGAAGGGTATCCGGCTGTTCGCCTTCGACAGTGAAGCCGAACTTCTGAAGCTCGCGAAAGCGGCCCCCGGGGCGCGCGTGTTTTGCCGAATCCTGGTCGACAACACCGGAGCGGAATGGCCGCTGTCCCGCAAGTTCGGGTGCGATGTGGATATGGCCGTCAATCTGTTGAAGCAGGCCCAGGATCTGGGCCTGGAGCCATACGGCGTGTCGTTTCATGTCGGATCGCAACAGACCGATCTGACCCAGTGGGATATTGCCGTTGGCAAGACGGCGATGCTGTTCACGGCGCTCAACGAGGCGGGTATCGAGTTGAAGCTCGTCAATCTGGGGGGAGGCTTTCCCGCCCATTACCGGGCTGGTGTCGCCGAGGTGGACGCCTATTGCAGTGCGGTCATGCGTGCCATGACCAACCATTTTGGCAACCGCCTGCCAACAATGATTATTGAGCCTGGTCGTTCCCTGGTTGGGGATTCCGGTGTGCTCCAGGCCGAGGTGGTACTGATTTCCCGCAAGAGCTACGATGACGCGGCCCGCTGGGTTTATCTGGATATCGGCCGCTTTGGCGGCTTGGCCGAAACCCAGGACGAGTGCATCAAATATCGGATCCAGACCCCCCACCGCCGTGGTCCCTCCGGCCCCGTGATTCTCGCTGGCCCCACTTGCGACTCGGCAGATATCCTGTATGAAAAGGCTGGCTACGAGATGCCGCTGGATCTGGAAGTCGGCGACCGGGTGGAGATTATGGCCACCGGTGCTTATACAAGCTCCTATTCCAGCGTCAACTTTAACGGCTTCGCGCCCCTGCGTACGTACTTCCTCTAAATCGTAGAAATGGTGATGGCGCGGCCCGTGTCGGCGCTGTCGCCTCAGTTGCCCATTCAGGGAGATCTCGCTCCCCCTGGCGGGCGGTAGGCTACGTGTTTTGCGCTTACAGGGTATGCCGCCGCATCAAGACTCTGTTTCGACTTCCGCATACGTGCTGTATTTGCGCCGCCACACGCTGAAGATCTTGGAGCTGCGAACGACATTCAGATAAAAGGAGTTCAGAACCGGGACGACGGTTGTAATCTGCCTGACCGTCTTCAGCAGAAGGCGCATGGCGGGCCAGTGACCACGGTAGACCTTATAATAAAACAGGATGAACTCAAGCTGGACACGCCACCTTGGAAATTCCTTCGTATTCAGGAAGGCGCGCGAGCGCTCCCCGACGAATTCACGTTCCCGAACAACCTTCGGTGCGTCATTTGAAATAAGCCCAAGCTCCAGAGTCCGATTATACAGTTCCGTTCCCGGATACGGATAGAAAATGTAAATGTATACGTGCTTCGGCTGAACCTTGTGGCAGATGTCTACGGTTTCAAGATATTCGGCCACGGTTTCCGACGGCAACCCCATCATGGCATTCATGCCGATATCAATACCATACGAGTTGGCCAGCTTCGCAAAACGCAGCAACCCCTCGTTGGTATACTTCGGGCGGCGCATGACCTCGTTGCGTACCCGCATGGACCCTGATTCCAGGCCGATATAGATGAGCTTGATATTTGCGGCAGCCAGCTCGCTCAGCAATTCACGGGCGAACGGCTCGTCGTCGGTATAGCGCTTCGTCAGGGCCAGGTTGATTTCAAACCAGATCGGCCGTTCTCGCTTGGAATTGTATTCCGCCAGTTTCCGGCTTAACTCTTTCGCATATTCGGGATTGGCCCCAATGGTCTCCACTTCGAGGTGGATGTTGCGGACGGGGTGCTTGCTCATAACGTCCGCAATCTCGGCGATGAGATTGTCGACGGACCGGAAACGCACGTATTTGCCGTCGGCCAGTTTGCGCATCACGTGGTTGGAACAATAGGTACAGGTGAAGGGGCAACCGCGTCCGACCAGGACCGCCGTCCATTCGTAGGGATGAGCCATCCACTTGGTCCAAAGATCGCGGTCGATAAAGGGCAGCGAATCAAGGTCGTAGTTAAAAGTCAGGGCGGTATTCTTCTCGAAATCACTACCTCGCCGAAGCCAGAAGCCGGGAACGCCGGTGGGGTCAAGCCCTTCTTCGTACTGACGCAGATACTCGACGATTCCCCGCTCGCCCTCGCCTATGCACAGCGCGTCGAATTCGGTAACGCTGGCGGCGGAGTCGGTGCACAGCGACGCATGGTGACCGCCCAGAACACATCGTATGGTGGGGTCGACCGCCTTGACGGCCTTGGCAACGCGCGCGATGATGTAAAACTGGGTGGTGACGGCGGTCATGCAGAAGACGCGCGGCTTGAAGTCACGGATTATGGCCGCTACCATATCTTCGATGGGTGACTTTCGGGTCATCACCAATGTGTCAACGTCGTGTCCGGCGTGCTGGACCACGGAGGCGATCGTCGCGATCCCGAATGGAAGATCCCCACCACTGAGCATTGGTTTTTCAACCGAGACATAACCTTCCACGGAATACACGCAAACAACGCGCATGGTATGCAATTCCTCAAACACTATCAGACAGCCCAACGCTGTCGCTTCGTATGTTCTTGTCTTTCAGGTGCCGGAGTCAAGGACTCCATGACGGCAACGGGCGCAACCGGCAGGGAACGGTAGGGCGCGGTGGGAAGGAGGCGTCATGTTCGCCCCCGACCCCTCAATTCTCATCAAGCCGGACGATACGCAGTACGTTGGTGGTTCCGGGGGTTCCAAACGGTACGCCCGCGCTGACGACCAGTCGGTCCCCAAAGTCTGCGAAAGAATCGCGGCGCGCCACCCGGCACGCCTTCTTGACCATGTCGGCGAAGTTGCCGATTTCATTGATAAGAACACAATGAGCCCCCCAGGCGATGGCCAACTGTCGCGCCACCGCCAGATTCGCCGTCAGACACAGGATTGGCACTTCCGGCCGTTCCCGTGCGGCCCGCAAGGTTGTCGAACCAGAGGAGGTGTAGGTGACGATGGCGGCCGCCTTGATGGTGTGCGCCACTTGACGGGCGGCGGCGCTGATGGCGTCCGCAGCGTTGCTTTCTGGCTCCAGACGGGAAGCGTTGGTGATGCGCAGATAGACTTCATCCCGTTCCACCGTCGAGATGATGCGGTCCATGATGGTCACCGCTTCGACGGCATAGGCCCCAACGGCGCTTTCCGCCGAAAGCATCACGGCATCGGCGCCGTCATAGATGGCGGTGGCGACATCGGAAGCTTCGGCGCGGGTGGGAGTGGGGGCATGGACCATCGAGTCCAGCATCTGGGTTGCCACCACCACCGGCTTGCCGGCGCGGCGCCCAGCATGGACAATGCGCTTTTGCAGGATCGGCACATTTTCCGGCGGTACCTCAACACCGAGATCGCCGCGCGCGACCATGACCGCGTCGGAGAGTTCGATAATTTCGTCGAGGAAATCAATAGCGCTGGGTTTCTCCAGCTTGGACAGGAGTGCGGCGCGTCCACCGATCAGCTTGCGGGCTTCGGCCACATCTTCGGGACGTTGCACGAAGGACAGCGCCACCCAGTCGGCCCCCATGTCCAGTCCGGCGTCGAGGTCGACGCGATCCTTGGCGGTCAGCGATGAAATCCCCAGGATAACATCGGGAACATTGACCCCTTTGTGATCGGAAAGCGTTCCGCCAATAATCACGCGGGTATCGGCAAAGTCGGGACCGACTCGCTCGACCCGTAGCCGCACCTTGCCGTCATCCAGCAAAAGGTCGGTATCTGCGGTCAAGGCGGCAAATATCTCGGGATGGGGCAACATCACACGGGTGGCATCGCCCAGCGCCGACAACAGGTCCAGCCGGAACATCGCACCATGTTCCAGGCGGACAGTCTTGCCGGCAAATTCCCCCACACGCAGCTTCGGCCCCTGGAGGTCCATCAGAATGGCGATAGGTCGGCGGTAGGCTCGCTCCAGATCGCGGACCATTTCCACGCGCGCTTTGTGCTCGGCGTGGGTGCCGTGACTGAAGTTGAAGCGGAACACGTCAGCGCCGGCCCGGAACAGGGCTTCGAGCGCCTCGGGGGATGAACTTGCCGGCCCTAGGGTGGCAATGATCTTGGCTTTTCGGTTTCTGCGCATGGCTGACAAAATATTGTGCCTGTGCGCAAATTGCCAGGGTTTATTCATGAGCCTCTTGCAAAAACCCCGGCGACGGTACGCTTACCGTCGAAGCGCCATTCCCGGTCCATATCCGCAACTCTTTCCCCCACCCTCCGCCCCCCGCATGTAGTAGGAATAGCCTATTCTACCCACAAGACAGACGGTGGGAAAGAGCCGAGTCGACTTCCGACTCAGTAAGGTTAGGCTCGCCGGTATAACTCTCAATCACTGTTGCTGTTTGAATACAAAATCAGCACCACTGTCATGACCCGCAGACCAGATAATTCCATACTGCGGTGTCTGCGTCGCCTCTCGCAAAACATTCGATCGGACGGCAGTTAACAAGTTTATGCCGAAGGTTGATGCTTGTAGTTTCTCCAGATTTTCAAGCAGATATTTAGCAAATACGGAGTGTTGACTGTTCTCACCTTCATCCGAGACGGTCTCCAGATCCCCAGACGAGAAAGCGGTGCGGGATCGCAAACCTCCAATTGCCTGCATATAAAGAGTTGCCGGATCTATGTTGCCCTCCTTTGTCATTTTACCGGAATAGCAAGCATCGGCGATAACAATAATACGGCGCGCCTTGATAAGGCGAACCAATTTGGCGATTTCGTTATTCGATATCCAGGCCGCAGGCGATTTATTGGAGGAGTCAACAGGTAGCCAGTACCCTATGTGCGTTTTGGGATGCAGCACCCCGTGCCCGGCATAATAGACGACGAGATCGTCATTCTCGCCAACCAGATCTTTCAACACCTTGAATTCATCAAGAATTTGCTGTCGTTTTGCTTCCAGCAACATGTGAATAATGAAACCAAAGCGACTTTTCAGCACATCTGCGATACCCTGGGCATCAATCGGAGGCGTACCGAGCACGGGAATAGGCGTAAGGTACTGCGACTCCCCGATGACGAGTGCATAGGAACGGCCGGGCACCGGCGGCCGGGCACTGCGATCCTTGACTGCCGCCAATTGCTCCGTATTCAAGGACAGTTCCATCTCGGTTTGCTGTCTATTGGCATCGGATGCGACCAGTTTTACAAGCCCGCCGGAAGGAAGATAATCAAGTTCCCTGCGAAAGTTCCCCAAATCATCGACCACTGTCCAATGGTCATCGATTCTGAGTTCTTCGACGCCTACGTTGTGAACAACCTGCCCCTTGACGACAACGTCACCATTAGGCGAGATATCAACGGTCGCCGTCACAAAATGGGGTGGACCACCGGCCTTGACGGATTGATCACGACCGGCATCGGGTTTGACATCCTCCTCACCCAGTTCGTTGAGTGCCGCTGCAAAAAACTGGGTTTTTACCATTTTGCCATCGTCAAATACCGCTCGTTGCGCCACCCCCAGCACGGTCTCGTCAATATTGGTGGCTTCGGGAGAACCAATGGGAACACAGGCGGCACCGTTCAACGACTGAACCCCGAACGTTTCCGGAGCAGATCCCTCCTTGCGTTGAGCATAACGAAAAAACAAAATGCAATGATGCGAAACAGAGTTCTTGACTATATAGTATATATCTCCATCATGCGATGCTAATTTGGCGATGTCGTCCCGTTCGATGTTCACGCCTGTGTTTGCAAGGTCCTTGTCTGTCCGATAGCGTCTGATCAATTCATCTGGAGCCGACTCTACTTTGAGAGCACTTTCTCCGCGACGGCGCTCGAACAGCAAAGCTCCAATGCCAACTAACTGCAAAGCCTCAGAATAAATTTGTTTTTCTCGATCCAGAAAACGGCGACGAGCCGCAATGGGATCGTCACCGGTAAATGATACGCGGGATTCGATAGGATTGATCGCTTCCCAAACAACCGGATCCGCAAATGATTGTAATGTT
>JADFXL010000049.1 GCA_015233585.1 Alphaproteobacteria bacterium | reverse complement strand
CAGCAGGCCATAGCCCAGGGTCACCAGCAGGGTCGCCCAGATAAAGCCGCTGGTCAGGTCGGCCCACAACAGCGTGCCCGCGCTCACCCCCAGCAGAATAAGAATGCCGCCCATGGTGGGCGTACCCTTTTTCTCGATCAGATGGCGTTCGGGACCGTCGGTACGGATGGGCTGGCCCTGGCCCTGCTTGAGCTTCAGCCAGCGGATGATGCCCGGCCCCAGCACGAATGAGATGATCAGCGCCGTAAGCACCGCGCCGCCAGTGCGGAAGGTGATATAATGGAAAAGATTGAAGACCCCCACCTGACTGGACAGCGGGTACAATAGATTATAGAGCACTCGAAAGACCCCCCAATGCAGGTGTTTCCATCTCACACAGCGCGCGCGCAATCACCCCGGTACGGCTGCCCGCCGATCCCTTGACCATCACCACGTCACCGGCCCGCACCCACGCGGCAACCGTCGGCGCCAGGGCCTCTGCCGAGGCCGCATGGCCACCCCGCCGGGCATCAGGCAGGGCATCCCGGAGACAGGCCATGTGTGGTCCTGCGGTAAAGACAAGATCAATACCGTGCTGGACGACATGTGCCGCCAGTCCGGCGTGCAGGGCATCGGCCTCTGCCCCAAGTTCACGCATGTCGCCCAGCACGGCGATACGGCGTCCGTTCTCCCCCGGTATCGCTGCGCCGAGCACGGCCAAAGCCGCCGCCGTTGACACCGGGCTTGCGTTATAGCTCTCGTCGATCAGCTCGAAGCAGCCGTCTGGGAGGGTGACAAACCGGCGGGCGCCACGGCCTTTGGGTGCGGTCATGTCGGCCAGGGCCGTCATTGCTCGGGGCACGTTGGCGCCGGCGGCATCGGCGGCGGCGATGGCCGCCAGACTGTTGATGGCCCAGTGGCGGCCAGCGGCCCCGATCGTATAGCCAATGGGATGATCATCCATGGAGGCGGTAACCCGTGTCGTCGAGCCTTCGATGACGTACTCCAGCAGCCGGATCTCCGCGTCGGGACCGGTGCCGAACCCAATGACGATGCTGATACCCCGCGCCAGGGCAGCACGAGCCATGCGGTCGAAATAAGGGGAGTCGCGGTTGAGAATGGCGATGCCGCCCTCGCCCATGCCCGCGAAGATTTCCGCCTTGGCGTCGGCGATGGCGGCAATGGAGGGAAAAAACTCGCTATGGACCGCTTCCACCGTCGTGATGACGGCAACGTCGGGACAGGCCAGTTCCGACAGCGGGGTGATCTCGCCAGGATGGTTCATCCCCATTTCCAGCACTGCGAACACGGTCCCGGCCGGCATCCGCGCCAGACTGAGAGGCAGGCCCCAATGGTTGTTGAGGTTGCCGGTGCTGGCATGGGTGGGCGCCTGGCGTTCCAGCGCCAGCTTGAGCATTTCCTTGGTGCCGGTCTTGCCCACACTGCCCGTAACGGCGATGACGCGGGCGGAGCTTCTGAGACGGGCACGCCGGGCCAGGGCGTGCAGCCCCTCCAGGGTGTCCCCAACCACCAGCAAACGCCCGGTATCAATCCCCTCCGGCACCCGCGCTACCATGGCGGCGGCGGCCCCGGCGGCCAGGGCGGCAG
Source organism: Alphaproteobacteria bacterium (assembly GCA_015233585.1). Taxonomy (GTDB): domain Bacteria; phylum Pseudomonadota; class Alphaproteobacteria; order Rhodospirillales; family Rhodospirillaceae; genus JADFXL01. The sequence continues at coordinate 14,172 of JADFXL010000049.1, read as the reverse complement.
CGGCGAAGTCATGCCCGTCGAACGTCGGCCCCCCCAGGGCAACGAACAGATCGCCGGGCGCCACGGTCCGGCTGTCGATGGAGACCCCGCTGGCGTTCCAGTCGCCACCGGCGATACCGCCGGTGGCTTGAGCGGCTTCGGATGCGGTCCACAAAAAGGTCATGACGACGAGCCTCGTTCCAGTTTGGCGCCGTGTTCCAGAATGGCAATGGCGTCGCGCGAGGCTTCGGCGTCGTCGAACGGATACACGATCGAACCGACAATCTGGCCGCGTTCGTGGCCCTTACCCGCGATCACCAGAACGTCATCGGAACCAAGTTCGGAGATGGCCTCCTGAATGGCAGTGGCCCGGTCGGCAATCTCACGGGCGCCAGGACAGGCAGACAGAATCTCGCGACGGATGGCGGCGGGATCTTCGCTCCGGGGGTTGTCGTCGGTGACGATGGCCAGATCGGCCAGCCGGTGGGCAATGGCGCCCATTTGCGGCCGCTTGCCCCGGTCCCGGTCGCCGCCACAGCCAAAGACGAGCGAAAGATGCCGGCGGGGATGAGGACGCAGCGCCGTCCGGACGGTCTCCAGGGCATCGGGCGTATGGGCATAGTCCACATAAACCGGCGCCCCCCCGGCACGGGTAGCAACCCGTTGCAGCCGGCCGGGGACTCCTTCCAGATGGCGGATGGCTTCGACGCTGGCCTGTGGCTCCCCGCCGGTGGCCAGGACAAGACCCAGCGCGCACAAGGCGTTCATGGCCTGGAACCGTCCCGCCAAAGGCAGGTGCAGGCTGTGCTCACGCCCCAGTACACGGATGACAAGAACCTGCCCCGTCGCGGTGGAGGAGGAGTCCATCAGGCGAATTTCCATGCCGGTGGCGCCATACGCGATCACGCTCAGATCGGCGATGTCGCAGGCGTCTTTCAATTCTGCGAACATCGGATCGTCGGCATTGAGCACCGCCGTGGCTCCGGCCGGGAGCAACTCGGCAAACAGACGCCGCTTGGCCGCCAGGTAATGGTCCATGTCGGTGTGGTAATCCAGATGATCGCGGGTCAGATTGGTAAAGGCGGCGGCGGCGATCCGCACGCCGTCCAGACGTCGCTGGTCGAGGCCATGGCTTGATGCCTCCATGGCGAGGTGGGCGATGCCGCGCCGGGCCAGATCGGCCATGGTCGCGTGCAGCTTGACCGGATCGGGGGTCGTTAGGCCGCCGGGAAGCACCTGATCCGGCGCCATCACGCCCAGGGTGCCGATGCTGGCGCCAGCATGACCAAGCTGGGTCCAGAGCTGGCGGGCAAACGAACATACCGAGGTCTTGCCGTTGGTGCCGGTGACGGCAACCACGGTCTCGGGCTGGGGAGCGTGGAAGCGCGCCGCCAGCAAGGCAAAGACATGGCGAGGATCATCACTGGTAATCAGCCGCGCCCGCCCAAGAACGACGGGGTCGACCACTGTGCCGGTCGGCGCCAGAATTGCCACGGCTCCCCGGCTGACGGCGGCGGCAATAAACGCCCGGCCATCGGCGGTGGCGCCAGGCAGGGCTGCGAACAGAAAGCCGGGTTCAACCCGCCGTGAATCTTCCGTCAAACCCAGGATCTTCAGATCGGAAATATCCTGATTAAGGCTATGATTCAGGAAGGTGTTACTCACTTTCGCCCCCACTCAGATCCGTCGTCCGGGCCACCGCCGGCACCACCTCGGGCGCGCCGCCATAGCCCTTGCCGGGCCAGTGGTCATAAATCGGAGCGATACCAACCATCGGCGCAATCCGCGCGACCACGCGAGACACCACAGGCGCGGCGGTCCAGCCGCCGGTGGCATACCCAAAGGTGCTCTTGTTGCCCTGCGGCTCGTCCATGATGACCAGAACGGTGTATTTCGGATTGGCGATAGGAAAAGCGGCCATGAACGAAGACAAGAGTGCCTTGCGGACATAGTGGCCACTCACGTTCTTTTCCGCCGTTCCGGTCTTGCCGCCGACCAGATAGCCCGGCGCCTCAGCCTTGGCTCCGGTACCATCTTCCACGACCAACCGCATCATCCAGCGTATTTTCTTTGCCGTTTCCGCCGAAATCACGCGCTCGCCCGCCGGAATGGCGCTTTCCTCACGCTTGAGCACGGTCGCTGGGCGGAAGGTGCCGCCGTTGACGATGGCGCTCACGCCGGTAATCATCTGCACCGGCGTTACCGCCATCCCATGCCCAAACGCCACCGTCATGGTGTTGATCTCGCGCCAGGGGTTTGGCACCAGCGGAGAAGCCACTTCGGGCAATTCAAGGGACGCCGGACTCAAAAGGCCGAATTTTCCCAGATATTCCCGCAGATTCTTGGTTCCGACATCAAGGCCCATCTTGGCGGCGCCGATGTTGGAAGAGTGGATCAGAATTTCAGGCACCGTCAACCAGCGCTTCAGGGCGTGATAATCCCTGATACTGAAGTTGGCGATCTGAATGGGGTTGGTGGCGTCATAGCGGCTCTCCACGTTCGCCACGCCGAGATCCAGTGCGGCGGCGGCGGTGAACAGCTTGAAGGTGGAACCCATTTCGTACACGCCCAGGGTAGCCCGGTCAAACATGGCGTTCTGATCGGTCAGAGTTCCATTGGGATTGAAGTCCGGCAGCGACACCATGGCCACCAGCTCGCCGGTATGAACATCCATCACCAGTCCGGTACCGCCAAGAGCCTGGAAATCTTCTATGGATTTGGCCAGTTCCTCGCGCATGGCGTTCTGAATGCGAATGTCGATCGACAGAGCCAGCGGCGCAGAGCTGGAACGCAGACGGGCGTCGAATTTTTTCTCGATGCCCGCAACCCCATGATGATCGATATCGGTCATGCCCACGATATGGGCGGCAAGGGGGCCGTGGGGATAGACCCGGCGCTCGCCCTTTTCGAACGACAGACCAGGAATGCCCAGGTGATTGATGCTATATTCCTGATTGGGGGTCAGATTGCGTTTGAGGTAGACGAAGCTGCGCTCCGAGGCCAGTTTGGCCTCCACTTCCGCATAGGGAAGATCGGGCAGGGCGCTTACCACCCGCTTGGCGACTTCCGCCGGATCCTGAATGTCCTGCGGCTCGGCATAGAGGTTGACGGTGGGCAGGCTGGTGGCCAGAACCACGCCGTTACGGTCGACGATGTCGCCACGGCCCACATGCAGCGGCGCGGCTTCGGTCGACCGGGCATGACGCAACGCCTCGCTGGACTTGAAAATCGAAACTTCCACCAGACGCGCGGAAATGATGGAAAAGGCCAGCATGAACATGCCGCCGGTAACCAGCAGGCGGGTGCGGCCGACTTCCAGCGACCGGCGCCGGGCGCTTTCTACCCCATGGAAGGTTCCACCTTGGTAATCTCCACCTTGGTAAGACTGCGTGGCCGCGACATCCCCATCCTTGTCATGGATCAATGCGTGGCGACGAAACAACGCGGTGAACATGGCTCTTACCTCGCGCTGATGGCCTGAATCAGGTTACTGATGGATGACACGGCGGAGGGTCTGTGCTCCGGCAGCGAAGGATGCCCGGCTGGGGCTGCTGCGTGCAGGCTGGTATGCTCAAGATTGCCGCCCACAGGGTGCGAACGGGCAGGCGTCACGGCAACGGCGGGAGTCCCGGCACCATGGGCCGGGCGCACCGTGACAGGGGCTGGCGACCGATGTTCCGTCCTGGCCAATCCGGCGTTATCCGCTTTGGACGCCGTGCCGACGTTGTTATCCGCTTTGGCCGTCGTCGCGGCGTTGTCCGCTCTGGATGCCGTCCCGGCGTTGTTGCTCATCCCCGGCCGAAAGGATGGCGTCGACCGAAAGGATGACGCCGTTTGCGGTGGGGCCGCGCCGTTATCGGCAACCACGGTGCCCTCGGGCAGGGCGGCAATGGTGGTGATCTGGTTTGAAAGGACCGGAGTCATGCCCAGAAGGGTCTCTGCCAAACGTCGCAGACGCGGCGGGTCATTGAGGTAACTCCACTCGGCTTCCAAGACGTGGATGTTCTCCTCGCCCGCTTCGATGGAGCGGTTGATGCGATCGAGGTCCGTCTCCAGCGACTGAACCTCGTGCTTGAGCATAAACAGACTGACGCCAACACTCGTCGCCAGCACCGACCAAAGAATAACCATGATCCGAATCATGTCAGGTCTCGATTCTTACTAAATTGTCCAATCTTGTTGACTTGGCCCGTCTTTTCGATATGTCCAGTCCAGATCGGCGCAGCGGTCCTCTCGGCGGCACGAAGGCGAGCCGAGCGGGCGCGGGGGTTCGCGGCGATTTCCGTTGCCGCAGGCCGTTCAGCCCTGCGGGCAAGCAGACGAAATGACGGCGCAGCCGGCTCGCCAATCTCCGGCAGATGCCGCGAAACGCGGGGTGCGCCCGCAGAACGTTCCTTGAGAAAAGCCTTGATAACGCGATCTTCGAGGGAATGAAACGCCACCACCGCCAGCCGTCCACCGGGCGCCAGAAGGCGTTCCGCCGCCTCAAGACCACGCTGCAGCTCACCAAGTTCGTCGTTGACGTGGATCCGCAGGCCCTGAAACGTGCGGGTCGCGGGGTCGATACCATCGGCGGCCGTCCGCACGACACTGCGCACCACCGAAGCCAAACGGCCCGTTCGGGTGATGGGTGCCTCCATCCGCGCGCTAACGATGGCCCGAGCCACTCGGCGCGCCATACGCTCCTCGCCGTAATCACGGATGATGTGGAACAGTTCGGCCTCGGGCATGGTATTGACGACATCGGCTGCGCTCAGGCCCTCGCGTCCCATGCGCATGTCCAGCTCTCCATCACGCTGGAACGAGAACCCACGACCGGGGTCGTCGATCTGCATCGACGAAACGCCCAAATCCAGGGCAATACCGTCCACCGCCGAAATTCCCCGCTCGCCAAGCAGATCGGCCATGTCGCCATAGCGGCCCAGGATAATCGTCAGCCGTCCGCCGCAATCCTCCGCCATGACCCGTCCGCGCGCCACGGCGTCCGGGTCGCGATCAACCCCGACCACCAGACAACGAGCCGCCCCCAGGAACGCCCTGCTATACCCCCCCGCGCCAAAGGTGCCATCCACGTACAGCCCGCCTTCACGCGGGCAAAGAGCCGCCACGGCTTCGTGGACCATCACGGGAACATGAGAAAAGGGCTCGGCGGAAATCACCTGGCCTCTCCGTTTTTGACTACGGCTGAGGCGGAACGCATTTTCATGGCGCGCTGGAGGGTTTCCTCTTCGACGCGCCGGTACGCTTCCGGCTCCCACACCTGAAACGTCTTGCCCTTGCCGACGAACGCTGCGGCTTCGGTGATGCCGGCATGAGCCATCATTTCCTCTGGAAGCACGACCCTGCCTTCGGGATCGAAGGGCAACTGGCGGGAATTGGCAAAGATCAACTGGGTCAGCTCGTCCTGTTCGGGCGAAAAGGCGGCCATGTCATCGGTACCAGCGGCCACGCGCTCCATCCAGTCCATGCCCCGGCCCTCAATGCAGGGCACCGTGAACGACCTGAAGGCAATCACGCCCGCATACGACGGCTGCGACAGGGCGGCACGGAAGGTCGCAGGCACAGAAACCCGGCCTTTTTTGTCAACCTTGTTCACGAACGTGGCTAGAAAAAGCGCCATCGCCGTTGCTGCCCCCTGATATCGCCCCGTCCCGATACGCATCACCATGCGGACGCGCTCGCGCATTGGGTAATCATGGGATATCATGGGACATAGTGGGAGTCAATGGTAACGTCTAGTAAAAGTGTACAATTTTACCAGCACGGCCAGTCGCCATGCGTCTGTACGCCAATAGTTCTTCTGAGTTACGGCAGGGCCTGGAACGCTGAAGCGCATTTTACACAATATAGTGGTGATTTTAAAGAAGTGACATATGTTCTTTTATTGTTCGCATCGTATCGCGCGCACCCTAAATGAGCACAGACAGGCAACATAATCAGGAGTTGATTTGTTGTGTTCTTGTTTTAGAAAAGAACTGGGCTGGCACATGATCTATGCGAAAATGTCAGCCGTGTGCGAATTAGTTGATCGTTGGGGTAGATTTGTCGCGACCATCCGAGCTGACAGGGGGGGATGACCCATGCCAAGCGAAGATAAGAAGCGGGCTTTGCCCGCACCCACCAAAGGCCGGGGGCCTTTGGAAACCCATTTATCTGATGGAGTTTGGGGCTTCTGACCCCAAGCAGGTTTGGGCGACAGCCCAATGTTTTTGGGTCAATCTTTATGTTCGTTAGTATAAAAAGGAGGTTTGGAGCATCGCTCCAAGCGGGTTCTGGCGGCAGCCTGACAGAAAGGGTGTGCGAAACTGCGGCCGAACTTTAGCCATAATTACGTCTATTGCAGCCTATGCTGTACTAGGCAGACGATTACCGCACGATCCCCAATGCGACCGTAACGTTATCCTTGCCCCCATTGGCTTTGGCCAAGGCTATCAGACGGAGCGCTATATCCTCGACGCTGGCGCCCGCCGCTGTTTGAAGCATCGCCGCCCTGAGTTCACGGTCTGGTACCATGCCGGTGAGGCCATCGCTGCATAAAAGGAATACGTCGCCCGGAAGCAGTACACATGTGACCACATCGGCCTCGACACTTGCGGAGGGACCGACCGCACGCAGAACCACGTTATGGGCTGGTGGCGCCCCCTTCGCGCCGTCATCAATCCAGCGTTGAAAGGCGCTGTGATCCTGGGATAAATGGCGAAACACGGAATCGCGGAGCCGATTGACCCGGCAATCGCCAACATGAAAGACAATGGCGCGGCTATCGGAAGGAGCAGGCCAGTAAAGCCCGGCCAAAGTCGTCCCTATTCCCTTGCGCTCAGGCATTCCGTGCGCCCGGTTCACCGCATAAACCTGGTTGTTGGCATAGGCGAGTGCTTCCCTCACCCGATCGACCGGGGAACCCGTATGCCCGGCCGTGGCTATGGATGCCGGCGGCGGACCGCCAACATCGTCCCCAAGGATGGTCTCATCGGAAACAGCGGGCGCCGCCGCCCCACTCCGACCCCCACTGGAAAGGTAGGCATGAATGCTCTTGGCCGCGAGCGCGCTGGCGACGGCCCCCCCCCCATGCCCGGACATCCCATCGGCAACAACCAGCAAGCCCAGCCCCGGGTCCACCAGGAAACAGTCTTCATTCGCGGAGCGTACATTACCCAGATCGGTCACGGTCGCAAAATCAAAGCGACCGTGTATCCTGTGCGCGAGGTTCGCCGGTCGGAGATTTGCCACCGATCACCGCCGCACGAAAATGAAATCGCCGCCAACTTCATGGTTGGTATTGCGAATGTCGTTGTACTCCGGCATCTGATCCGTGTTCAAACGAACCGGATCCCGAACCATGTTGAACAAGTTCTGTCCGTCAACCACTTCGGTATTCTTCTTCAATGCATCCAGAAAGGCTGAGGTAAAGATCGAATGCTTGTTCTTGCCCCCACCATCCGCCACCGGCTCGATCCCGCCCGAGGCCATCACGTTGCGCGAGCGAAACCCGTTGATACGCAACAGAGGTGTCGGCACCGACATTCCGGTGGCCCTGGTCAGGGTACCCGAATAGCAACTGTCGGCGACAATAAGGACGTGCTTGGCCTGGATCGCCTTCAGCGCGTCGGTGATATCGGCGTTGGAAATCCAGTTGGCCCGCCTGTCGGCCTGAGCATCCACAGGAAGCCAATAGCCCCGATCCGACAGCTTATCCAGATATCCGTGGCCGGCATAAAAGATAAGGAGATTGTCTTTCTCCGTCAGCGATCCCCGCAACCGGTCGATAGCTGAAAGAATATCGGACCGGTTCCCGTCCAGGATCTTCGTTACATCAAAACCGTATTCGTTGGCCAGAGCGTCGGCAACGGCGTTGGCATCAAGAGTCGCGTTGTCAAGTTTTGGCACATACTGGTAATTATTGTTACCGATGACCAGAGCGTGATAGTTGCCAAAATCAACGCCCCGATACTTCGTTTCGACCACCTTGTTGATGCCACGCTTGCCATGGATGGTAACTTCATTCGACGATCGCGCGTCCGCAACGACCACAGGCCGTGCTGGGGCTGCGGCTGCGGCCACCGGCGCCGGGGCGGCTGCGGCCACCGGGGCTGGGGCTGCGGCTGGGGCCTCAGTGGAAGCAGATTCAGGGGTAACGAGGGCCATCAATTCCGCGCCCCCCATATCATACCGTTTCATCAGGAAGGCGCCACCAAGACCGAGGCTCACCAAAACGGTGGCGGCAATCAGGAAGCGACCGCGCTTCCTGGGGACTGGCACTGACTGGGGCTGGGCAAACGAGAAAGCAGCCGACGGCGGCAATCCGGGAACCGGGGGAGCCGGGGGAACCGGAAAAGGATTCCCCCACGCGCTGTTGGCCGGGGGAGCCGAAAACCCGCCAGCGCCCTGGCCAGCCGGGGGAGCAAACCCGGCCTGTGGAGAAACGGCATTATCGGCGGCCAACCGAAAGTTAATGGGTGCGGCAAGCTGGGCATCGCCCCCGGTCGCAGAACCACCGACCGAGGCCCCGCCTCCCGAAAAGCCGACCGAGGCCCCGCCTCCATTTCCGTTACTGGGTACGCCCAGTTGCGGTGCGGAAGAAAAGGAAAAGCTCCGATCCATCACACCAGCAACGATCTCTGCCATGGCATGTTCTGCGTTATAGCCGTTCTCGTCATATTCGCTGAGCATGGTGCCGTCGTCGGGAACGACCGGCTGTGGCACAACTCGCTCAAAACCGACCACGACCGAACCCAGCCGCAGACTGTCACCGGGATCAAGCGTATCGGATTCATCCGGCCCTAGCCGTCTGCCCGCTACAAACACACCGTTCGTGGATCCGGCATCGGAGACCATCAGCCTTCCGTTGGAAAACTGGATCCGGCAGTGCTGCCTGGAGAGAGAGGGGTCATCAATGGGTATGTCGCAGTGCGAAGCGCGCCCAACGACCACACCCTTCCCGGAAAGTTGGCCTTCGGAAAAGAACCGGCGTTGTTCCCCAGCCTTTGGGTGCCACACAAAGGACCAACCCGGCTCGTCAATGGAAACATCCTCACGAATGGCTGCGTTTGACGCGATCATGGCTGAAACAAGCTCCATTGGGTTAAAGACCCCACGTGCCGCACCGAGTCCACTTTCTGTCGCCCCGGCAGGCATCCCCACAAATTAAGCGTACCACAAAATTCCCTGTTTCTGCAAGCCACCGGCATTCACTCCGAGGCGACTCTATTTCTTGCGGAACCGGATAACGTATTTCTCCACACCGTTATCGGTCTTCTTGATAAGATTGACGACATCGGATTCAATCCTATCGACGGTCATGCCCGCAAAAACGCTACCAGCTTCGTATTCCTTGCTCTCGATAGTTGCCATGCGGACGCCGCCAACGGCGCCGATCCCTGACAGCTTGTAGATCCAGGTAAGATCAATTTCATTCCTGACCACATGATTGATGGACACGAGGCGCTGGAAAGGATTGCGCTTGTCCGGCGCCTTGACCATCTCGTCCAATCGTGCGAGACGGGCCGTGGCAAGCGGTGCGGCGTCATTGCGTGGCGTGATCGAAAAGGAAATCGCATGAATCGGCAGCGGCCGTCCCCCTTCGGTCGTGTGTCCCAAATCATAGGAATGGACCTGAATGTCATGGATCGTTACATCCAGGCTCTCAAGCAATTGCGAAAACCTCAAGAATTTGAAATAATCTTCGATAATCTCGATATCGAACGTCAATTCCTTGCCTTCGTGAGGGACAAGTTTCCGTATCCAGATACCAGGCTCTCTCAGGATCTTTCCGTTTTTGTCTTTCTGGACGTTGCCGTCTTTGTCTCTTATCGATACGCCAGTATCTTTGGCAACACTATTGATGCGTTCAAGAAAATCTGGGACGCTTCCAATCTTGGATGTGTCCTTTACGGTCTTCTTTGCTTTATTCAATGCATCTAATTTTGCATTTTCCTGTGAGAAAACGTCCGTGAATTTCCTCGCTCTCTCGACCTGCCGTTCCGCTGGCATGTAAAGTGCCGAATAGCCCGCGACCAGGAGCGCCAGGACCACATAGATCGCCGACCCGAGATGCGCCAGGTTTCTCCGAATGAATGCATCCATGAAAGGTTGCCTTTCTGCCGTCTGCTTAATGCGAAATCTTGCCTTTTAGGGCGTCTAACGTTGCCTGCTCGCGCTGCTTTACATTGTCCTGCATCGTGGCCATCGGAGAACGATCGTCGCCGGAGCCGGCTGCCGCGTTCAGTGCCGCGACGCGCTTGTTGGCATCATAGACCGCCTCAATCCGAAACCTCACGACCTCGTCGCTTTCGCTCGCGTCGATATGGGCACCTTGATACGTAACATCGGCGAAATCATTCATGAATCCGTTCTTGTCTTCAACCAGACGGCGGATAAACTTGGAGATTTCCAGGATGTGGCCATCCCCCGACGGCAACACCGCACCTTCCACCACCATCTTTTTGCCCATTACGTTTGTGACGCCCACCTGTTGCTGATGGTCCGCCAAAAACACGTCGGTCAGCCAGATGGCATCGTCCATATTGCGGCCGAGGGTAAGAAATTTCTCGGTCCACAGCACCTTGTCCGCCGTCTCACCCTGAACCCCGCCCCCCTTCACACTGGCCCCGCTTGCGATGCGCAAAGTACCATTCTCGGTAGAGGCCACCGCAGCGGAACCAACCATCGCGAGACGAGCATCATCGGTTTGCTTGAATTGGCCCCATCCAACGTACAGAACGACCGCCATCAGCAAACCAAATGCGAAAGAACCAATCATGTCCTGGCGCGAATCTGGCCCCCCCTCAATGGCGGTCTCCGTCAGGAAAAAACCTGCCAACGTCGCAATTGACGGGTTTTGTTCAAACAAATTTCTCAGCGATGATAAAGCATCATCTTCGTTGCTGGACGCCCTGCCCCGGCCGCGTTTCTTTTGATTCTTGGCGCCAGCCTTGCCCTTTTGGCGAGAATCTGAAGCTTTTGCGCGCGTTTGAAGGTGGGCGGTCTCGCTGGAAAGGGATCGTGACGGCACCAGATGGTCCTTGTCGAACGTATAGGAAACCTTGCCCACGGTCACCAACGCGCCTTCCCCGCCGGTGAACAGATTGGCCAAACGATCGAACGGCTGAACCAACGCGGCTTCGAGCGGCCCTTCCTCACAAAAACGGACATTGGCCTCAAGGCCTTTTTGAATCAAGGCCGCCAGCCCCTTCACGTCGATCAGGGGACGCAGAACCTCGACTTTCTTGACCACCCCCCCCATTCGCTGTTCGGAGAAATAGTCGATCGTCTCCCGCATATCCTTCATCAACCGCGCAGCCAGAGGTATCAATGCCTGTTCGGAGACGCCGAAGCTGAGGGTGTCTCCCGCTTTTGATACACGATCTACGGGAAGAGACGACAGCAGATCTCGCTTGAGCATGGTGTCGCGTGCATCGGCTACGGGCAGGCCGTTCTTCGAAGCCACGGCGGAAACCAAAGTCGCAAGACCAACAGGAATGGAGCGGACCACGGCAATTTCGAGGACGGGATTGACTACCGCGATAAAGCTGTGCGACTGGGAAATATGGAGGGTACAGCCCACCCCATCGCCTTGTTGCGCACTCATGGCCGCGTGCCGCAGCAAAAGACTTCCCAGCGGCGCGATCGAACTCACCGTAAGCGCCAGAACGTCGAGACTACCCAGTTGGCGGCTGATCCGGTCCGCATCCGCAAAGAAAAACACAGGAATGCCGCCCTGCTCTTGAGCGTCCCTGGCCGGATCCGCACTCCCAGTCTGGCCTGCGCCCCCGGCCGGACCCGCGCCCCCGGCCTGGCCTGCGGCCCCAATCTGGTCCAGACCCAGCACCTGCTTGCCAAAAGTCGATTTTTTCGCACCGATCAACTGGGCGCCGATCGTGCGCAACGCCCGTTCGCCCTGCTGGCGGACCATCTCCCCCTTGCCGTCAACGAAGACGACATCGGCATCCTCAACCAGAAGAACGGTGTCCCGCAGCCCCTTCAACACATCCGCATGACGCCCGATATCGGTGGCCGCCAGACCGAAAATGGCATCCAGCCCGCCATCGGCCGCGCCAGCCGGACCCTCACCCCGTCCCTCGCTGATCGTCGCACCTTCGGGGTCGCGCAGCATCCACTGCCAACCGTCGGGGCGGAGGGACAGGTACAGGCGATTGACCCCGTTCCCCTGGCGTGACAGGGTGGCTATTTTTTTGCTGCGCCCGAACCTTAAGCCGAATACCATTTCCCTAACTCCAAACAAATCACACGAATGACGCGACAATAACGGTTACGTTGTCACGTCCGCCGCGCTCCCTTGCCGCTGCCACAAGACGCGAACAATTCATCTCCACATCTGATGAACCAGAGACGATGTTCAGTATTTCCGTATCTTCAATCATCGTCGTCAGGCCATCCGAACATAAGACAAATTTCTCATCGGATTTAGTATCGACAACCAAAACATCGACATCCACGTCAGGCATACTCCCGACGCATCGCGTTATAACATTTCGTGCTGGCGCCTTTCCGCTGGAACCGTTATCCAGCCAGTCCTGGTAAAGGGAATGATCCTGGGTAAGGCGTTCGATGCGGCCTCCCCGCAGCCGGTACACCCGGCTGTCGCCCACCGAAAAAACCGTCACCGTGTCACGCCGCCCCGGCGGGAACCAAAGTCCGGCCACGGTCGTTCCCATGCCCCGCCCCACCTGCACACCCCTTTGCTGGTTTTCGGCAAAAATAAGGGCGTTGGCCACCCCCACGGCGTTTTTCACCGCGTGGCGGTTCTCGAATTCATACGCGAGCAGATTATCCACCACGGCACTCACGGCAAGACGGCTTGCACGATCCCCCTGCCCATGCCCCCCCACTCCGTCGGCAACCATAAGAAGCCGCGCTTCGGAGGAAATGGTGAAACTGTCCTCGTTCACCGCGCGCACGCGCCCGACGTCGCTCGCGCCGGATACGGCGATGCCGCTAAGAAAAGAAAGCGATGACGAGGTAGTCTGGGTCATGTTCGCGCCTAGTCCGCCAATGAAAACAGAATGACACCCTCGTACCCTGGGGCCGGAACCATTCCGAGATAAATGGCCCCGCTTGACCCAAGCTGGACCGTTTCCCGCTTCACGAACACGGACTCGCCATTTTCCCCAACGACATAGGTTCCGTTTGTGCTGTAGTCGGTAACCAGAAATTTGCCATAGGCGTCATAAATCTTGGCATGGGCTCGTGACACGCAGAGTTCGTTGACTGCGAGAACGCAATCCGTTCCGCGACCCAGAGTCAGTGCTTCACCACCGACAATCACAAATCGCTGCTGGCCCCGGTAAGTAACGTCGAGCCTGCGCTCGACCACATTGCGGCCATGGTCCTGGATCTCGACGAAGGTTGCATCTTCCGCTTCCAGGACTACCTTATAGATACGAACCGGAAGCGCCTTGCCCTTGAGTTCCGCCGAATCCAGAAAGCGCGCGGTATCCCTGGCCGCCGGCGAGAGACTGGGCAGGACGTTCTCGGTAAGAATGGTTTCGCCCGCCGTAGCAATATCCGTGACCCTGGCGGCGACGTTCACGGTGTCGCCGTAAACGTCGCCATTTTCTTCGAGAACCGGGCCGTAGTGAAAGCCGATCCGGATCGAAAACGGCTCGCACACGGCAGCCTGCATGGCGATGGAAGCATCGTAAGCGGCGGCGGCGGCAGGAAACGAAGCCATGATCTCATCGCCGATCGTCTTTATGACGCGCCCGCCCACCTTCTCCACACACGCCGTCATGATATTGATGGCTTGCGAGGTAAGATCGCGGGCGACCCGATCCCCCTGCGACTCATAAAGCTTCGTACTGCCGGAAATGTCGGCAAACAGAACCGCGAGAGAGTTCTCCTCGGCGTTCATGCGATCCCCCCCCTTGCCGTCATGTCCCACCCTTCCACCGTTATTCTCTACTGATGCATATTTCCCATGTCGAAGACTGGCAGGAAGGACGCAATCATCATTCCCGCCACCGCAAGGCCGATAAACACGGTCATGATCGGATTGAGAAGACTGGCGATGGTGCTGAGCAAATCCGCAAGCAGACTGTCAAAGTAATCCGCCGATGCCGCCAGCAACTCGTCCAGCGTCCCGGCATCCTCGCCGGACCGGATCATCTGAAGGACAATACCGTGAAAGATCTCATGTTCCCGAAATGCCGCAGAAATACTTCCGCCATTCTCCAC
>JADFXL010000048.1 GCA_015233585.1 Alphaproteobacteria bacterium | reverse complement strand
ACTGCACGGCTCCAGAGTCACATAAGCCGTCGCCCCCTGAGCCAGGCCACCAGCTCGACCCAAAGCCTCCGTTTCGGCATGAGGCCGCCCCCCCGGCTGAGTCCAGCCCCGGCCCACCACGCAGCCATCGCGCACGATCACGCACCCGACCGCCGGATTGGGCCACACCTGACCAAGACCCCGGTACGCCAACCTCAGCGCCGAGTTCATGAAATCGGCGTCGTCGCCTTCCTCAGTCTTGTCGAGCGTTGCCACCCAGGGTTTCCACAAATGTTTCGAAATCCTTGGCTTCGCGGAAGTTCTTGTAGACCGAGGCAAAACGGACATAAGCCACTTGGTCAAGACCGCGCAACGCCTCCATCACCATCTCACCAATCATCTGAGACGGAATTTCGCTCTCGCCGGAGCTTTCCAGCCGCCGCTGAATGCTGTTGATAATGCGCTCGATGCGCTCCTCCTCCACAGGGCGTTTCCGCACCGCGATACGAATGGAGCGAGCCAGTTTTTCTCGTTCAAAAATAATGCGTTGTCCGTTCTTCTTGATAACGGTCAACTCCCTGAGCTGCACCCGTTCGAAGGTCGTGAAGCGCGACCCGCAGGCAGGACAGAACCGCCGCCGCCGTATCGCCGAGTTATCTTCGGTTGGCCGTGAATCTTTCACCTGGGTATCTTCGTGGGCACAGAACGGACAGCGCATCTCAAAAACTCCCTCTAACGAACTGCTGCCGCTTAAGATTGCGGATAAACCGGATACCTTCGGCAAAGATCCCCGACCTTGGCGCGGATCTTCCGTTCCACCGCCGAATTATCGGAAGCGTTCACGGTCAGGCCGTCCAGAACCTCGCCGATCATCTCGCCCACCTGACGGAATTCATCACGGCCAAAGCCCCGCGTGGTCGCCGCTGGCGAACCCAGGCGAATTCCAGAAGTTACGGTCGGCTTCTCCGGGTCGAAAGGAATGCCGTTCTTGTTGCAGGTCATGCCGGCGCGTTCGAGGCTGCTTTCGGCGATAGTGCCCACCAGCCCTTTGGGCCGCAGGTCCACCAGCATCAAATGCGTATCGGTTCCCCCGGAAACGATATTGAGTCCCTTCTCGACCAGAGTCGCGGCCAGGACAGCGGCATTTTCCTTGACCCTCCGCGCGTATTCCTTGAACTCGGGGCGGAGCGCTTCGCCAAACGCCACCGCCTTTGCGGCGATGACGTGCATCAGTGGCCCTCCCTGCAATCCGGGAAAGATGGCGGAATTGATCTTTTTGCCGATTTCCAGATCGTTGGACAGGATCATGCCGCCCCGAGGCCCGCGCAATGTTTTGTGAGTCGTCGTGGTAACGACGTGGGCATGGGGCAACGGGCTTGGATGCACCCCGCCCGCCACCAGACCGGCGAAGTGGGCCATATCGACCATGAAATAGGCTCCCACCGCGTCGGCGATGGCGCGGAACCGGGCGAAGTCGATCTCCCGGGGATATGCAGAACCGCCCGCAATGATCAGACGCGGCTTGTGCTGGGTGGCCAGACGCTCGACCTCGTCGAAATCAATCCTGGCGTCGTCGCGGCGGACCCCGTACTGGATGGCGTTGAACCATTTGCCCGAGATATTGGGCGGCGCCCCATGAGTCAGATGCCCCCCCGCCGCCAGCGACATGCCCAGGATCGTTTCGCCGGGCTTGACCAGAGCCAGAAACACCGCTTCGTTGGCCTGTGCGCCCGCGTGGGGTTGAACGTTGACGTAAGGGCACTGAAACAAAGCCTTGGCCCGGTCGATGGCCAGTTGCTCCGCGATATCGACGAACTCACAGCCGCCGTAATACCGTTTGCCTGGGTAACCCTCGGCGTATTTGTTGGTCATCACGCAGCCCTGCGCCTCAAGCACCGCGCGGGACACGATATTTTCCGAGGCGATCAGTTCGATCTGATCCTGCTGTCGGCTCAGTTCCTTGCGAATCGAGGCAAACAGTTCAGGGTCCGAGTCCTGGAGATGAGTCTCGAAAAAACTCTGCGGCATAGCGGGGTCTGACATTTCCAACATAACTCCATCGGTTCAATCAGTCGGGGCGGAAACCCACAACCCCAACACTTCCGGCCCTGGGTCTACCCCCTGAGCCGGTTTTGATCGGACATGATCTGTGTCCAGCTTATTACCATATCTCGATTTATTTTGCCAGCACGCCACAAAGTCTATCTACCCAATCGGGGGTTGATTCGGTGGGTCACACGGAAAGGCCGTATCTTCCGCCGCGAGAGGGTGAAAACAACTGTCGATGGTCTTTTGATCAATATCAACCAGTTTTGGTGGGTGCCAGGCCGGGTAGTGGGAATCCCCACGAACGGCAGCGTCAAGCGCCGAACCGAAGTCGGGATGCGTGGCCAGATGCGCCGCCACGCGGCATTCCAGTATCATGGCGCGTTCGAAATCAAGACATGCGCCAGCCTGAATCCGCCGGAACGCAAGCTTGAGGCCAAACGGCGATCGGGTCATCAACTCGGCGCGTGTGGCCAAAGCCCAGTCGCCGCCATCCTGGGCCAGTGCGGCAACGATGGCCTCGACCGAGGCGGCGGTAAAGCAGCGATCCAGGACAGGGCGGTGCCGGCGCAACACCGGCACGCCAGGATCTTCATGATAGGCATCCAGGATGCAGGATATGGCGCCGTGCGGATCGCGAACGGTGCTGGCCTCCAGCCCAACCATCAACAATGCGTCCACCACCTCGTCCAGGCGGTGGTCTGGGATGTGGTGGGTGGTCACGCCGATATCCAGCATGTCGGCGGCGCCAACCCTCTCGCCCGTCAAAGCCAGGTACAATCCAACCCGTCCGGGAAACCGGGGCAGAAAATAGGTGCCGCTTACGCTCAGGGAAATCCCGGCTCCACTCTCCGGCACAGAGAACCGGCCGGAACCGGCAGTCACCCGGTGGGAGCCGTGAACCACAAGAGCGGCCCCGCACCCGGCGACCAATCCTTGGATCAGCGCGACACAGGGCTTTGGAAACGTATGGATCTGCTGTTCAAGCTGGCGCTCCGCCCACGAAATGGCCGCCATCCGCCCCAGGTCATTTGCCTTCCAGGCGGCATGAAGACCGGGTAGATCGGTACCGGCGCAGAAGGCCTCTCCTCCCGCAGTCCCGCGCATAATCACGGCAAAGACGGCATCGTCCACGGCCCACCGGTGCAGCGCTTCGCTCATCGCCAGCGCCTGCCCCTGAGTCATGGCGTTTTCGGCATGGGAACGGTTCAGGGTGATACACCCCACCCCATTGATGATCTCGAACAAAATTTCGTCGATGGCCACGCCTGTACCTGTATTTTCCATTGGCCAACACCAGCGTCTGATAATAACCTAGGGAAATCTGACCGAGACCATGTACCTTATCCGAATTGTACAACATTTACCACCCGACACGCGGTGTAAGCGATCCCTACGGTCCCAACAACCAAGGCAGGCGGCAATGACGGTCCAATCCCAGCATCCAGAAACTATCGTCCTCCACGCCGGTTATCGCTCGGACAGCGCGACTGCGGCCGTGGCGGTGCCGATCTATCAGACTACGTCCTATGAGTTCAAGGACACCCAGCACGCTTCCAATCTTTTCGCTCTGCGCGAACTTGGCAATATCTACACCAGGATCATGAACCCGACCTGCGATGCCCTGGAACAGCGGGTGACGGCGCTGGAGGGCGGCGCGGCCGCGTTGGCGGTCGGTTCCGGGCAGGCGGCAAGCACGTTCGCGATTCTCAACCTGTGCTCGGCCGGGGATAATTTCGTTACCTCCACCGATCTTTACGGCGGAACCTGGAATCTGTTCGCCAACACGCTGAAGCAATTTGGCGTTGACGCCCGATTCGTCGACCCTTCCGACCCGGAAGCCTTTCGCCGCGCCACCGACGCCAAAACCCGTTGCTACTACGCCGAGACCCTGCCCAATCCCAAGCTTAACGTATTCCCCATCAAGGAGGTAGCCGATATCGGTCGCCAGCTCGGGATTCCCCTCATCATGGACAACACGGCGGCGCCGGTGCTGTGCCGGCCGTTGCAGCACGGCGCGGCAGTGGTGGTCTATTCCACCACCAAATACATCGGCGGCCATGGCACCTCGGTCGGTGGTCTGGTGGTCGATGGTGGCAACTTCGATTGGGAAGCCCACGGCGAGCGGTTCCCGCTGCTCACCACTCCGGACCCCAGTTATCATGGTGCGGTCTGGACCGAGGCGGTCAAGCCCCTGGGACCGATCGCCTATATTCTGCGGATGCGGGTGACGCTGTTACGTGACGTGGGCGCGGCCATGAGTCCCTTCAACGCTTTCATGTTCATTCAGGGACTGGAGACCCTGCCCCTGCGGATGCGTGCCCACTGCGAGAACGCTACCAAGGCCGCCCAGTACCTCTCGCGTCATCCCAAAGTGACCCGGGTCATCCACCCCAGTTTGCAAGATGGTGTCATGCGGCACCGCGCCGATACCTATCTGCGCGGTGGCTATGGCGCTTTGCTTGGCTTCGAACTCAAGGACGGGCTGGACGCCGGGCGGAAGTTCATCGATCAGCTCAAGATGTTCTATCACGTCGCCAACATCGGGGATGCCCGCAGCCTGGCCATTCACCCGGCCACGACCACCCATTCCCAACTTACCGTAGAGGACCAGTTGGCCTCGGGCGTGTCGCCGGGATACGTCCGGCTGTCCATCGGCATCGAGCATATCGACGACATCCTGGCCGATCTCGATCAGGCGCTGGCGGGGATCTAGTTCCATGACCGGAGGCCCCGTTATGACCGGATGCGTCACCACTGGACGTTTTCCCCGCACCCGGCTTCGCCGCCCCCGTCAGGCGGCGTGGTCGCGGCGTCTGGTGGCGGAAACCCGCCTGTCCGTCGATGATCTGATCTGGCCCGTGTTCGTGGTGGAGGGTCAGGATGTGTGCGAAACCATCGCCTCCATGCCGGACGTTCATCGCTATTCCATCGACCGTCTGATTCATGAGGCGACGGAAGCCCACGAACTCGGGATACCGGCGATCGCCGTGTTTCCCAGCGTCGACCCGGCGCTCAAAACCGCCGACTGCCGCGAAGCCTATAATCCCGACAATCTGGTATGCCGGACGGTACGGGCGCTGAAACGCGCCCTACCCGGCCTGGGTGTGATTTGCGATGTGGCGCTTGATCCATACAACAGCTTTGGTCACGACGGTCTGGTGGTCGATGGCGAGGTGGTCAACGACGAGACCGTGGCGGTGCTGTGCCGTCAGGCGCAGGCGCAGGCGCAGGCTGGCTGCGATATCGTCGCCCCGTCCGACATGATGGACGGACGCATAGCCGCCGTGCGCGAGGCTCTCGACACCGTCGGCTTTATCCAGGTGCAGATCCTGTCCTACGCGGCCAAGTATGCGTCGAGTTTCTATGGTCCGTTCCGCGATGCCGTCGGATCGTCGGGCGCTCTGACCGGCGACAAAAAGACCTACCAGATGAACCCCGCCAACAGCGACGAAGCCCTGCGCGAAGTCGCCATGGACCTGGACGAGGGTGCCGACATGGTGATGGTCAAGCCAGGCTTGCCCTATCTCGACATCGTGCGCCGGGTCAAGGACACCTTCGCCGTACCGACGCTGGTCTATCAGGTCAGCGGCGAATACGCCATGCTGAAGGCCGCTGCCGCCAACGGTTGGCTTGACTTTGATGCAACGCTGCGGGAAAGCCTGCTGGCGTTCAAGCGGGCGGGGGCGGACGCCATCCTCACCTATGCCGCGCGCGATGTGGCGCGAGGATTGCGGGGCGTGCCGTAAGCCGAACCTACGCCCCGCGCAAAAAATCCCGCACCAGCCCAATTATCAGGGGCGGATTGTTGTTCTCAAGGGAGGGGCCGTTTGGAAAAACTCGGGGCCGGAACCTACATGCCCCATGGTCTGTGCCTGACGTGGGATCCTGTGCTGATGTGGCTGCACGCCATATCCGACATGGTGATTGCCGCTTCGTATTTTTCGATTCCCGTCGCTTTAGGCTACTTCATTTTTCGCCGCAAGGATCTGCGTTTCCGGTGGGTATTCGTCCTGTTCGGAATTTTCATCCTGGCCTGCGGCGTGACCCACATCATTAGTATCTGGACCCTGTGGCACCCCACCTATTGGGTAAGTGGGCTTGCCAAGGCCATTACCGCCGTGGCCTCTTTGCTGACGGCCGTGGTTCTGTGGCCGCTCATTCCCCGTGCCCTGACACTGCACGGCCCAGGTGAGCTTGCCCGTTCCAATGTCCAGCTAGAAGCGGAAATCGCTGAGCGACTGAAGACCGAGGAAACCCTACGCCGCGAACGGGATTTCACCAAAGCCGTCATTGAAGGGCTGCCGGGGATTTTCTATGTCGTCAACACCGAAAGCCGGCTGGACCTGTGGAATGATAACATGGAGACCGTCAGCGGATATCCGCCTGACGAGATCGGCCGCGTGAACGTGCTCGACTTTTTCGAAAAAAACGACAAGGCGCTGATTGCCGAGGCTATAGCGGGTGTTGTAGCCGGAGATGTGCGCGAAGTTGAAGCCACGCTGGTTACCCGGAGAGGCGAGCGCATCCCCTTTTATTTCACAGGACGGCGGCTGGGCACAGGCGCTACCGCCAAGGTGGTCGGCGTGGGCATCAATCTTTCGGCCCGCCATCGGCTTGAAAACGAGGCTCTGCACTCCAGCCAGGAACTGGAACGGTTCGCCGATATTTCCGCTCATCACCTGATGGAGCCAGCCCGCCGCCTGGTCAGCTATTCCCAAAGACTGAGAGCCAGTCTTGCCGGCCTTGACTTGGAGCCGGAGACCCTTTTGTCGCTGGGCTTTATCGAGAATCAGGCCACCCGGCTGCGCGCCTTGCTGCGTGACATCCAGTTCTATCTCGTGGCGGACAAGCCCCTGGGAGAGACCGAGGCGGTGGATACGGATGGTCTTGTTCACTCACTTGTTGAACGGATGGCCCAAGACATAAATAATGTGGGAGCAAGGATAACGATTGGGAAATTACCTCCCGTCATGATCGACTTGCCACGACTTTCCAACATTTTTGCAATTTTGCTTGCCAACGCCTTACAATATCGCCGTCCGGACGTGCCCTTGGAAATCCATATCAGCGGCCATAAATCCGGGGGCGTGGTTCGCTATCGGGTTATTGATAACGGATGCGGCATCCCCGCCGAATACCGGGAACGGGTATTCCTGGTGTTTGAGCGGCTTCAGCCGCACCCTGGCGATGACAGCACCGGCATTGGCTTGTCCATCATTCGCCGGATTATTTCTACCCGTGGTGGGCGAACCTGGATCGAGGAGACTCCGGGCGGGGGAACGACGGTCATCGTTGAACTGCCCGCATTCGTGCCATAATGATGATTCCGGGAAAAATCATAGCGTCAGATTTCCGACCTTCCAACGTATACCCCACGCCCTCCCGAATAAGTGGGTTTCCAAAGGCCCCCGGCCTTTGGCGGGTGCGGGCAGAGTCTGCCGCTTCGTTGCATCTGGAAAGAGCCAGTTTGTATCAGCGTTGTTCGCGTGGTCTTTACGGTATTTCTCGAAAGATACATTGAGATGCGCTGGCTATATATGATCCTGATACTGATTTTGGCTGCCGCCGGTTTCGGCTTACGCGAGCGTTTTGCCGCACCCTCACCTCCCCCACCCGCCAAAAGCCCCAGCAGCGCTCCGGTTCCCGTCACCACTGCCACGGCCTCCCGTCGCAACGTCCCTATCTTTCTCCAGGGATTGGGCAACGTACAAGCTTACAACACCGTCACGATCCGCACTCAGGTGGATGGCCAGTTGCGGCAAGTCGTGTTCAAGGAAGGGCAAGAGGTCCACGAAGGCGACGTGCTGGCCCAGATCGACCCTCGCCCTTTCCAGGCAGCTCTGGACCAGACCCTGGCCAAAAAAGCCCAGGATGAGGCCCAGCTCGCCAACGCTCGCCACGACGTGGAACGTTATGCCGCCCTGGTGAGCAAGCAATATGTCACCGGCCAGCAACTTGATACCGCCCGTGCCCAGGCGGCCCAGTTCGAAGCGGCGGTACAGGGTGATGAAGCCGCCATCGAAAACGCCCGCGTCACCCTGGGCTACACCACCATCAAATCCCCACTCACGGGCCGCGCAGGCATCCGTCAGGTGGATCAGGGCAACATCGTCCATCCCGGCGACGCCAGCGGTATCGTCGTCATCACCCAGGTGCAGCCTATCTCGGTGCTTTTCACCCTGCCCGAGGAAAAAGTACCCGAAGTGGCCAAGGCCATGGCCGCCAAGCCGCTGGTGGTTCAGGCGCTCAGCCGTGACGGCACGCAGCGCCTGGACACGGGGCGACTTGAACTCATCGACAACCAGATTGACCCGGCCACCGGCACCGCCCGCCTCAAGGCCACCTTTCCCAACCAGAACAACACCCTGTGGCCGGGCCAGTTCGTCAACGCCAGGCTGCAAATCGCCACCCTGTCCCAGGTGCTGACGGTGCCGGCCGAGGCGATTCAGCACGGCCCGCAAGGCTCGTTCGTCTATGGGATCAAGGACGACAACACTGTCGTGGTCTCCCCCGTCACCGTCACGAAGACCAGCGAGGGCCAAGCCGTGATCGGACAGGGCCTCTCCGAAGGGGTCAAGGTGGTGACTACAGGCCAATACCGGTTGCAGCCCGGCGCCCATGTCGTCGTCACCAATGCCGAAGCGAAATGACCCGATGAACCTCTCAACCTTGTTCATCTCGCGGCCGATCGCCACCACACTCCTGATGATGGCGTTATTCCTGGCGGGCGCGGTCGCCTATCCACTGTTGCCGGTGGCGAAACTGCCGCAGGTGGATTTTCCTACCATCGTCGTCTCCTCCTCCCTGCCGGGCGCTGACCCGCAGACCATGGCTTCGTCGGTGACAACGCCGCTGGAACGTCAGTTCTCGCAGATCCCCGGCGTTGCGCAGCTTACCTCAAGCAGCATCCTGGGCAGTTCGTCCATTACTTTGCAATTCGACCTTGACCGGGGCATCGACGCCGCCGCCCTGGACGTGCAGTCGGCCATCAACGCGGCAAGCGGACAACTGCCGAAAACCCTCCCCAGCCCTCCCATTTATCGCAAGGTCAATCCCGCCGACACGCCCATTCTCATTCTCAGTGCCTCGTCGCGGACCCTGCCCATGATCGAGGTGGACGACTTCGCCGATAACGTGCTGGCCCAGCAAATCAGCCGCCTGCCCGGCGTTGGCCAGGTGTCCCTTGGCGGGGAACAAAAGCCGGCGATCCGGGTTCAGATCGACCCGGCCAAGATCGCGGCACTGGGGATCACTCTGGAGGGGCTGCGTGGTATCATCGCCAACGTGACCGCTGACTCGCCAAAAGGAAGTATCGACGGCGCTAGCCGCAACCTCACCCTCTACGCCAATGACCAGATCACCAAGGCCGAGCCCTGGAACGATGTTATCGTCGCCTACAAAAACGGCGGGCCGGTACGAATCCGCGACATCGGCCGCGCCATCGACGGCCCCGAGAACGCCAAGTCCCTTGCCTGGCAGGACGGCCACCCCGGCATCTACCTGCTGGTGTTCAAGTTACCCGGTTCCAATATCATCGACACCGTCGACCGGGTAATGGCCAGGCTGCCATTACTGAAAGCGTCGGTGCCCCCGGCCATGAATGTGAAGGTGTTGATTGATCGCACCACCACTATTCGTGCCTCGGTAGAAGAAGTCCAGTACACGCTGATACTGACCATATTCCTGGTCGTGTTGGTAATCTTTTTGTTTCTACGTAACCTGTGGGCAACCGTCATTCCGGGAATTACGGTGCCGCTGGCGCTGACGGGAACGTTCGGGCTGATGTATCTGGCTGGCTACAGCCTCGACAATCTGTCGCTGATGGCCCTGACCATCTCGGTCGGGTTTGTGGTCGATGACGCCATTGTCATGCTGGAGAACATTCACCGCCACATCGAGGCGGGCCTGTCCCCCATGGACGCCGCCAAGAAAGGCGCGGGCGAGGTCGCCTTTACCATCGTTTCCATCAGCATATCCCTGGTCGCCGTCTTCATTCCCGTCCTGTTGATGGGCGGTATCGTCGGACGGTTGCTGCGCGAGTTCGCCATGACCGTCTCCATGACCATTTTTATATCGGCGGTGGTGGCGTTGACATTGACGCCGATGATGTGCTCAAGGATTCTGAAGGACGAACATACGGTTTCCCACGGCCGCCTGTATCTTTTATTCGAGCGGGGCTTTGATGCCCTGCTGGCGGGTTATCGTCATGGTCTTGACTGGGTGCTGATCCACCACCGTCTGACGCTGACGAGCTTCATCGTCACCGTGGCCGCAACGGTGGCTCTGTACGTGTACATTCCCAAGGGGTTCTTTCCGCAACAGGATACCGGCGTTCTCTTCGGCATTACCGAGTCGGCGCAGGATATCTCCTTCGCCGCGATGGCAGAACGCCAACTGGCCATCGCGGCGGTGATCGCCGACGACCCCGATATCGAGAACTGGACCGCCGCCGTCGGTGGTTCCATGGTCATGAACACCGGACGTATTTTCATGGGCCTGAAGCCATGGCGCGAACGCAGCGCCAGCGCTGAGCAGATTATCGCCCGTCTGCGCAGGAAAATCGCCAATGTGCCGGGCGCGGTCCTGTTCCTGCAAGTGCCCCAGGATCTCAACGTGGGCGGGTTGCTCAGCCGGACCCAGTACCAATACACATTGCAGGACGCCAGTCTGGACGAGCTGGAGGTCTGGGCGCCCCGAATGTTGAGTGTGCTAAAGTCGTTGCCGCAACTTCAGGATGTCGCCACCGACCAGCAGAACAGCGGCGGCACGTTAAGCCTTGAAATCGACCGCGACCAGGCTTCGCGTTTCGGCATCCAGCCCCAACTCATCGACGATACCCTCTACGACGCGTTCGGCCAGCGCCAGGTGGCCCAGTACTTCACCCAGCTCAACAGTTATCATGTGGTGATGGAAGTGCTGCCCGAGATACAGGGCCAACCCGAGACCCTCGACAAGATTTATATCACCCCCCCGGCCGGAGGCCCGCCGGTACCGCTGTCGACCTTTGCTCATTACACGACGGAGCCGGTCGGGCTGTTATCGGTCAACCATCAGGGACAATTCCCCGCCGTTACCCTGTCTTTCAACCTGCGGACGGGATTCTCGCTGGGCCAGGCGGTGAGCGCCATTCAGAAAGCCGAGGTGGAACTGGGCAAACCGGGGACTCTGGTGGGAACCTTCCTGGGTACGGCTCAGGCATTCCAGCAATCGCTGGCCACCATGCCGTTGCTAATTCTGGCGGCGTTGGTGGCGGTCTACATCATCCTGGGCATTCTTTACGAAAGCTTCATCCACCCCCTGACCATCATCTCCACTCTGCCCTCAGCCGGAGCCGGAGCGCTGTTGTTCCTGATGCTGTTTGGCAAGGACATGTCGGTGATCGCTCTGATCGGCATTTTGTTGCTGATCGGCATCGTCAAAAAGAACGGCATCATGATGGTCGATTTCGCCCTCATGGCCCAGCGCCGGGACGGCCTTGACCCGGTAGCGGCGATCCGCCAGGCGTGCCTGTTGCGGTTCCGCCCGATTATGATGACAACCTTTGCCGCCATGCTGGGCGGCCTGCCGCTGATGCTGGCCACCGGCACCGGCTCGGAGTTGCGCCAGCCGCTGGGCATTGCCATGGTCGGCGGGCTGGCGGTCAGCCAGTTGCTGACCCTGTTCACCACGCCGGTGATTTATCTCGCCTTTGAACGGATGGTTGAGCGGCGGCGGATTGGGAAGGGCGGTAAATGAGCGTGTTATCTCACTCTCTTCCTACGGAGCCGCCTCACCTTCCGTGAAGGTGACGTTGATCTTTGCGGCCTCAGCCGATGGGTGCTCAATCTGCATCCGGTAGGTCAAGGACTCGCCCGGCCCCAGGACTTCCTTGGGCGGTCGCGACACGGTTTCCTGGATCAGATGGCCGTTCTTGTCCAGCAGCGACAGTTTGAGCTTCGGCACCGGGCGCAACTCGGCGCTGACGTTATCGATGGTGCCGTGAACGATAAGAATTTCGACCGATCCCAGCATCGCCCGTTCCGGCGTGGTCGTCTTGAACTGCAACCCGGTTCCCAGGGTGCGCAAACCCAGGTGGAGCACTTTGTACAGCGGGATCGCCTTCGGCCAGCGGGCGACAATGGTATCCCGCATAGTGACCCCGACGACAGGCGGTACCCCAACCAGCAAGACGCCAAGGGCGATCAGCCCCTTTTTCAACCAGCCCTTCCCTGCTTTACCTTCCCGCTGAAGAGGTAATTTGAATCCTTCGGGAAGGGAGTCCGAACCGTCATCTCCTATACGAAGGTCGAGATCCTCCTTGTCAGAAGCATCGTCACCGGAATCAAGCGGAATGGAAAGCCTGTCCCGAACCGCCGCAGCGGTACGACGCACCAGAGGGTCGGCGGCCAGGGGATCGGCGGATTGTTCGAGTGGAAATTCCTTATCAAGAACGCTTGCGGCCAGTTTTTCCGCCGAGCTTTCGAAGTCATCATCCACAGGCACGGATTTTCGTGCCGCCGTAGCCGTATCGCTCATGAAACCCGGCGTATCTTCGGAATCGCGGCTGGAAGCGGCCGTAAAACGGGGGGTTGCCTCGCGTTCTGGCGCTTCCCAGGCGTCGGCCTCAGCCGCTTCAGGAGGTGCCTCTTCCTTAATCAGGTTCTGATGCCACACGGCTCCACAACTGGCGCAGCGAAGTTTGCGGCCCGATGGTCCCAGAAGTCGGTCGGCAACCGCAAATCGAGCTTCACATGTGGGGCAGGTGATCTGCATTTATGTAATCTGCATACTATAAACGGGGCGTTTTTTTTACGTTGCGATTCTGCTATCTATAGGGCTTCCCTCGATTAGGCACAAGCGGTACGAACAAGGCTTGTGACCAGGAACAAAATGCGGCGGAGCGTCGCTGCCCTGAATGAGGATTGGCGATGCGGGATGGCGGGATGGCGACCCCGAGCGTGGTCCGTTTTGAGAGCGTCGGGTTGCGCTATGGGCAGGGGCCTGAGATCTTGCAAGATATCTCATTCGCCCTCGCCCCGGCGTCGTTCCATTTTTTGACCGGCCCCAGCGGCGCCGGCAAGTCATCCCTGTTGAGTCTGATGTACCTGGCGCAAAGGCCCTCGCGTGGCCTGGTGACCTTGTTTGGCCGTGACGTTTCCTCCGCCCGCCGCAGCGCCTTGCCTGCCATCCGGCGGCGACTGGGCGTGGTGTTCCAGGAATTTCGCTTGCTGGATCACCTTTCCATTCTTGATAACGTGGCGTTGCCACTGCGGGTCGCTGGCGTCAGTGAGGAGGATATCAAAAAACATGTACCGGAACTGTTGACCTGGGTCGGCCTCGCCAATTACCTGCACTCAAAGCCACCGACCCTTTCCGGCGGTCAAAAGCAGCGGGTGGCCATCGCCCGCGCGGTTATCAATCGCCCGGAACTGTTGCTAGCCGACGAACCCACCGGTAATGTCGATGATCGTATCGCCATGAGGCTTTTGCATTTGTTCGTGGAGTTGAACAAACTTGGAACAACGGTGGTGATTGCCACCCATAATGATCGTCTGGTCAATCGTTTCGCATTTCCCAGGATGCACCTTGAAATGGGACACCTGCATTTTCTTGACCCTGTGCGGAAGGCCACTCCCCTGGACGAAATCTGAATGTTTACCCAACGTACCGATTTACCCTTTGGCAACGACTCCAACAGCCGCTTTCTGCCCTGGATGGTGGCGGTGATGGTCTTTCTGGCCACGATTGCCATGTCGGGGGCCTTGGCGCTGGAGGTGATTCTGGATCGGTGGAACCACGATGTCACCGGGACCATGACCATTCAGATCATGCCGGCTACCGGCGAAGCCGCCGAGGCCAATCGGGAAACCCAGCACCGGGTGGACGCGGCGGTCAAGGTGCTGCTGACGACGCCCGGCGTGGCGTCGGCACGCCCGCTCGACCTGGCTCAAATCGGAAAATTACTCGAACCCTGGCTCGGTTCCACCGAA
Organism: Alphaproteobacteria bacterium; assembly: GCA_015233585.1. Lineage (GTDB taxonomy): Bacteria > Pseudomonadota > Alphaproteobacteria > Rhodospirillales > Rhodospirillaceae > JADFXL01. Next base: position 1,829 of record JADFXL010000048.1, on the reverse strand, counting down.
CTGCTGGCCGACCTGCCGGTACCCCGCCTGATCGATGTCACCCTCCACGACGGCGTCATGCTCGACCTGCCTTCGCTGGAAGCGCGGCTGAGCGCGGCCGCTCCCGAGGCATCGGTCGAAGATCATCAGGTATGGCTGTCGAAACTGGTAAGACTTGGACACGGCCTGGAAATACTGGCGATCCTGATGGTCGGCATGGTAGCGGTGGCCACGGCGGCGACGGTAATCTATGCTACCCGCACCGGCCTTGCCATCCACCGGTCGGTGATCGAGGTTTTGCATATGATCGGTGCGCAGGATGATTACATCGCCCGCCAGTTTGCCCACAGCTCCCTCATGTTGGGATTACGCGGCGGCACGATTGGCCTGGGTCTGGCTCTGCCGGCATTGATGACGATTTCCTGGCTGGCCGGTCGCACGGAAGGTGGCCTCATTCCGGAACTGGCTTTGCGGCCCATTCATTGGCTGATGCTGGCGTGCCTGCCTCTGGCAGTTGCCTATCTGGCCATGGTCGCGGCGCGCCTGACCGTTCATCGCGCCCTGATCCGGATGACGTGACCGTGGTCCTGGTCCTGGTGCCGCGCTGGACCGCCTTGACAGGTTCCCTGGTGACCCTGACGCTGGGCGCATGGATGACGGGGCTGGTCTGGTTCGCCACTACCATTCCCGACGCGGTGGAAGATGACTTCACCCGAAGCGATGCCATCGTTGTTCTCACCGGCGGCAAGGATCGCCTGCAAACCGGCTTCGACCTCCTGCGCCACGATATGGCCGAAAGCCTGTTCGTTTCCGGGGTTCACACTGGCATAGAACTGGGCAGCCTCGCCCGAGTGATCGCCAATCCGCCGCACGGACTGGCTGGCCGCATCACCCTGGGACATGCCGCCGACAATACAAAGGGAAATGCCCTTGAGACCGCCGAGTGGATGGCCGCACGCGGCTACCATTCCCTCCGTCTGGTTACCGCCGCCTATCATATGCAGCGCAGTCTGCTCGAATTTCATCACGCCATGCCCGACGTGACCATAATCCCTCACCCCGTGTTTCCGCTCGCGGTCAAACAGGAGGAATGGTGGCGATGGCCGGGCACGGCAACCTTGATCGCCACCGAATATACAAAGTATCTGTTTGCCACGGTCCGCAACTGGCTTGCCAACTGGCCGCTATGGAGGAACAGCCATGATCGTCGTTAGATCCTTGCTCTTTAATGTATTGTATCTTGTGTGGACCGTTGTTGCGGGAACGCTCCTTCTCCTTCCCATGTTCCTCTTGCCAAGAAAGATCGTTCGGTGGGGACCGGGTCTGTGGGCATGGGGCATTCTGGGGCTTGCGGCCGTGATCATCCCGCTGCGCTTCGAGGTGCGCGGTCGCGAATTCTTGCCCAAAGGCCCGGCGATCATTGCTTCCAAGCACCAATCAGCCTGGGAAACCTTCGTGTTTCACGCCTTGTTGGTCAACACCTGCTACGTCCTCAAGCGGGAGTTGTTTTACATCCCTATTGTGGGGTGGTTGATGTGGAAAGACGGTAGTATCGGTATTGACCGCAGCAAAGGAACCAGCGCTCTCAAAATCATGATTCGCGGTGCTACCAAGGCCCTGGCCAATCACCGCCAGGTCGTGGTCTTTCCCGAAGGAACCCGCACGGCTCCGGGTACCGACACGCCATACCAGCCGGGAATCTCCATGCTTTACCAGAATTTCGATGTACCGCTGATTCCGGTCGCCCTGAACTCGGGCCTGTTCTGGAGCCGCCGCAGGTTTTTCAAACAACCCGGTACCATCGTGATCGAATTCATGTCCCCCATGCCCCGTGGCTTTTCAAAGCGGGA
>JADFXL010000047.1:15461-15900 GCA_015233585.1 Alphaproteobacteria bacterium | reverse complement strand
CCTCACCTGGCCGGAGCGGGAGCTGGTGCGCCAGCTTGGGGAGCGGCTTTATGGGAAGCGGGAGCGGGGGAGCGGAGGCAAGTAAGGTTGCGTGGGGCCGAAAGGCCCCTCGCGCTCCCCATGATTTTTTAATTCATGAACATATGGGGAGCACGAGGGCCTCAGGCCCTCGTTCTTTCCTCTCTCGGTTGATTATCATGAAAAAAGTTCACCTGTCTTCAGGGGGGCATGGGCAGTTGCCAATCCGCGCCAACCGCGCAACCACACGCTCCAGCACCGCCGCCTCCGCCGTAGCCAGACCATACGCCGCAGCGGCCATGGCCTCCCGCCGGACCGGGTCGCTCAACAGTTCCCCCAGAGCCACGGCCAGAGCGGGTTCACCCGCGACCTCGCGGGCCGCGCCGGCCGCCAGCAGGTGACTGGAAATCTCGGCGAAGTT
>JADFXL010000047.1:14905-15366 GCA_015233585.1 Alphaproteobacteria bacterium | reverse complement strand
GACTTGCCCATGAACGCAATGCCGGCGAGGCGGAAGAACAGCCCCAGTTCGCCCATGGTGTCGGCAAGGTAGATTTCGGTGGCTGCGGTCAGGGGGTCGCCTCCTCCGCGCCGGGTCACCTCGACCCCCAGGCTCGCCAGCTCCGCCGCAATCGCGGGACCGCGCGGCGGATGGCGCGGCACGATTACGGTCAACAGGTCCGGCAGCCGCGGCCGCAGCCGCAGGTGAACACGGGCGGCGATGGCTTCCTCGCCGTCATGGGTGCTGGCGGCCACCCATACCGGACGAAGGCCCACCACCGCGCGCAGATGGTCCAGCTCGGCCGGGTCCGCCGGCAGAGGCAGGGCCGCGAACTTGAGATTGCCCACGCACTCGGCCTGGGGCGCCCCCAGCCGCGCCAGGCGTTCGCGATCCACCTCACTCTGGCCCAGGCACAGGGCAAAGCCGCCAAGAAGGGTTCG
>JADFXL010000047.1:0-14868 GCA_015233585.1 Alphaproteobacteria bacterium | reverse complement strand
GAGATCCGCCCGTTGCCCAGCACCATGGGAATGCCGCGCCCCCGGATGGCGGCCAGGGCATTGGGCCACAGCTCGGACTCGGCCCACAGCACCAGCTCCGGCCGCCAGTGGTCGAGAAACCGGCGCACATGGGCAATGCGGTCCACCGGCATATATTGGTGAATGGCGCCGGGAGGCAACCGCACCTGCATCAGGCGCGCCGAACTCACGGTCCCGGTGGTCATCAATACCGCCAGCCCTGGCCGCTCCGTCAGCAGACGCTCCACCAGCGGCACCATGGACAGGGCCTCGCCGACACTGGCGGCATGGACCCACGTCAGCGGTCCCGAAGGGCGAGGCCGGCCGGCAATGCCCAGCCGCTCAAGGAACCGTTCCCGGTCTTCCTTGCCCTGCGCCAGCCGCCGCCGGAGATACAGGTCAATCAGCGGACTGCCAAGACGGGTCAGAACCCGGTAAAGGGATAATAGCATCCCCCTCACCCGCCGCCGGAAGGGAGCGCCGGTTCCACCACCACCGTACCCATGTACCGGTCGGCCGCCGCCGTGATGGCGTTCAGTTCGTCCTCCACCCTGCGGCGGAATTCCTCCAGGTCCGCAGCATCGGCATCGCGTGGCACCGCAATGGGCTGTCCCCACCAGAACACGCCTCGGGTGAACGGCAGCGCCACCAGGAACCGGTCCCAACTGCCCAGCACCTTGCGCCGGGCGGTGGCGTAGGTTACCGGGATGACCGGAACGCCGGCCATTCTGGCCACGCTGACCACGCCCTGGCTGGCCCGCATCCGGGGACCGCGCGGACCGTCGGGCGTGATGCCCACCCACTCCCCCGCCCGCAACGCCTTCAGCATGAGGCGCAGCGCCTGTGATCCGCCCTGGGACGACGAACCCGCCACCGTCGCAATGCCGAAATGACCGACGGTGCGGGCGATGAGCTGACCGTCCCGGTGCTGGGAAATCAGCATGTTGATGGGACGGGTCCGGTCCCAGCAATAGGGCATCATCAGAATCCGGCCATGCCAGAACGCCAGAATAAATGGCCGCCCCTCCTCCCAGTAACGGCGGGGCACGTCGTCGCCGACGGTTTCCCACCGGCCGGTTCGGTAAACATGGCGAATGTAGCGGGCGGCCAGCCAGCATACCCAACCCTGGACGCGGTCGCTGCGCGTGATCCGTCGGGTCAGTTTCTTCAGCAGGTTCATGGGGAGGCCTCGGGGCTATCGCCCATGCCCCAAACCCCCGTTAATAAACGGGTTTCCAAAGGCCCCCGGCCTTTGGCGGGTGTGGGCAGCGCCCACACGTTATCACCCGCGTCACGGCGCGTCAGCATCCGCCTCCTCGGCAAATTGCAGCGCGTAGAGCCGGGCATAGGACTGGCCATTGGCCAGCAGGGCGGCATGGGTGCCGAATTCCGCCACCCGGCCATCGTCGATGACATAGATCAGATCGGCGTTGATGACGGTGGACAGACGGTGAGCGATGACCACCGTCGTGCGTCCCCGCATGAGATGCTCCAGCGCGGTCTGTACCTGACGCTCGGAATCGGTGTCCAGCGAACTGGTCGCCTCGTCCAGCAGCAGAATGGGCGCGTTCTTGAGCATGGCGCGGGCGATGGCCAGACGCTGACGCTGCCCCCCCGAAAGGGACATGCCGCGCTCGCCCACCATGGTCTCATAGCCCTGGGGCAGCGCGGCGATGAAATCATGGGCGGCGGCGTGGCGGGCGGCGCTTTCGATCTCGGCGTCGGAGGCTCCCTGGCGGCCATAGGCGATATTGGCCCGGACGGTATCGTCGAACAGAACCACTTCCTGGCTGACCAGCGCCATCTGGCGGCGCAGCGATGCCAGCGTCACGTCGCGCACGTCGCGGCCGTCGATGCGCACCGAGCCTTCGGTCACGTCGTAAAAGCGGGGAATGAGGTTGAGGATGGTGGTCTTGCCTGCCCCCGAAGGCCCTACCAGAGCCACGGTCTGACCGGCGGGAATGTCGAGGCTCAAGCGGTCCAGCGCCTGACGATTGCCGCCGTTATAGGCAAAGCTCACCGCCTCGAAATGAATTTGACCACTCGTGCCCGCCAGATCGTGCGCGCCTGGGCGATCGACGATGGTCGGTGCGGTGTCCAGGACTTCGTACAGACGCTGGGCGCTGGCCATGCCCTCCTGGAGGGTCGCGTTGACGTTGGAGAGTGACTTCAACGGCCGGTAACAGACCAGCAGCGAGGCGATGAACGAGAAAAACGCCCCCGGCGTCATGCCGTTGTGGATCACGCGCCAGCCGCCGTAGACCACCACCACGGTGATGGCGAACCCGCCCATGGTTTCCATGATCGGGCTGGAGAAGGCGCGGGTGAGCTGGGCCTTCAGGGTCAGCTTGAAGATCTTCTCGATCAGATCGGCGATGCGGCGCTGTTCATAGGCTTCCATGCCATAGGCCTTGACCACGCGCACGCCCTGGAAATCCTGTTCCAGCAGTGTGGCCATGGAGCCGATATGCTCCTGGGTGTTCACCGTCACCCGGCGCATCCTGCGGCCCAGCCGCAGGATCGGCAGCACCGAGGCCGGGAAGATGAAGAACGAGATCGACGCCAGCATCCAGTCCTGGACGAACATGTTGATGATCAGCGCGATCAGGGTCAGCGCTTCCTTGCCCAGGCTGGTCAGCACGTCGGAGACGGCGCCGCGCAACATCTGGACATCGTTGGTGAAGCGGGAAAGCAGACGGCCGGTAGTGGTAGCCTGAAAGAAAGGCACGTCCATGCCGATCAGATGGCCGAACAGCCGGTTCTGCATGTTGGCGACGATGCGCAGGCCAACGAAGCTCATCAGCGCCGCCTGTCCGAAATCGGCGGCGCCCTTGACGATGAAGGTAACCAGGACCAGAAGTCCGACCGGCCACAGCAGGGCGGCATTGTGCTCGACGAATACGCGATCGACGATGGGGCGCAGCAGGTACGTACTGAGCGCCGTCGCCCCCGCCACCAGCGTCATCAGCAACACCGCCATCCCCAGATAGCGGGCATACGGGCGCACGGATTCCTTCAGCAGCCGCCGGGCCAGCATCCAGGTCGAATGGTCCAGGACAAGTTTCGGCTTGGCCTTTTCGGCGGCGGCCGTCGGTATCACAGGTTCAGCGTGCTCACACGCTCCTCTGGAATCCATACGATATCACCCTCGATCTGGTGCAGGGCGGCGGAAAGTTTTCTCTGGGGCGTAATGGAGAATGGCAGGTAACGATGGTCCGCCAGGAACGCCGTCAAGGCCTCGACCGTATCCCCGGATCTTGAAATGTGGACGCGATCGATTTCCAGGTACAGTACGGGGCGAAACCGGCGCAGCGTTGCCTCCGCCCCTTTCAGCATCTGCATTTCCCAGCCTTCAATATCCGCCTTGATAAAATCAACGCGCGTTATCTGCAGGAAAGCACAAAAATCATCCAGCGTCACAATCCTGACGGTTTCGGTGATTTCGGCCCGACCGCTTTTTTCATCGACGCCCAGGTGCGACAATCCAAAGCCATAACTCCCGGAGGATTTGACCGGCACATGCAGCGCCACGGATTCAGGATTCCGGCCGAGGCCAACCGGAAAAATCAGCACATTGGCGACCCGGTTCAACGCCAGCGCCACCATGAGGATCAGTCTGGCATAGCGTCCAGGCTCGAACGAATAAACGGTTCCGCCCGGGACCAGCCGCGCGAACAGCTTTGCGAACTGCCCGGCGTGGGCGCCCACGTCGAAGATGACCGCATCTTCGGGAAACAGGGGGCGGAAGATCGGGGCCAGCTCGCGATGATGTTGCTTGGCCGTGGCTTTGAAGCAATGCGCCACGAAGGTCAGCCCCTGCCGGAGGGTAAGCGGCACCCTCGGGAGCGGGCGAATCTTGGGTTTCCAGGGGGGACGCGAATTTCTCACCAGAACCAATCCCTCAATGACGCCCCTGGACTCATACTAAATACGCGCAAAATCAGAGCACGCACACACAAAATAGGAACTATCGACTGTTGTCAACCAATAAAGACACATTATCCGGGAGTCATCCCCCAATCAGCTTGTCCAACGCGGCCAGCTTGTCCAGCGCGGCATGAACCGCCGCAACCGGTATCAGGCCGATTTCCTTTCCCCCCCAGTCCTGCGCCCGCAGCGCAACCAGCCGGGTGACGACCGGAGCGAATTTTCCGGCCGGCGTAGGGCCGAACAACGAAACCAGGGGAATGTCCGCCGCCGCCAGCATGTGGCCCACCCCGGAATCATTGGCCACCGCCGCCCGGAGCCGGCGGGCCAGCGCAATGGTCAGCATCGGGGTCATGGTCCCGGCCTCTTGCAGGGGGAGGCGCGCCGTGGGGAGGGTCTCGCGCACGATCCCGGCCCATTGCGACTCCGCCGGTCCCAGGAGGAACACCGGCTCCCGCCCCGCCGCCGCCTGCCTTTCCGCCACGGCGAGAAACCGCTCCAGCGGCCAGCGTTTATCTTCTCCGCCCGCGCCGGGGGCGAACCCGACGTAGGGCCCACCGGGGGGCCCACCGGGGGGCAACAGGCGGTCGGCCAGCGCCTCGTACTCGGGATCCAGGGGCATGGAAACGGTGGGCATCATCCCCGTGCCGCTGGCAAGTTCGCCCAAAACCCGCAAATAGGCCATCACGGACGGGGGCTTGCTTCCGGTGAAGGGCCAATGTTTCGGGCGGATATCGGAAAACAGGAAGCCCGCCGCCCCGGACAGGAACCGTTGATGCCGGATGCGGCGAATGACCAGCGTCGTTACGACAATCCGCTGGGTGTCGATAATCAGATCAAACCGGCGATCCTGAAACGGGCGGGGCGCGAACAGCTCGCCAGCCTTGCGCCCGATGTTGGCGCTGTTGATGACTTCGTCGAGGAATCCCTTCACCACCGGGGCGGCATGATCGGCATAGGCGGTCGGGCCTTTGCCGGCCAGCCAGGTTATGTGAGCCTCGGGAAACGACTTGCGAAGGTGATGGATGAACGGAAGCTTGTACATCGCATCGCCAATCCGTTCCGCGCCCACATAGACCAGAATGCTGGAAGGCCGGAACATCAGGTCATGCCCGCCTTTTGGCGTGGGTCGGTTTCGTCGGCAGGCCGCCAGTGCTTGATAAAGGTTTCCAGTTGCAGATCCATTTCATCGGGCAGCACGACTTTCAGCTTGACCAGTTGGTCGCCGTGGCCGCCCGCATGTTCGATGCCTTTACCCTTGAGCCGCAGAACGGCGCCGGTGTTGGAGCCGCGCGGCACCGTCATGCTGACCTTGCCATCCACCGTCGGCACGGTGATTTTGCCGCCCAGGATCGCCTCTTTCAACGTTACCGGCACTTCGATAAGGATGTCGTTGCCCTTGCGGGTGAAAAAAGGGTGGGCGTCGATGGTGATCTCGACAATGGCGTCGCCCGCCGCGCCGCCGTGCCGGCCGGGGTTGCCCTGGCCCTTCAGGCGAAGCTTTTGCCCGTCCTCGGTGCCGGGAACGATGCGCACGTCCACCGTCTTGGCGTTGCCCAGCGTGACCCGGCGGGTGACGCCCCGCACCGCTTCCTCAAAGCTTACCGCCAGTCCGTAGTTGACATCCGAGCCGCGCTGGCGCGCCTCCGCCCCGCCCCTCGGCCGGTGATTGCCGAAGAACTCCGCGAAGATGTCCTCCCCCAGGGGGCTGCCGGCGTTGAAACCGAAATCCTGGCGCGCGCCCCCGAAACCAGCGCTTCCAAAACCGGCACTGCGGCTGTGCGGACGGGCGCGCCGCAAGGGTTCCTGTCCCATGGCATCAATTTCGCCCCGATCAAAGCGCGCGCGCTTGTCGGGGTCCGACAAAAGCTGATAAGCCCCGGAGATCTGTTTGAAATGCTCCTCGGCCCTGGCATCGTTGGGGTTATTGTCAGGGTGACAGGTTCGCGCCAGACGCCGATAAGCCTTTTTGATTTCGTCGGGGCTGGCATCGCGCCGCAAACCAAGAAGTTCGTAAGGATCCTTCATGATGGTTGAACTGCCACACACCAATAAAAAACTGCCCGGCACTCGCTGCCCGGCATCACCAACCGACAGGCTACTCCATAATCCCCGCCCCCGGCTATAGCGCAGTCTGGCCCTGCACAAAAACATGGTCTAAGGTCCAGCAATCCGCAACCAAGGTTCCCGCTCCAAGGTTCCCGCCCATGTCCGTCACCGAACCCAAAAATCCCATCGCCCGCTTCCGCCACTGGCTGACAGAGGCGGAGGCCTCGGAGCCGAACGATCCCAACGCCATGAGCCTGGCCACGGTCGGCGGGGACGGACGCCCCAGTGTGCGCATGGTGCTGCTGAAGGACGTGAGCGAGCGGGGGTTCACTTTCTATACCAACCTCGAAAGCCGCAAGGCCCTGGATCTGGCGGTCCATCCCTTCGCGGCGCTGGCCTTCCACTGGAAATCCCTGCGCCGCCAGATACGGGTGGAAGGTGTGGTGCAGCCGGTCGAGGCCGCCGCCGCCGATGCCTATTTTGCCTCGCGCCCGCGCCTGAGCCAGATTGGGGCCTGGGCGTCGTCGCAGTCGCGCCCGATGGAGGGGATGTTCGAACTGGAACGGCGGGTGGCCGAATACACCTTGAAATTCGCCATCGGCGTCGTGCCCAGGCCACCGTACTGGTCGGGGTTCCTTCTGGTGCCGGAAGTGGTGGAATTCTGGCGGGACAGGCCGTTTCGGCTGCATGAACGAATTGTCTACCGGCGCGAGGGCGGGGGCTGGCGGACGGAGAGCCTGTTTCCGTGAGGATAGGATATTGGCGGGCAATAATGAATCCGAAGAGAAAAGAACGAGGGCCTGAGGCCCTCGTGCTCCCCCCTTGATCTTATGAACGGGGAGCGCGAGGGGACTGGTCCCCTCGTATCTTTATCTTCCAGTTGATTTGCATTCAGGGAGTTTGAAACCATGAGCGCCATGGATGGGAATGACGATACGGGGCGCATGATGCGCATCGCCAGTTATGCGTCGGTAGCAATGGCGGTGACGATGGTGCTGGCGAAGCTGGGCGCGTGGTCGCTGACCGATTCGGTCGCGCTGTTATCGAGCCTGGTTGATTCCATTCTGGATGTCGCCACCTCCCTGATCAATGTGCTGGCCATCCACCAGGCCTTGCAGCCCGCCGACGCCGCCCACCGCTTCGGCCACGGCAAGGCCGAGCCGCTGGCTGGCCTGGGCCAGGCCGCCTTCATCGCCGGGTCCGGGCTGTTCCTGGTCATCGAGGCCGGAAACCGTCTGTTCCACCCTGCCGCCATCGACAACAGCCGTATCGGCATCGCCGTCATGGCGGTCTCCATCGTCCTTACCCTCGCCCTGGTGCGGTTCCAGAACTACGTGGTCAAGCGCACCAGATCGGTGGCCATCAGCGCCGACGCCCTCCACTACACCGGCGACATTCTCATCAACGGCGGGGTGATCGTCGCCCTGGTCTGCGTGACGCAACTGCACTGGACTCTGGTTGATCCGGTTATCGGGGTGGGGATCGCCGGCTATCTTCTGTTCAATAGCTGGCAGCTCGCCGTTTCGTCGCTCCATCTGTTGATGGACCGGGAGTTCGACGACCAGGAGCGGGAACAGATCCGCGCCATTGTGCTGTCTCATCCCGGCGCGCTGTCCCTGCACGACCTGCGCACCCGTTCGTCGGGGCCGCAACGCTTCATCCAGCTTCACCTGGAGCTGGACCGCAACATGCCCCTGTGGCAGGCGCACGATATCGCCGACCATGTGGAACTGAAGTTACGGGAGGCCTTCCCCGAAGCCGAGGTCATCATTCACCAGGACCCCGCCGGCCTGGTCGAGGATCACCCCGAATTCAGCTTCGAGGACACCACCGCGCCAGTGGAAAAGGTCGGTCCCGGAGCGGTCCCGATCACCGGGGCGCGCCGGTGAGCGGCAACGGATTTTATCAGGCGCCGGATTTTTATCAGGTAAACGCCTGCCCCGGCTTGGCACCCAGCTTTTTCAGGATCATCGCCATGGGGCAAAAGCCGGTGAAGGCCGCCTGCAACAGATTGGCGCCGACGAACGCGGCAATCCATATCGCCCACGCGATATGTGCGAACACCACCAGCCCCACCGATGCCAGGATAACGATTCCGGCGAACGCCATGACGATCCGATCAATGGACATAATGCTTCCTCTCCAGCCGTGACAAAATACCGTCGTGACTTTATCCGTCCTCGAAGCCGGCGGCAATCGGCATCACCGTCGATCGCAGGGCAATCGGGTGAATAATTGTGACTGCTCAGGCACCCCATAAATCAGAAAATATCCATGATGGAAAATCAACCATAAGATAAAGATGCGAGGGGCCTTAGGCCCCTCGCGCTCCCCGTTAATAAGATAAATGGGGAGCACGAGGGCCTCAGGCCCTCGTTCTTTCCTCTTCCGGTTTCAGGCACGGCCATCGCGCCTGCTTTTCCCCGCATCCCGTCCTTGACGAGGAGCCGGAAAAAGGCCGATACAGGCACAAAATTGTGTCAGTTTCCGGGGGAAGCACCATGCGCGTCATGCTGATGACCAACGAGTACCCGCCAAATATCTATGGTGGCGCCGGCGTCCACGTCGAATACCTGTCGCGGGAGCTGGCCAAGCTCACCCCGGTGGAAGTGCGCAGCTTCCAGGAACAGGATTTCACCCCGGGACAGCTCAGGGTGCTGGGCACCAAGTTCGATGGCTCGGGGTTCGCCGGCTGCCCAAAGGAACTGTTGTCGCCGTTAAAGGCGCTGGCCACCGGGCTGGCGTTCAATGGCCAGGGCATTAATGCCGATGTGGTGCATTGTCACACCTGGTATGCCCAGTTTGGCGGTATTCTGGCCAAGATCCTGTACGGTATTCCGTTGGTCATCACGGTTCACTCGCTGGAGCCGCTGCGGCCCTGGAAACGCGAGCAGATCGGCCGGGGTTATGATCTTTCCTCGTGGATTGAGAAGACGGCGCTGGAGATGGCCGATGCGGTCATCGCCGTGTCAAAAAGCACCCGCGAGGACATCCTGAGGCTGTTCAACGTCGATCCGGAGCGGGTGCCCGTTCTCCCCAACGGCATCGACACTGACGAATACCAAAAGGTCGAGAACCGCGCGGTGCTGGATCAGTACGGCATTGATCCCGCCAAGCCCTATGTTCTGTTCGTCGGCCGCATGACCCGGCAAAAAGGGCTTTATTACCTGCTCCAGGCGATCCCGCAACTCGATGCCAACATCCAGGTCGTATTGTGCGCTGGCGAGTCGGATACGCCGGAACTGCAACGCGAGCTGGAGGCCATGGTCGCCGGTCTCAAGTCGCACCGCCCCGGCATCATCTGGATTCCCGAGATGGTCAAGCGCCAGACTACCATCGCCCTGTATTCCCAGGCGGCGGTGTTCTGCTGCCCCTCCATCTATGAACCGTTCGGGATCATCAATCTGGAGGCCATGGCCTGCAACACCCCCGTCGTGGGCAGCAAGGTCGGCGGCATCGCCGAGGTGGTGGTGGACGGCGAAACCGGCTTCCTCATCGACGCCAAGCTGTCGGACAAGATGCCCCACGATCCGACCGATCCGGACGGGTTCGCCGCCGCCATGGCCGAGGCCATCAACCGGCTGGCGCGCAATCCGGCGCTCCGGGATGCCATGGGGGCCAAGGGCCGGGAGCGGGTGCTGCAAAATTATAGCTGGACCAGCATCGCCCACCAGACCCTGGCACTGTACAAAAGCCTGGGAGGTTGACCGCATGGACCCGCTTCCCGGAACCGAGGGGCCGCGCATCTATAACCTGTTCCCGCTGTTGTGCGGGTCCACGCGCCAGTGGGAAGACCATCTGCCACGCATCAAGGCGATGGGCTTCAACTGGATCTATCTGAACCCGTTTCATTATCCGGGATTCTCGGGAAGCCTGTACGCGGTCAAGGACTACTATCGCATCCACGACCGGATGTGGGATGGCTCCGAAGCCGGGTTGCGGGAATTGTTGCAGGCGTTTTGCTGGCGGGCGGGCGAGTTCGGCCTGTCGGTGATGATGGATCTGGTCATCAACCACACGTCCAAGGACTCGCTCCTGGCCGGGCAGCACCCCGAGTGGTTCATGCACAATCCTGACGGATCGCTCCACTCGCCCCGCGCCATCGACCCCGCCGATTCGCGCAAGGTCACGGTATGGGGGGATCTGGCCGAGATCGACTACCGGAACGCCAGCGCCCGTACCGCCCTCACCAGCTATTGGGGCGAGCTGATCGGCCATTTCATTGACTGTGGCATTCGTGGGTTCCGCTGCGATGCGGCCTATCAGGTGCCGGGCGAGGTGTGGTCGATCCTGACCCGGTTCGCGCGCTTCAAGCGGGGGGACGCCACCTTTTTCGCCGAAACCCTGGGTTGCAAGCTCGAACAGGTGGCCGCCCTGCGCTCCGCCGGGTTCAACTATCTGTTCAACAGCGCCAAGTGGTGGGACTTCAAGGCCCCCTGGCTGCTGGAGCAATACGAATCCTTCCGCCGCATCGCCCCCAGTGTCGCCTTTCCCGAAAGCCATGACACCGAGCGTCTGGCCACCGAACTGGAGCATCAGGGCCATACCGACCCGGCGTTGATCGAGCGGATCTATCGCCAGCGCTATCTTTTCGCGGCGGGGTTTTCCGGTGGCGTCATGATGCCGGTCGGGTACGAATACGGTTTCCGCCGCAAGCTCGACGTGGTGCGGACGTGCAATTCTGACTGGGAGACGCCACTGTTCGACCTGTCCGGCACCATTGCGAAAATCAACCATATGAAAGCCTCGTCTCCGGTGCTGAACGAAGAGGGGCCGATGGTGCGGCTTCCCGTGGGGGATGCCAAGGTGGTTGCCTTGTTGCGGCAATCCCCGCGTAGCGGGGGGGGCTGGGCGCTCGCCCTGCTCAACCCCGATCTGACCCGCGCCCATGGGGCCAGGGTCGATGAACTTGGTGGGGAGGTTGCGGGTGGCCGGGAGATCACGCCGGGCCATGAGCCACAGACGTTGACGGTTGGCGAGACGGTGATGCTGGGGCCGTGCGAGACGAGAGTGTTCGTGAACGCATAGATATAAAACATGTGGGGGGACAGGCAGATGAAGAACAGTTCCGGGAAAGCTCATGGCCAGGTTTGCGCGCAGTCCATCGCGCAGGCCCTGGCGGGAGGTTTGAAAAGCCACCCCATCACCATTCAGAACGTCCAGCCCGAACTGGACGGAGGCCGCTATGCCGTCAAGCGGGAGGAAGGCGACGATCTGGTGGTGACCGCCGAGGTGTTCAAGGACGGTCATGACAAGCTCGCCGCCGTCATCCTGCACCGCCGCATGGACGAGAAGGACTGGCACGAGACGCCGATGACCTGCGTCAATCCCGGTCTCGACCTGTGGCGCGGCCACGTTCGCCTCGATAACAACACGTATTACTACTACACCGTCGCCGCGTGGACCGATACGTACCGGACCTTCTGCGATGAATTGCACAAGAAAATAATGGCGAGCCAGGATGTCAGCCTGGAACTGGACGAGGGCCGCGAACTGCTGGCCAAGGTCGCGGCACGGGCCAAGACCCAGGACAAGAAATTCCTGAACGAAACTCTGAAGCGGTTCGACGCGGCTGATTACGCCGAGCGCGGCCAACTGTTGCTGTCCGATACGGTGGGGGATTGCGTCGCCCGCTGGCCCGATCGCTCCGACGGCAGCCGCTATGATCATGAACTCGAAGTGTTCGTGGATCGTATCGCCGCCCGTTATTCCTCCTGGTACGAGATGTTCCCTCGCTCCCAGGGCACGGTGCCGGGCAAGAGCGCCACCTTCAAGGATTGTGAGCGCCGGTTGCCGGAAATCCGCGACCTTGGGTTTGACGTGCTCTATTTCGTCCCCATTCATCCCATCGGCCGCTCGTTCCGCAAGGGGCCGGACAACACCCTGAATGCCGGGCCGGACGATCCCGGCAGCCCCTATGCCATCGGCAGCGAGGAAGGCGGACACACCGATATTCAACCCGATCTCGGCACGCTGGACGATTTCCGCCATCTCGTGGATGAGGCCCGCGCCAACGGTCTGGAGGTGGCGCTGGATTTCGCCGTTCAATGCTCGCCCGACCATCCGTGGATCAGGCAGCACCCGAACTGGTTCAAGTTCCGGGCCGACGGCACCATCAAATACGCCGAGAATCCGCCCAAGAAATACCAGGACATCGTCAACGTCAACTTCTATGGCCCTGACCAGGAAGGGCTGTGGTGCGAGTTGCGCAACGTCATCCTGTTCTGGGTGGCTCAAGGCGTGAAGATATTCCGCGTCGACAATCCGCATACCAAGCCGGTGCCGTTCTGGGAATGGCTGATCCGCGAGGTGCGCACCAAGCATCCTGAGGTCATTTTCCTGGCCGAGGCGTTCACGCGCCCGCCGGTGCTCCAGATGCTGGCCAAGGTAGGTTTTTCACAGTCCTACAGCTATTTCACCTGGCGCAACTTCAAGCATGAACTGACCGAATACCTGACCGAACTCACCAGGTCATCCACCATCGAATACCTGCGGCCCAATTTCTTTGCCAATACGCCGGACATCTTGCCGGAATACCTGCAAAAGGGCGGCCGGCCAGCGTTCATGATCCGTCTGGTATTGGCGGCAACGCTGTCCAGCGTCTATGGTATCTATAACGGCTATGAACTGTGTGAAAATGCCGCCGTGCCCGGCAAGGAAGAATATCTCCATTCGGAGAAATACGATTACAAAGTGTGGGACTGGGACCGCCCAGGCAACATCAAGGATCTGGTGGCTACCGTCAACCGCGTCCGCCGCGAGAACGCAGCCTTGCAGGAGCTGGATAACCTGCATTTTTATACGGCTCACGACGACAACATCCTGTTTTACGGCAAGATGACCCCGGACCGCGCCAACATGGTGTTCATCGCCGTCAATCTTGACCCCTTCGACACGCACGAGTGCGAAATCGAGTTGCCCCTGTTCGACATGCACCTGACGGACATGGACAACTTCGCGGTCGAGGAACTGATTTCCGGTGCCAAACACTTGTGGAGCGGGGCGCGGCACCATGTTCGCCTTGACCCTCAGGTCAATCCGGCCGTCATTCTGCGTGTGACGCCGTGGCATCATGTGGATTTTGAAAGCCCGAGCTTCTAACCTTCGGGTTTTGGAACAATGACGGGGCGGCAGCATCTATGCTGCCAGAAGGTGTGCCTGGCATGGGCACTGGATAGGAGATGAAGCGTAATACTCAAAAACGGGTGGCACGCAGTTGCTGACAATGGAAAACGTCGACTCTGCCACCAGTTTTTGGGAATTCACGAGGTGGGCCAAACGCCATTCCGACTCAGTAGAGCTAACACGTCAATCCGCCTCAATTTTGCTCTCCCCACCTTCCTACACTCCC
Organism: Alphaproteobacteria bacterium; assembly: GCA_015233585.1. Classification (GTDB taxonomy): domain Bacteria; phylum Pseudomonadota; class Alphaproteobacteria; order Rhodospirillales; family Rhodospirillaceae; genus JADFXL01. Next base: position 1,523 of record JADFXL010000047.1, on the reverse strand, counting down.
GTCCTCCAGCCCAAACAGGTCCAGAACCCGCCCGACCGTGTGGTTCACCATGTCATCGAGCGTAGCGGGTCTGGCGTAAAACGCGGGTACCGGCGGCGCGACGATGGCACCGATTTCAGATACCGCAACCATGGTGCGAAGATGGCCCACATGCAACGGCGTCTCGCGGACCATCAGCACCAGACGGCGCCGCTCCTTAAGCGTGACATCGGCGGCGCGGGTCAAAAGGTTGGAGGTAACGCCGCTGGCGATTTCTCCCAGGCTTCGGATGGAGCAGGGCGCGACGATCATTCCCGCTGTGCGGAACGAGCCGCTGGCCGGTGCCGCCGCCATATCGTTGATCCGGTAACAACGGCCGGCCAGAGATTCGACCGCCGCCATGTTTAAATCGGTTTCATGGGCCAGCGTTATTTCGGCAGTTCTGGTCATGACGAGATGCGTTTCCACGCCCAACCGGCGCAGAGTTTCCAAGACGCGGATACCATAAATGACGCCAGAGGCGCCGCTCACGCCCACGATCATCCGCCGCTTTTGATTCATGCGCCACCGCTCCCGCTTACCCGAAAACCGACACTGATTCCCACTGGAAAATCAGCCAGAACTGGAGCATAGTAACTGTATTATCAAGCATCTGTAAGGGAGGTTTGCAATGTCGGTTGATGCGCGTATCGAATCGCTTCGGGCAAAACATGCACAACTGGAAACGGCGATCGAAGTTGCGAGCCATCGACCACTCCCGGATACGGCCCACATCACGGATCTGAAGCGCCAAAAGCTGAAGGTCAAGGAAGAACTGGAAAGTATCCACGGGTAATCCTACGAGGCCGGCGCCTCTTTGACGAAGCCGGTTCATCTCGTTCCAATCCACCATAGGTGATTCTGGCTGGCGGGCTTAGGTTTAGGCCCGCCAGATATTTGTGTGCGGCACTCTGAACATGAGGATTTGCGCTGTGAGCGAATACATCAAACACGTCGCCTTCACGGGAAGGCTGGTCATGGTAGGTTTCGGCAGCATCGGGCAGGGTGTATTGCCCCTATTGCTGCGGCATATTGTCATGACCGCAGAGCAGATCACCGTCGTGACCGCCGATAATCGCGGCTTGGACGAGGCCCACGATTATAACTTGAAAGTCGTCATCGAACCCTTGACCCGCGCCAATTACCGGACGGTACTGGACGGACAGGTTGGCCCCGGCGATTTCCTTCTTAATCTGTCCGTGGACGTCTCCAGCGTCGCGCTGATGGAGTTTTGTCAGGAAAAGGGCGCTTTGTATCTGGACACATGCATTGAGCCATGGCAAGGCGGCTACACGGACCCCTCCATTCCGCCATCCCGTCGTTCCAATTACGCTATGCGCGAGATTGCCCTGGCGGTGAAAAACAAGTATCCGGGCGGTCCCACCGCCGTATCGACTCACGGCGCCAATCCGGGCGTGGTGTCTTATTTCGTCAAGCAGGCCCTGCTCAAAATTGCCGCCGACACCGGCGTTGCCGTGGCGCTCCCTTCGACCCGCGAGCAATGG